>JAZRLQ010000056.1:0-58390 GCA_045646925.1 Eubacteriales bacterium
CCTCGACGCTCTTGGGGGAGTTGCCGTAGCCCCAGCTGGTAACGGAGTTTTCCATCTGAGCCGCCCACTTAATGCCGCCGTATTCACTGATGAAATAGGGCTTGCCGTTGTATTTCTGACGTCTGCCGTAGTTTTCAAAGATTTCCGTATCGGTGACCGCTGCATAGCGCTTACGATAGGTCTCTACGCTCTGGTTATAGTCGTGAATATCGTAGATATCCGTAACGACGTGATAGTTACCGCTCGTATCGATGCAGGGACGAACGGGGTCGATGGTCTTCGTGTAGTTGTAGATCGCGCGGATCAGACCGTTGTCCTGCTGTCTGCCGTCAACGTCCCACGTTTCGTTGAAGGGACACCAACCGATGAGCGCGGGGTGGTTGTAGTCTCTGTCCATGGCTTCTGCCCATTCGGAGAGATAATATTTGAGGTTGCCTGCGTTGGTGACGTCGAAGCCCCAGTTTGCGTATTCGCCCCAGACGATATATCCGAGACGGTCTGCTTCGTAGAGGAAGCGGCGTTCAAAAACTCTTTCGTGCAATCTTGCGCCGTTGAAGCCGAGGCGCTTGGAGAGCATAATATCCTTTGCGAACGCATCGTCGGTGGGAGCGGTGTATACGCTGTCTTTGTAATAGCCCTGATCGAGAACGAGGCGCTGGAATACGCGTTTGCCGTTGATGCGCAGACATCTGTCATCAAGCTCGATCTTTCTCATACCGAAGTAGGAACGGACGGTATCCGTGTTCTTTCCGTCGGTAACGGTGATCTCGAGATCGTAGAGCGTGGGGGATTCGATGGACCAGAGAGAGATCTCGCTCAGAGCAACGGAGGTCTTCACGGTCTTCAGAGTGGTCTTTGCGGTCGCCTTGCCGACTTCTTTGCCGCCAAGGAACGCTTTGATGGATACGGTTTTCGCGCCGATTTCGGGGAAGGAAAGCTCGAGATCCAATTTTTCGTTATCCACGTCGGGATCCATGCGGACGTTTTTGAGATAAACTGCGGGAACGACTTCCATCCAGACGGGCGCGTAGATGCCTGTGGAGCGGGTGTAGTAGCAACCGTAGGACTGATAGCGCGCGCACTGCTTGCCGGAGGATTGCGTTCCGTCTCCCGCAACGTCGGATTCACAGTATACGGCGATGGAGTTGTCGCCCTCGGTCATGTAGGAGGTGATATCGAAGGAGAAGGGCGTATAGCTTCCGCGATGGCGTCCGACGGACACACCGTTGACGAATACCTCCGTCTTGTGACAAGCGGCTTCGAAGTTCAGAATGACGCGTTCTTCGTCACTGTGAGGCACGTTTACGGTTTTGCGATACCAGCATCCGGGAATGAAATCCTTGTAACCGATGCCGGAAAGCTCGCTTTCGGGGCAGAAGGGCACCTGAATGGTTTTTTCGAGGCGTTCCTTGCGTGCAACGCCGCGAGGCTTGCCCGATTTTCCGAAATCGAATTCGAATTCCCATTCGCCGCAGAGATTGATCCAATTCTGGCGGACAAGCTCGGGACGGGGATATGCGTTTCTTGTAGTCATGGTGAGAGATCCTTTCACGATTTTTATTTTGTTGCTTTTATGGTATCATAGAAAAGGTTCCGTGTCAACGCAAAAATAATTTTTTGAAAAAATTTTACTCATCTGTGAAATTTTCGATTTTCATAGGTGGACTGTGCGCGGGATATATTTACTTTTTGCGTGAGATGTGGTAGAATGAGAGCGTATCAAACATATGGAAAGGAATCGTCCCATGAGTATTCATCAAGCTAAATTTGTTTGTGCATCGGAGTTCGCTTGCGCGTCTCCCGTGTTCGTCAAAAAGATAAACGTGACCGATCCCGCTCGAAGCGAGATCGAAATTTGCGGTCTCGGTTTTTTCGAGCTGTACGTGAACGGAAAGAAGGTTTCCGACGACGTATTGGTTCCGCCCGCGTCGGATTACGGAAAGAGAGATCTTTCTTCGCTCTACTACCCGATCCACGATACGTTTTCTTACCGCGTGTATTATTGCAGATATGCTTTGTCGGAGTATCTGAAAAAGGGTGAGAACGTGCTGGAGGTTCAACTCGGCGGAGGTTATTACTATCAGGACGTTTGCAACGGAGAGGGAAAACGCTCCTACGGTTGTCCGACGCTTGCTTTTTCTCTGACCGCGGACGGAAGACAGTATCTTTCCGACGAAACGATGACGTGGCATGATTCGGAGATCGTCTTCGGAAATCTTTACGTTGGGGAAACGCATGATTTCAGGCATAAGGACACGGAAGAAAAGAAGGTCGTGCTTTCAACGACACAGCTCGGCACTCTGTATGAAAGCGACGCGCCGCACGACAGAGTCGTCCGCAGGATCAGACCTACGGTGATCTTCCGCGACGGAGAGAGAGCCGTATACGATGCGGGCGTCAATTTGTCGGGCGTGGTCTCCTTTACGCAGAATACTGCCTGCGGAGAACAGACCGTCGTACGTCATGCGGAAATGATCGACGGCTCGTATCAGCTGTTGACGGCTTCCGCGGGCAAGATCGTGCAGAGCGACGTTTATATCAGTGACGGAAACGAAAATTTCTGTATGCCGAAATTCGTATTTCATGGATTCCGTTATTTTGAGATCGTCGGAAACGCCGAGGATGTCTGGGTCAATGAGATCCATACCGATATGCCTTTGCGCGCCGGATTTTCTTCGGATAACAAGGTCTTGAATTTCTTGTTCAACGCGTCCGTGCAGAGTTTGTATTCCAATATGCACGCAGGTGTGATCACCGACTGTCCGCATCGTGAGAAGCTCGGTTATACGGGTGACGGACAGCTGACGGCGGATCTCGGCATGACGATCCTTTCCTCCGAGAAATTCTATGAAAAGTGGCTTCGCGATATCGCTGACGGGCAGGACCCCGAGTCGGGACACGTTCAACATACGGCTCCCTTTGAGGGTGGCGGCGGAGGTCCCGGCGGTTGGGGCGGCGCGATCGTCATCGTTCCGTATATGTTCGGCTTGCATTACGGTCGAACGGATATTTTGCAAGCCTATTATCCGAATATGAAAAAATATATCGCTTATATGGAATCCCGTTGCGAAAACGGCGTCGTCGCTTACGAGGAGGAGAAGGGCTGGTGTCTTGGCGATTGGTGTACGGCGGAAAAGGTCGCGATCCCCGAGCCGTTCGTCAATACGTATTTTCTGATCAAATGCCTCGATTATATGACCGAGATCGCTTCCGTTCTCGGAGATCACGACGCGCCCTGGGCGAAGAAGGCTGACGCGTACAGAGCGAATCTGAAAAATCGTTATTACGACGAAAAGACGCGCGTCTATTGCGAAGGCGTGCAGGGTGCGGACGCGTTTGCCGCGGATATCGGTCTTTGCGACGATGAAATGATCCGCGCGATCGCCGAAAAATACGATCGTCTCGGCGCATTTGATACGGGAATTTTCGGGACGGATATTCTGATCCGCGTGCTTTTCGAGCACGGCTTCGGAGATACGGCAATGAAGCTTCTGACGTCGGAAAAGGAGAATTCCTTCGGCGCGTGGTTGAAACGAGGAGAAACCTCTCTTTGTGAATATTGGTGCGGCCGCGCTTCGCATAATCACCATATGTTCGGCGCGCCCTTGCGATACGTGTTCTTGCATTTGCTTGGGGTTGACGATAGAGGAGATCGCTTGCGGATCACGCCGGCGGAGCTGTCCACCGTCATTTCGTCGGAAGCGGAAATGGAAACGAAGTTCGGAAGCGTTTTCGTGCGCAGAGAAATTGCGGAGAATGCGGAAGCCTTTGTTTTGCGCACGAGCTGCTCCGCGATTTTCAGATATCGCGATACGGAGATCGAACTGAAGCCGAACGTGGAGACGGTGCTTCGCTTCGGAAAAGACAGGGTTTAACGAAAAAGCGCATTTACGGATAAAAATAAAAATGGACGAAGAATTGCTGAAATTCTTCGTCCATTTCGTTTTATTTTGTAGTTTCTTCTGCGTTATCGGCCTGAGCGTCCTCTTGAGTGCTGAAGCCGGGAATGTTTTCCGTGCTTTCCATTTCGTCGAGGAAGAGCGAGGTCTTCTTTATGCGGGAAACAAAGGAGATCGTAACGAATTCGTCGGTCTTTTTCGCTTCGTCAACGTATGTAAGGAATCCGAGAAGCTCTTCGTCGGTAGCTTTGGTAAGCGTATGGGTGTTCGTTGTGAATTCGAAGGTGTAGTCATCGTGGGTCCATTCGAACGTGACGTTATCGCATTGGATCTCTTCGTCAGTCAGCTTTTCCGTGATGGCTCTGATGGATTGCAAGGCGGTTTCCGTATCTTGCGAACGGAGTACGATTTTGTAGATGTTTTCAATTCCCATGACGGAATCGGGCAACGTCGAGAGATCAACCTCGCGGAATCGGTAGCCCGTGTTACCGTCGGCGTACATATCGAGCCATTGGATGGATTTCGCGTGCGTGGACATAATCGTTTTTCCGAGCAGTCCGACGAGCATTTCCTCCATGGAGAGATTTGCATAGGTGACAGTGTAGCTGTCCGTGGTCAGAAAAGAGGATTGATAAACGAGAAAATCGATTTCGGTCGTTTTGCAGGTGACGTTGAAAACGTATTTTCCGCTGGTGAAGGTGTCCTGCTTATAGCTTGTGATCTCAAATTCCAGATCGGGATATTTTTCTTGCAGATAATTGTAGATCTTCAGTTCCAATTCTTCTGAATGGGGAGGTGTCAGAAAGGAACAGGAAACGGCTCCCATCAGCATAACGAGCGCAAGAGCTATCGTCAATAGTATGCGGGCAAATTTCATTGGATGTCCAACCTTTCAAAATTAAAATATTTCAGACAAAGCGATCTCCAGCGCGCGTACCATCTGATCAAAAGGCATCGAGGGGACGCCTTCCTTTTGTCCTTCGGCGTAGGGAAGATGAATGAAACCGATCTTCACATCGGCGTTTTCGCGGTTTGCTTTGGCGAGAGAGGAATAGAGCAGATAATTGCAGATATAGGTTCCCGCGGAAAAGGAATACTTTGCGGGGATCTCTGCTTTTTTCAGAGCGCTGAGAATATCGGCGTGGTCATAGGTCGCGAAGAAGGCTTCTCTTTCGCTATCGATAACGGGATATTCGCCGGAGGGTTGAGCGGAACCGCCCGGATAAAGTCCGTCGATGTCGGCGATCTCGCCGCAGAGATTCACACCTATTCTTTCCACGCGGATGGCGGCGGAGCCTGCCGCGAGTCCTACCATCAGAACGGCATCGGGCTTCCATTCGTCCCAGACCTTTTCGATTTCAGGAAAAGCATTTTTCCACGAAACGGGCAAGATCAATTTGCGGATCTCCATGTTTTCAGGCGCATTCAGCGCGCGCACCGATTCTCCGGAGGGGTTTCTTGTGTCTCCGCCGAACGGTTCGAAGCCTGTTACGAGAATTTTTTTCATAGCTGCTCTCCTTTTGTCCGAAAAATGACAAACACGGTCGGAATTGTGGCAAAGATATCTTTACTAGTATAAAAAATCGGATTCTATCCATGCTATAGACAGCCGTGTTAAGTATCATGAGTATACCATATGCGGAGCAAAAAATCAAGCGGTTTTCTCTATTTTTGTCTTTGTTGCCATTTTTGACCATACGGCATTTTATTTTTATATCTATAATATGCAAAAATGGATGCCGATATTCGATCAGTTTCAACAAAGCGAGATTTTGCTAAAATAATATCCATACGCGGAAAGGGGAAGAATGATGAGCGTCAATGAGAAAATATCGTCCGTCAGAGCGATTGAAATTCTGGATTCGGGAGGAAATCCGACCGTCAGCGTACACGTCACTTTGGAGGGCGGCGCGGAGGGGCGCGCCTCTGTGCCGAGCGGCGCTTCGACGGGAAAGAGAGAGGCGTATGAACGCCGCGACGGAGATCCGTGGAGGTACTTCGGAAAGGGAACGCAGGAGGTCTGCAGAGATATCGAGAGGAAAATATTCCCCTATATCAAAGGAATGTCCGCAAGCGAGCAGTCGCTTTTGGATGAAAGATTGATCGATATTGACGGCAGTCGGAATAAGGAGAATCTGGGCGCGAACGCCTTGCTTGCTGTATCTCTTGCCGTGGCGCGCGCTTCGGCAAATGCGTACGGGCTTCCTCTTTTCCGTTATCTCGGCGGCTTGTACGGCATGGAGACAAAGCCGATCCCCATGATGAATATTCTCAACGGCGGTTGTCATGCGGGGAATAATATCGATATGCAGGAATTTATGATCGTGCCCGTTGGCGCGCAATCGTTTTCGGAAGCGGTGCGCATGGGGGCGGAGATCTATCAGACCTTGAAGGAGCTTCTCCGCCGCTATGGACTTTGCATTTCCGTCGGCGCGGAAGGGGGATTTGCTCCCGATCTGAAAAGCGACGAAGAGGCTTTGGCGCTTCTTTCGGAGGCGATCAAGGGAGCGGGCTACGATACGGAGACCGTCGGGATCGCTCTGGACGCGGCAGCTTCCGAATGGGCGACGGAGGACGGCTATTTTCTGAAGAAACGGGAAATATCACAGACCTCACACGAGCTGATACGGAAATTTGAATCTCTTTGCAACGCGTACCCGATACTTTCGATCGAGGATCCGTTGGGTGAAAACGATGCGCGGGGATGGCGCGATATAACCGCGCGGATGGGAGAGCGCGTCATGCTCGTCGGAGACGATCTTTTCGTTACCAACGAGGCGCTTCTTTCGGAAGGAATACGGGAGGGACTTGCCAACGCGATTCTGATCAAACCCAATCAGATCGGAACGTTGACGGAAACGCTGCGAACCGTTCGTTTGGCGCAGAAAAACGGCTATCGCGTCGTGATGTCACATCGCTCGGGAGAGACGGGAGACAGCTTTATATCCGATCTTGCGATCGCGGTCGGCGCGCAATATTTGAAGGCGGGCGCTCCCGCGAGAGGGGAGCGCGTGGCGAAATACAATCGTTTGCTGGAGATAGAGTACGGTCTTTGATTTTTGGTTGTATCAAAAAATATCGGAATCAATACAATGGCATCGAGAAGAGGAATTTGCGCTCGGATCGTGCCGCAAACGTCCCGCGTTTTTTTCTCTTCTTTCGATTAAAGTCCGCTTGTTTTCGGTAACAATAGAGTCATGGAACGCACGGCGAAGATGAATGCGCCGTGTGAAACGATATACCGCGATCTTATGTATGAAAAAGAAAGAGGTGGTCAGCTTGACCGTAAAAAGAGGAGATATTTATTATGCGGATCTGAGCCCCGTCGTCGGCAGTGAGCAGGGCGGGCTTCGTCCGGTACTGATCGTTCAAAATGATATCGGAAATAAGTACAGTCCCACCGTGATCGCCGCGGCGATCACCAGCCGATTGGGAAAAGCGAAATTGCCGACGCATATCGACGTTTACGCCGAGCGCTTTGGGCTTGTGAAGGATTCCGTGATTTTGCTCGAACAGATACGGACCATCGACAAGACCCGATTGAGAGAGAAAATGGGGCATATTGACGACGTACTTATGCAAAAGGTCAATAACGCCATTACGATCAGCTTCGGTCTGAATCCGTACGAAACCGTTGCGAGAGAAACGGACGGTGTCACACCGCAAACCATTGCCTGACCGACCGCATAAAATTCTTCGGAGATCCGCTTGTCTGAAAATTTCTTGCAGGCGGATCTTTTTTTGATTATAGAAAGAGAAATTGAAAAAATGTTCACAAATTTTTCTGAATTTATTGACTGTTCTTTGTATATATGGTAAAATGCCTACGAAAAGAGAATTTACAGGAGGGTTTTCGCAATGAGAAACCATTACCAGCTACTAAAAGAGTTCTTATTCAAGCAAATGGGAAATTACATTGCCGGTCATCGGATGTTTATGTCGCCCGACCAGGAAGCGCTGTATCAAGAGGCTGTTTCCGGTGTACGCGACGGTATGCACCCCGGTCAGTACTCCATCTATTTCGTGTTGGCGTATTATACGGAAGGCTCCAAGTACTATCATGACGAGGCAATGCTGGAAAATGCATACGAGGCTCTGTGTATGTACGAGCAGTTCGTGCATGAGGACGGCTCGGTTGACCTTGCGGTCACGAATTTCCATGACCCTGCGCAGACGGGATTTCATTCTCAGGCTCTTTTCCCGCAGGCTGCGATCATCGAGCGTTATACGCAGCATACGCCGATGGAGGACAAGCTGTTTGCGAAATATCTGGAATTGATGGAACGTATGGGCGAGGCGATGGCGACGCTCGGATTCCATACGCCGAACCACCGCTGGATCATTTCCTCCGGACTTGCGTGTACGTATTATTTTACCAAAAACCCCAGATTCAAGGAGGCGATCGATAAATTCCTGATGGAAGGCATCGACTGCGACGAATACGGTGAATATACGGAACGATCCACGGGCTCCTATAACTGTTGTTGTGACTTCTCTTTCTGCGTGATGGCGGAATTTCTGAAAAACGACGATTTTTACGATCCCGTCAGACGTAATCTGAATTTGATGTATAAATTCATTGAACCGGACAATACGGTCAATACGCTCAATTCCACCAGATGGGATATGGGCGGAGAATATCCCATTGCGAAATATTACCCTTACTATCTGATCCTCATGCTTCACGACGAAAACCCCGAATTTGCGCATATGGTCGAAACGACGCGTGAAGATTATTTTGCGAAGAGCTGTCAGCATTATTTCTATCTTTTGACTTATCATTTGCTTCATCCCGAAGCGGAAGCGGTTTACGAAAGACTCGAGCCGAAGGCTCCTGCGAAGGATCAGACGATCTTTTTGCCGAACAGCCGCATTGCCCGTATCTACAAACCGGAGCTGAACGCGACGATCACGGCGCTCTGCGCCCGCCATCCCGTTTTCTGTCAGATCAATTACGGAAACGCGATCCTCCAGCTTCGCTATACGGCATCCTTCTTCGGCGATCCGCATTCCACCTTCCGTCCCAGAACGATCGTTCCCATTGAGGACGGCTTCCGTCTGATCAGCGAAGAAAAAGCGGGCTACCGATCCAGATTCGATGACAAGCCCGAAACGTCAAACTGGCGCCGCATGGACCACTCAAAGCGCGATACGATCAACGTACAGACCTTGCATCGCGTCGTGGACATCCACATTCTCGATGACGGTATCCGCGTGGATATGACGGCGGACGGATGTGATTACGTGCCCACCAAGCTGGAGATCACCATGCCTCCGCAGGGCAAGCTTCTCACAGACAGTCTTTTCATGGTGCCGAAGGCGGGCTGTTATTCTTATCTTGCAAAGGGCAATGCGAAATATTTCCTTACGGGAACCCGCTATTTTGATATCGAAAGCGGATTCTGCGAACATACCTTCGGTGAGCAGATGCGTGGCTCCTTCCCCGCAGACGCGAAGAAATTCACACTCGCGCTCACTGCGCTCACTCCCCAGAAATCCACAGTCACGATCCGGTTGAAGCAGCTTGCAAAGCCGGTAGAATAAAACAGAATTTAAAACAAAAAGGAGAATTTACTATGGAACTCAAAGGCACGAAGACAGAAGCGAATCTCATGGCTGCGTTTGCAGGTGAATCTCAGGCATTTACCAAATACAGCTACTACGCTTCCAAAGCAAAAAAGGACGGTTACGTTCAGATCGGTGATCTTTTCGAAGAAACCGCGAAAAATGAAAAGGAACACGCAAAGATCTGGTTCAAGCTTCTTCACGGCGACGGTATTCCGGATACCCTCGACAATCTGAAGGACGCTGCAAACGGCGAAAACTACGAATGGACCGATATGTACAAGCAGTTCGAAGAAGAAGCAAAGGCAGAAGGCTTCAACAGAATTGCGGCTCTCTTCAAAATGGTCGGCAAGATCGAAGCAGAACACGAGGCTCGCTACCGTAAGCTGATCGGTAATATCGAAGAAGGCATCGTATTCTCCAAGGACAATGACGTTGTATGGCAGTGCTCTAACTGCGGTCATATCATGGTAGGCAAGAAGGCTCCCGAGCTTTGCCCCGTATGCGCACATCCCAAGAGCTATTTCCAGATCAAAGCTGAAAATTATTGATCAACTGTTCAAAAAAATCGTCGGAGGAACATTTCCTCCGACGATTTTTTTGCTTTTTGAAAGAATGAAAGAGGGCTTGAATTTCGGAATGGACATTTGCATGGATGAAAATTGTTCAAAAATAGGTTTTTCGGCCATTCTTTTGCATGAAATCCCGTGTTGAACACTATTCAGCGTAGCTTGGATTGATTGCGAAGAGATTGTGATCGGAAGCGAGACGGTTCCACGTAAAAATATCCACGATCCCCGTTTGCGGAAGGCGGCTGATCTTTTGGAATTCCCGCACGGCGTTTTCCGTTTCTGCATCGTAAACGCCGGAGATTCCGATACCGGAAAAGATATCGTAAGCAACGCCGACGCCGGAAAGCATGATCTGAATGATGTAAACGAGATCGCTTTTTTCGTTTCGTTCGACGGTATGAGCGTTGGGAGGGAAAGGGAAGAGCGCCAATCCCTTTTGTGTGGATTCATAGGCAGAGCGGTATGCGTTCGTGATGGCGGTCCACGTTTCAAAATCGACGATTCCCGTCGGGAAAATGCCCATATTGCTTTGAAACGCAAGCACTGCGCGCTCGGTTTCGGGACCGAAAATGCCGTCGGGATTGACGGAGGGGATCGAGCCGTCCGCTTGCGCGATTTGTCGGAGCATGGTTTGCAATTCGAAGATTTCGGCTTGCTTTTTTGATGTTTCTGTCATAGTAGATCCTTTCGTTTGAGCGTTATTCAGTGCGAGAAAGCGGACTTCCGGAAAATTGTCCGGGATTTCGGTATGCGCCGGATTCGATATCGTTATAGATGTCTGCAAGTGTATCCCAAACGAGCGGTCCCGTAATGCCGTTGACCTCGAAACCGAAAAGGGATTCCACAGCGTACACCGCATCTCTCGTATTTTCATCGTAAACGCCCGTGATGGGAATGGGAGGGATCTCGTTATATACGGCGGAGGCGGTGTTGATGAAATTCTGCAAAACGACGACGGATTCGCCTTCGTCTCCGAGCTGAAGAAAAACGCCGGGAAACGGTATGATAGCCGTGCCGATCTGTTCGGGTGTCAGACTGCGGATATTGCCGAGATAATCGTCATACAGCAGATTCCATGTCGCGTCGTCGGCAACGCCCGTTTGCGGTAAGCCCTTCAGTGCTTGAAACGCGATGACGGCGTTTCTCGTCGATTCGTCGTAGATCCCCGTCAATTCGGGCGCAGGGATCAAGGGATCGAAAAAGGCGATCGCGCTCAGAAAATATTGAATGACCTCAACGCTTTCCCCCGTGTCTCCGAGGGAGAGAACGCCGGGGAAATGCTTCGAAATGTCCTCGAGCCGCAGACCTTCGCTTTCAAGCTCGTTCAGCTTTTTCACGGCGTTATAGACGAATTGGATCTTATACCACGTTGCTTTTCCGACAACGCCGTCTTGCGTCAGATCGAAAATGCGTTGAAAGGTTAAAACGGCGTTTTCCGTGCTTTCCCCGAAGAATCCGTTGACGGGGGCGATCTTCGGAATGGCGGGGTAATTGGCGGAAATGCGGTTGAGTCTGGTCTGGATGAATGCGACGTCGTTTCCGACGGTGCCTCGGCGCAGGAGGATCTCGGGCTCGGATGGCATGATTTCGGCGATCGGCGCGTTTTTGACCAGCGAAATATCGTCTCCGTAATATCGCGTCAGGATATCAAAGGCGCCGAGTCCTTGCTCGGCGAGCGCGACCGTTCCCCATTGGGAAAGTCCGTTGCAGGTGGTCGTGGTTCCGTTGCAGTAGACGGCAAACAGAGGCTCGACGGCGCCGTTTCTGACGATATAATTATTGAAGATCTCGTCGACGAGCAGACTGATGTTTTCGAAAATATCCCGTCCGTTGACGAAGGATTGATCAATGCCCGTATTGTTCGTGATGTCGAAATCGTATCCGCGGGAGGGGTAATATTCGGTATAGATACGATTGAGCGCAAAGGATATCTGCGCCAGAATGTTGGCTCTCAGCGCGCTTTCCGGCCACGTGGGATAGATCTCACTGGACGCTACGTTGTTTATGTAGTCGGGAAAGGAAACCGTTACGTTGGGCGCGTTGCTGTCGGGCGCGCCGAGATGTACGCGGACGGTCTCGGGTATGACGGGTGTGTTCGGCATGGGATCTCCTTTCTTTTACAGATCGGGCTTCTGCGCATCGTTGTGAAAGACGAAGTCGGAGCTTTGCGGCGCGTTGTTTGCGGAATCGGGAAGAGGTATCAGTGTGACCGGTTGAATGGACGTAATGCCGGGATAAATGGGGATGTTGAGATTGGAGGACGTGTAATAACCGTTTGCGGAGACCTCGGTTGAAATTTCAGCGAAGGGGTGTTTTCCTCCCGGTGTGAGTGATTCGGAGAGCGGCGGCGTCAGAATCAGCACGGGATCGGTCAGTCCGCTCTCGTCCGTGACCAGCGTAACGAGCGTTTGGATCGGAAAATCGTTTCCGGAGGAGCGGATGATCACGGTCGCGCCGGAGATCGGAACGGCGCCCGAGCCCGCTGAGACACGAACGACGAGTCTGCCGTAATTCTGATTGTTTTGCAATGTATCCATAAAAAATCCTTTCTTTGCATTGATGATGAGATCGTATGTCTTTCTTATTGTATGTGCCGAATGTGTGGCTTGCTTATCGAAATTTGAAAATATTTCATGTCTTTTCGAATATTTTTCTGAAATGTACTTGACAGAGATGGGTAAAGTGTAGTATAATATTCGTCGAGAAATTTTTAAATTCTCTTTGCACTTTTGTCATGCGGAGGGAGGGATCATGAATGGCTGAAGTTAGAGTTAAAGAAAACGAATCGCTTGACAGCGCTCTTCGCAGATTTAAGAGACAGTGCGCTCGCTCCGGAGTAATCGCTGAGGTTAAAAAGAGAGAGCACTACGAAAAACCGAGCGTTAAGCGTAAAAAGAAATCTGAAGCAGCAAGAAAGCGCAAGTTCAAAAGCTGATTTGCAACAAACAACTTACCCCACGAGCACACGTTTCGTGGGGTTTTTGTTTAGCTGTCGTTTTATCGTGAAAAATAAGGAAATACTATCATTATCATATAGATTCATTCAGAAGGGACAGAGATTATGGAAAAGAAAGCATATCTGGAGGTCGCGAAGATCATCAATACCCACGGCGTACGCGGCGCTGTGAAGCTGGAGCTTTGGTGCGACGGTCCGCAAACGTTCAAAAAAATCAAGAGAGTCTTTTTGGCAAACGGAACTGAGTACGAGGTATCCGATGTGAAAACGGTCGGTGCTTTCGTGGTTTGCTCGCTTTCCGGTGTGACCACCGTGGAAGACGCCATCAAGTTGAAAAATAAGATCATTTTTGCCAAGAGAGAAGAGATCCCGCTTCCCAAGGGCTCTCACTTCATCTGCGACATGATCGGTCTTCCCGTAAAGGATGCCGCAAGCGGCAAGATCTACGGCACTCTGACGGACGTTACCTGTCCTGCGCTGCAGGAGATCTACGAGATCACGACGCCTGCCGGCGCGAAGGTGCTTATGCCTGCGGTTCCGCAGTTCATCGCTTCCATCGACACCGATGATGCCGTCTACGTTACGCCCATCGAAGGCTTTTTCGGTGAGGAAGACGAAGCATAAAACGGTTTTGAAAGGAAGGTCGTCTTATGCGATTTGACATTATGACACTGTTTCCCGCTCTGGTGGACGGCGTGCTTTCGGAAAGCATCATCGGCAGAGCCAGAAAAGCGGGAATTATCGATATCCACGCGCATAATATCCGCGATTATTCCAAGGATAAGCACAGACGCGTGGACGATACGCCGTACGGTGGGGGAAAAGGAATGCTGATGAGTCCCGTTCCGATCTACGATTGTTATACGGACGTCGTGGACCCCGAAAAAAATCCTTGCACGCGCAGAAGAGTTCTCTATATGTCTCCGCAGGGAAATGTTCTGACGCAGGCAAGGGCGAGAGAGTTTTCGGAGAATTACGATAATATCGTCATTCTTTGCGGTCATTACGAGGGTGTGGACCAGCGTATCATTGACGAGATCGTCGACGAGGAGATCTCCATCGGAGACTACGTTCTGACGGGGGGCGAGATCCCCGCTTGTATCGTGGTGGATGCGATCGCGCGTCTGCTTCCCGGCGTTCTTTCCGATGCGGAATGCTACGAAAAGGAGAGCTTTTCCGACGAAACGCTTCTCGAATATCCGCAGTATACGAGACCTTACGATTTCCGCGGCAGAACCGTTCCCGAGGTTCTTCTCAGCGGCCATCACGCCAATATCGAAAAATGGCGTGAACAGAAAGCCATCGAGAAAACGAAGGCGGTGCGCCCCGAGCTGATCGAAAAGAGAATGGCGCGGAAAACCGAAGATCGTAAAAACAAAAATTAAAATTAAATAAAGCTTATCTTGAAAAGAGAAGAGAACACATGAAAAAAAGAATTCTTTTTCATAAAGCGGAAACGACCGTTGCGCTCATGATCGGCGCGACGCTGGTTTCCAAGGTGTTGGGAATGCTTCGCCAGATGATGACGGCGAGCATTTTTGCGGCAAGTATGGAGGGGATTGCTTTTTCTGCAGCTTCGGGTATTCCGCTTGCAATCTTCGATATGTTGTTTTCAGCGGCGGTGTTGGGATCGTTTTTGCCGATCTACAAGAGCTATCTGGATACCGATGAAAACCGCGCAAGATCGTTTTCTTCTTCGTTTTTGACTGTTATATTTTTGCTGACGACGTTGTCAGCGATTCTTGGAATGGTGTTCGCGCGCCCGATCTTGCGGCTCGCGGCTCCTGATCTCGATGAAAATACGGTTGCGCTTGCGGTCGTCTTGCTTCGTATTATGTTTCCGGGTATGATATTGACAGGCGTAACGTATATTCTGGTAGGTATTTTTCAGTCGCACGAGAGATTTTTACTTCCGGCTTGTATAAGCGCGGTGTCCAATCTTCTCGTGCTTTTGTACCTTATATGCTGTGAAAAATCGGGCTTCGGCGCTTCTGCCGTCGGTCTTTCGGTTTTTTGTCTGTTTTCATGGGTATCGCAATTTCTGACGCTTGCCGTACCGCTTTGGAGAGAACGCGCGTTTCCACGTATGTCGGCGCGCTTGAAAACGCCGGATACCGTCCTTGCGATGAAGCGCGCGGTGCCGGTTATGCTCGGCTCGTGGCTGATTCCGATGACCACCTTGATCGCAAAGGCGTTTTCTTCGTTTGTGGAGATCGACGCTCCCGGAGCCACCGCGTATGCGGGCGCGGCGATCGTGGTATACGAGAATGCTTTTTCCGTTTTTTCCATTGCGGCGGGGCTGATGACGTACGGTATCTGCAATTATCTTTTTCCGAAGATGGCGTCGCGGTTTTCATCCGGCTGCGCAGAGGCGTTTTCCCGATTGATCCGAAAGGGATTTTTTGCCGCGATGGCTCTGATCCTACCCGTTGCGAGCGCGTTGTTTCTGCTTTCGGAGGAGATCGTCGGGGTATTATATTTGAGAGGGAACTTCACAGCGGAGCTTGCGATGGCGACGGCGATGAGCCTGCGAGTGTTGTCTCTCGCTATTCCTGCGTACGCAACGACGGAATTTTTTTCGCGCGTTTGCTATTCCTGCGCGAGAGTACGCTTTCCGATGATGGCGTCTGCTGTGGGAATCGCGGTCTCCCTGCTAACGAATATTTTCTTTTGGCAGAGAGGCGGAATATCCGTGACGACGGTCGCCATGTCCGTTGTGCTCGGACAGACGGCGGCGGGCGCGATCACGCTTCTTTCCTGCTTACGCTATGTGCGGAACGCGCATGGCGGGGAATGGCGAAAATACGCCTTGCTTTCGGTGGGCTTTTGCATTTGCGCGATCGCGATGTGGCTTTGCAGGGATCTTTTGCGGCAAAATCTGCATTTTTTCAATACTTTTCAAAATTTTCTCATTGTGACTATTGTTTTTTCAGTAGGTTTTGTGGTATATTCAATATGGTGGATTCTTTTGAAGAAGATCCGTGCTTTTGATCTTCGCGCCGTTGTCGGTGTCGGAGATATGTAATTTTTTTGAAAGGGGGATCCGATTTGTCCGTACGCAAGAAAAAACAATCAGGAGGCGAATTTGAAGCTTCCGTACTGATCTATTATCTTACGAAATTCTCCGGATTCGTTTACAATACGTTTCTGGCGGGTTTTTTCGGATGGCTTTTTACTTCATACGATGCCTTGGCAGAAGGTTTTCTTTCCTCAGCTTTCGTTCGTCGGGTAAAAGCGATTTCGAATTATAAAATATTCCATTGGGCGAGAAGAGCCAAGCGTTTTACTGCGCTCACTTATGAGAGAAGTCTGTTTCTCACTTGGGTGAGAAGTATGTCGATGCGATTTTTACTTGCGCGGCTGAACACGTTCGGACTTTTCTTTTTCTCATACGGCTTTTATCTGATCATTATACAATTCGTCAGAAAATATACGGAGTACACGGGTGAGCTTGTATTGCGCGAGCTTGTCGTCGGTCTGATTTGCGTGGTTTGCGGATTCGTCATGCTTTTGTCCAAAAAAAGTCTTGCGACCGCCGTCTACGAGAGTGAATTTTTGTGTTGGATCTTGTTCGACTGCCTCGGATTTCCCATCATCGGACTTGCGGAGGTGGCGAAAAAGGAAGAGAAGAGCGGATTCAATATGCCGTTCATTTTGGGTATGCTGTTCGGCTTTTTATCCATTTTCGTGGAACCTCTTCTGATCTGCTTTGCGATCATTCTGTTCGGATTGCTCGCTTCCTTGATCTTTTCTCCGGAGTCCGGTGTGATCATGATGTTTTTTGCATTGCCGTTCATGGACACCGTGCAGCTCTTCATTTTCATTTGTCTGGTCTTCGTTTCGTATATTCTGAAGCTGATCTGCGGCAGACGTCTGTGGCGTTTTCATCTGATCGACTTCACCGTTCTCGCGTTCCTTGCTTTTCTGATTTTCGGCGGGATCGTGACGATCGATAGCTCCAGTCTGAAGAAAATGCTGGTGATGGTCATTTTTATGGCGATGTATTTCGTTATCAAAAATATCATATCCTCTCCCGCGATGGTCAAGCGTTGTCTGTACGCGCTCGTCAGCTCGTCGGCGGTGGTATCCGTTTACGGTATCTATCAGAATTATTTCGGAACGCTTTCTACAAAGTGGCAGGACATGGAGATGTTTTTCGAGATCAAGGGACGCGTCGTATCCATGTTTGAAAATCCGAACGTTCTCGGTGAATTTCTGATTTTGATCTTCCCGATCACACTTGCCTTGATGGCGACCTCCAAGCGCCCGTATGAGCGGTTTTTCCTGTTTGCGATCTCACTGATGAGCTGTTGGTGCTTGATCTTCACCTGGTCGCGCGGCGCGTGGATCGGTTGCATGATCTCAACGGCGCTGTTTCTGTGCGTATCCAGTAAATATTTCTTTACGGCGGGCTTACTGTCGTTGCCGTGGGTGGGCGCGTTCGCCTGGTTGAAGCGCGATTCTTTGATTCTGACGAGACTGACGAGCTTTGGCGATAGCTCGACGTCGTATCGTATCGGCATTTGGAAGGGCGTGCTTCGTATGCTGCAGGACGTCGGCTTCAGCGGTATCGGTCTCGGCGAGGAGGCGTTCAAGCAGATCTATCCGATGTATGCGCTTTCGGGAATCGAGGCGGCTCCTCACACGCATAATCTCTATTTGCAGATCACCGTTGAAATGGGCATATTCGCTTTGATCGTATTTTTGATCTTCATTTTTCTGTATGCGCAGTTTTCCTTCAGCTTTTGCAAATCTGCCATGAATCGCTCCAACAAATTGCTCAGCATCGGTATTTTCAGCGGCGTTCTGGCTCTTCTGATTCAGGGGTTGACGGATTACGTCTGGTATAATTATCGCGTATTTCTTTTGTTCTGGATGCTCGTGGGGCTTGGCGTGGCGCACGTATGCACCGCGAAAAACACGGAAGAAGAAATGGAAGGCGTTTATTTCTAACGTCGATTTGTCGTTCCTTGCCGTCGGCGGAGGTGAGGAAAAAATAAATAAACCGTCGGGAAACGGAAACAATTATGATTCAGAGAAACAAAAAAGCGCAATTCAATTTGATTGACGCGCTGATCATTATATTTATACTCGGTCTGATCGCCGTCGTGATCTATTGGATGTTCGGCGGCTTTCGGGTGGACGAAAAAGCGAAAAGCGATCCCGTCACCTTCGAGGTCAGAATATCCAACGTGAAGGAATCGTCTCTGCCGTTTATTGCGGAGGGGATGTCCGTCAGTGACTCCGTTACCGGAGAAACGATCGGCACGATCGTTGCCGTCAGCTCGGACAACTCCCGTTATTACGGAAGCGCGTACGCGGACGAAAAGGGAAATTACGTTTTGAACGCGACGGATCATCCGGAGGAATACGACATATACGTGACGATATCCGCGGACGCGAAATCGGATAACCGCGGTATATATACCGTTGGAACTATCCGTATGCTGATCGGAGAGACCGTGCATTTTCAGGTGAGATCCTTTTCCTCGGTATCCCATATCGTGAATACCGAGCTTCCGGAATAAGCGGATATATTCCCTCAAGAAATAAAGAAAGGTATAGTCATAAATATGGATCAGAAACAAAAACAGATCTCGGGTCCGAGATTCAATATATTTGACTTTTTGATTATTCTTGCCCTTGCGGTTTGCGTGGCAACGATCATTGGCCGCGTGATCTTCGTTCGTAACATGAGAGAAGACGTCGTATTGGCAGACGTATATTTTGAGGTCGTCGGCGTTTCGGAAGTGACGGCAAACGCGCTGTGTGAGCAGAGCGACTCGATCTATTTGCAGAGCAACGACGTCAGAATCGGTCTTATCAATACGGCAACGGCGGAGCCCTGCAGAGTATGGACGGAGAATGAAGACGGCGTTCTCGTCGAAGCCGTCCATCCCGACAAAAAAACGGTGTACGGAAAGGCGCAGATCAAGGGCGTCTGGTATGAAGACGGTTTCATGGTGGACGGAACATATCTTGCTTCGGTTGGAAATACCCTCGATATTTATACGAAATACGCCTCCTGCACGATCACGATCATATCCATTACGGAGAAATAATCATTTTTGCAAAAAAAATTTCTTCAGAACAAGAAATTTTGCAAAAAACTATTGATTTTATCGTAAGACATTGATATAATAGATACTAACTGATAGTTCAACTTCGTTCCTATCGAACAGTAAAATCAAAACAGGAGCACAAAAAGATGATTTCCAGAGATATAACCATCAAAAACAGCGTTGGTCTCTATGCAAGACCCGCAACATTTTTCATTCAGAGAGCAAATTCCTATAAGAGTTCCATTTGGATCGAAAAAGACGATCGCCGTGTAAACGCAATGAGCCTTCTCGGTGTTCTTTCTATGGCTATCGCAGGCGGTACTACCGTTACTCTTATCGCAGACGGTCCCGATGAAGCAGAAGCAATCGGTGCGCTTGAACTTCTTGTAAGTTCGGAAATTTGATTTTCAAAACACAGACGGCAGGGATGACGCCAACCGATACGGGGCGTTATCTTCTGTCGTTTTTTCGTTGAAGCAACAGACTCTGCGACGAAAGGAGACGCTATGGTTAAGGCTGAATACGGCGAAAGACTCAGAGCAAAGGCGGCGACGCTCCCTTTGACCCCCGGGGTATATATCATGCGCGACACGGCGGGCAAGGTGATCTACGTCGGCAAATCCCGCGCGATCAAAAACAGAGTGTCGGGATATTTTCAGGAAAGCGGACAAAACAGCTTGAAAACGGATGCTATGACGGCGAACGTTTTCGATTTTGATTATATACTTTGCGACACGGAAATGGAAGCCTTGACCTTGGAGAACAGTCTGATCAAGCTATATCACCCGAGATATAACATCAAGCTCAAGGACGACAAATCCTACCCGTATCTGAAGGCGACGGTCGGAGAGGAGTTTCCGCGCTTTGTCATGACGCGTACGCGTGAAAGCGAAAAGGCAAAATACTTTGGTCCGTATACCAGCACGGCGACGGTTTACGGGATCATTGCGGCACTACAGAAAACGTTCGGTCTTCCGTCCTGCAAATACAGCTTTCCCCGAGACAGAGGAAGAGTGAAGACCTGTATTTATAAACAGATGGGCTGCGTTGCGCCGTGTGATCCGGACGTGACGTCGGAGAAGTACAGAGAGCTTTTCGACGAGGCGGTCTCGTTTCTTTCCGGCAATTATGAAAAGATCGTTTCGGATCTGACGGAACGCATGAATTACGCCGCCGAAAATCTCGCATTTGAGGCTGCCGCGGCGTATCGTGACCGCATTCGCGCGGTCAAAAAATTGGAAGAGAAGCAGAAGGTCGTCGCCAGCCCCGATACCGAGCGCGATATTATCGCGTGGCACGTCGGCGATCCGATCTCCGCGATCTGCATTTTCTATATCCGATTCGGTAAGCTGATCGATTCGGAAATGTTCTATTTTTCGGGCGGAGAGATTCTGGATAGCGATGCCGTGACTTCGTTTTTGTACGAATTGTATTCACGAAGAGAATATATTCCGAAGGAGATCAATCCCGCGCAGATCCTTTCTCCCGAGGATGCGGAGGCATTGTCCGCATGGCTGACGGAGAAGGCGGGACACCGCATTTACGTCAGAACGCCGTTCAAGGGAGAAACGAGACGCCTTTGCGATATGGCGGGAGAGAATGCGGAGATCCGAGCCGCCGAATATGCGAAGACCTCGGAAAAGAGAGAAAAATCACTCGTTCGTCTGGCGGCGCTTTGTGGTTTGGAGACCGTTCCGGAAAGGATCGAGGCGTTCGATATATCCAATTTCGGTGATGAGAATATTACGGCGGGCATGGTCGTTTACGAGGACGCCAAGCCGAAAAAAAGCGATTACCGCATTTTTTCGATCCGTTCCACGCAATCGAGAGACGATTACGCGTCCATGAGAGAGGCGGTCTCGAGAAGAGCCGCGCATTTTTCCGATGAGGGAGCCGCGATTCCCGATCTGATACTGATCGACGGCGGCGAAAATCATCGGGCGATCGCCGCCGAAGAGATCAGAGCGGCGGGATACGATATTCCTGTTTTCGGCATGGTGAAGGACGATTATCATAAAACGCGCGCTCTCGTCGGCGAGGAGGGAGAAATTTCCATCGCGGCGGAGCAATCGGTCTATACGCTGATCTATCACATTCAGGAAGAGGTACATCGTTTCACGGTCTCAAAAATGAGTGCGGCAAAGCGAAAAACCCAGACGACCTCCGTATTGGAGGAGATCCCCGGCATTGGACGTGCGCGCGCAAAAGCGTTACTGACGCATTTCGGCGGACTTGCTGGCGTGCAAAAGGCAACGGCGGAAGAGCTGTGTGCGATCCGCGGCGTTACGGCGGAGATCGCCGAAAAGATCGTGGAGCATTTCCATAAAAACAACTAATTTCAGAAAGGATATCTATCATTATGAGAATTATTACCGGAACGGCGCGCGGCGCCGTATTGAATACATTGGAGGGCGAAGCGACTCGCCCTACGCCAGCAAAGGTGAAGGAAGCGCTTTTCAGCTCCATTCAGTTCGATATTGAGGGCAGACGCGTGCTGGATCTTTTCGCAGGCTCCGGTCAGCTCGGTCTTGAAGCGCTCAGCAGAGGCGCACAGAAGGCGACCTTCGTTGACGGCGCGAGAGAAGCGACCGCGATCATCACTGCCAACGCGCAGAAGACACATCTTTACCAGAAATCCAACGTGCTTTGCATGGATTGGAAACAGTATATCAAATCCGCGAAAGGCAGAAATCAGTTCGATATCGTCTTTCTCGATCCCCCTTACGCGCTTCGTTTGCTCCCGAAGGTGACCGCAGAGCTTTACGATGCGGATATGCTCGCGGAGGGCGCGCTCGTGATCTGTGAGGACGAAGAAGGCGGACTTGCGGAGGACGTTATGGTAAAGGCGCGCTTCGATCTCGTGAAGGAGACTCGCTACGGCCGCGTGCATATTACCATTCTGACACCCAAAACCGAGGACGAAGAATAAAGCTTCTTTTTGATATTTGCAATGGAAAGGAAAGGTGTGGTGGCATGAAAAGGATTGCTTTGATTCCCGGGACGTTTGACCCTGTGACGATCGGTCATCTGGAGATCGTTCGCTTTGCGGCGGATCTTTTTGACGAGGTCGTTGTTTGTATTTCCTTCAATTCCGAAAAAACGCATTTGTTTACGGAATCGGAAAGACGAAAAATGCTGGAGAAGGCGGTTGCGCCCTATCCCAACGTCCGCGTGGACGTGCAGCACGGTATGACTGCGGATTACGCCGTTTCGATCGGCGCGGATTATATCATTCGCGGAGTCCGCAACGCAAAGGACGCGGAATATGAAATGAAGATGGCGGATTTCAATTGGAATTACAGAGGTATTCGCACGCTTTTCGTTCCCGCTCGCGCGGAGATCGCCGAGGTCAGCTCGACTGCCGTCAGAGAAAGACTCGCAAAAGGAGAATCCATCGGGGATATGGTTCCCGTCGATCTGTAAAACGTAAAAAACGACAGCTTTGCCGAAGAGCAGAGCTGTCGTTTTTGTATCTTGAACTTATTTTTTCAAATGCAGGCGCAGGATACCGCCGTTTGTGATCTCTTCGTAGGTCAGATAACGTCGGTCAAGCGCGTTTCCGTTGAGAGCGATCTTTTCAACGTACGGAAATTCCAACGGATCACGGTCGCATTCAATGACGAAATGATCTGAGATGCTTCGTTTGTGATATTTGGTATCGAGGCGGATAGACGCTCGCGCGAAGAGCGGGGTATTCAGATAATACTTTCCGTCACTCATGCATATCTGCGCCAATCCGAGCGCGGAAAGAACGTACCACGCCGAAAGCTGTCCCACGTCCTCGTTGCCGCAGAAGCCGAATGCGCCGAGGCGGTAGGCTTCCTTTTGCACGCGTCTCGTCCAATAGTCCGTGCGTTCGGGTACGCCGAGAACGTCGAAATAATGCGTGAGATTGTGGCAAGGCTCGTTGGAGTGATTGTAATTTTCATTCCAGAGCGCCGTTAGATCGGCTTTTTGGAACAGATCTTCGAGCAGGGCAAGCAATCGCTCTCTGCCGAAAAGTCGGCTCAACCCCTCCACGTCGTAGGGAACGAACATGGATTGTTGATAGAGATTGCTTTCCGTACAGCCGCAGGTATCGTAAAGCCCCTTTGTCGGCAGAAAATCCCCGTTTTCGTCGCGAGGACCCATCAGTCCCGTCTCGGTGTTGAAGTTGTCGGCGTATTTTTTCACGCGTTCGGAAAAATGCTGATGGTATTCGTTTTTGCCGAGCGAAAGAGAAAGATTTTCCATCGTATGATCGGCAAGAAGATATTCCAACGTACTGCTGAGATCGCCTGCAAGAAAGGCGTTTTCTCTGTAATTTTCGTCCGACGGA
Organism: Eubacteriales bacterium; assembly: GCA_045646925.1. Lineage (GTDB taxonomy): Bacteria > Bacillota > Clostridia > Oscillospirales > CAG-272 > QALR01. Next base: position 23,373 of record JAZRLQ010000056.1, read on the forward strand.
CGAAGGCTTCGGAATGGCTTTCCGAATAGCGCTTCTTTTGAAAGTGAGGAAGCAAGCGCGATCTCGTACGCCTTTTCCGTGTCAAAATCGCATATGCCCTTGCAAACGGCGTCCGCCATGACGATCAGACCGGGATCGCCGACCATGCATCCCGAATCCGATCCCATCAGCTCCCAACGCGGAAAAGACGAATTTCTGATCCGTGCGATACGCAAAAGTGAGCTTACGGTATCGTTGACCGTTTGCGGCGAGATCAGCGTAAGTAGCGGAAATTCGCTTCTGTATACGTCCCATCCGCTGAACACGGTTCTGTGCGTATCGCCCGAGCAGCTGATCTCACCCGCGACGGCGTGTCTTCCGTCTGCGTCCGTTGCCGTACGGGGATCGAGAAGCGTGTGATAGAGACAGGTGTAAAAGAGTGTCAGATCCGTTTCGCTTGTTCCGCATACCGTGACGTCGGAGAACGCTTCCTCCCACGCCGCATCGGCTCGCTTTCTCATGCCGTCAAAATCGAAGTCACGGCATTCCCGCGAGAGATTGTTTTTCGCGCCTTCGAGATCGACGTACGAAATGCCGCAACGGATCCCGATCTCTTCGCATTCGTTCGTGTCGAATTCGATCAGAAGCCCGACGTCCTCTCCTTGCAGAGAGGTGATATCTTCCGCATAAAATTCCTCGTGCTCAAAAAAACGCGCGCTTCGGAAGGGTTTTGATATCTCGAGACAGAAAAAGAGCGTGTAATCGATCTTGCCGAGACCTCTGCCGAATCCGCCGTATTTGTGATCGCATTCGATCGATCCGCGGATATAATTGCCGTCGATTTCGATCGTTTGTCTGTTGGAACGTCCCGCGATCCTTCGGGAAAAATTGAAGATGATCCCGCTCTCGCTGTTTTCGGGATAGGTGAAGCGGAGCTGACCCGTATGCTGCGAGACGGTGGCTTCGCAAAAAATGCCGTATCTGTCGAGCAGAACGGAATAATAGCCCGCTTTCGCGGTTTCGTTTTCGTGTCGGAAGGCGGAACGCCAGCCATAAGAGCCTCGGAGAAAGGGAACCTCGCGGTTGCTTCCGCTTCGCAGATCGGTTTTTCCCGTGATGGGCATGATCTGCAGATTGCCGAGATCGCCGTACCAGCCGATGCCGCTCATATGATTGAAGCTGAAGCCTTCGATCGTGTCTGCGCAATAATTATAGCCGGTTCCGTTGTCTCCTCTCGTCATCGTATCGGGCGAAAGCTGTACCATGCCGAAGGGATAGCAAGCGCCGGGGTGCGTTTTTCCGCCGCCGTGCGCGCTTGCCGCGGGAACGCTTCCGACCGTTCCGATCATGGGATCGACGTAGTTTGTTTTCTTCATTGGAAAGCCTCACTTTTGCTCTATCATACGGGAGTTGCCGAAATGACGGCAACTTCCGTTTTCGTATATTCGGATGAGCGGAAGGATCGATATCATTCGAAGCAGAAATATTTCTTGCGCAATTTGTCCATTCTGCCGGAAATGCGCTTCAGATCGTCGCCCGCTTCCTCGTCGCCGCACGCGTATTCCTTCATCAGACGGCCTTCTTCGAAGCAGATCTCGTCGTGAATGGGAAGGTAATGCTCGTAGAGGAAGAAGCAATATTTCATCATGCGCAACGTGCCGAGAACCTCAACGTGATTTTTGACGTCCTGGATCGCCACGTTGTAGAAGCTCTTGACCGCGCCGACGATCTCGTCGCGTGTGTTCTCGTAAGCGAGAACCATGGAGCGCGCGGAATGCCAGTCTGCGTTGTAGGGCGTGGAGCCGTGCGTATCCGTGTTGCCGACGATCGGGATCTGAATGCCTTTTGCGCGGTAGTCGTGATATTTCTGCACTTGATAGCCGTTCTGTTGGAAGTAGGTGAGACCGCCGAATACCTCAAACGCGTCGAAGGGGTGCGTTTCGAACATATAGTCGGTGAAATCCTCGGGAACCTGATATACGTTGCTGATCCAGTAAGGGTGCGCGAAAATACCGAGACCGTTCGCCTTTTTGATGTGATTGCAGATCCATACGCAAGAGGCGTAGGAGAATTTTTCGACGTTTTCGGGAATGTCGAGCGTTTCCGCGAGAGCGTTTACCTCCGCTTTGTATTGCTCGTCGCTCATAACGTCGGGGCAGACACCCGTGATGGATCGCCAATTGGGATCAGCGCCCTTGACGAGATACTGCTGGGAGCTTTCGAGCAGACCGTTGACACTGTAATCACCGCCGAAGTTGACGATGTGGATATCGTTTCCGGGCAGATGGATCTCTTCGCCGGGGTAGAATTTGACGTCAAGATTCAGCGGCGCGTAAAAATCGCGCGTTTCCAGAGAGGGATAGTATTTTCTGTGGTCGGTGATCGCCATGAAGTCGTAGCCCGCCTTGCGATAATTCGCGGCAACGATGAAGGGGTGTTCCTTGCCGTCGGAGCGGGTGGAATGCATATGCATATCCCCGATATAAGGATATCTTCCGACGAGATCGTCCTCGACCGCGTAAACGGAAAGTTGAACCAATCGTTTGTCTTCGAGAAGAATGCGGATATAGTATTCGCTTTCTTTGTTGAAGGTGTGAACGATATGGAAGCAACCGTCCTCGGAGGGCGTCATCGCGTACGAGGCGTAGTTGTTACGATTGGGATAGGTGGTGGGATTTCCTTCGGTCGTGGTATGAATGGCAACGGTGTATTCCTTCGCTTTGTTGAAGGCCGCGTGTCCGCCGCGTGGCTTCACCGTGATCGTGACTTCCTTTCCGACGGGAATGACCTTTGGGAAAATATCGTAGTTCAAAAGCTCGCGTTTCATCAGATCCATAGCAGTGGTCCTTTCTTTATTTATAATAAGAGCGTTTGATTGTATTTTATCATAAATATTGTTTTTTGTAAAGGGTGAATGCCGCGCTATTTTCGTATCGCGTGAAAGTCGACTTTATTCCCGAGTGGCAAAAAAAGACTTTTTTCATACAATGGAAAAGAACACGATTTTCAATTCTTTGAAGCAAGAAAGGGTTATTGCATATGAAAAAGTTTTTTGCCGCCGCCAATACGGAGCATGGCTTTCGGAGTCTCTTCGACGAAATTTTCACTCCCGAGAAATTTCGCCGTATCTATATTCTGAAGGGAGGTCCCGGAACGGGGAAATCGACCTTGATGAAGAGGATCGCGGAGCTCGCGCGATCGAGAGGCTTCGAGACGGAATATATCTGTTGCTCGTCCGATCCGGATTCGCTGGACGGCGTGATCATTGCGGCGCTTGCGGTTGCGATTTTGGACGGAACGGCGCCGCATATTACGGATCCCATCTATCCCGGCGCGGTGGAGCGGATCGTGGATCTCGGAGTGGCGTTCGATCTTCACGCATTGGAAACAAATCGCGATCGTTTGATCCCGCTGATCCGCGCGAAAAAGGAGGCGTACCGCTCGGCATATCGTTTTTTGTCCGCGGCGGGCAAGGTCGAAAAGGAATACGACGAATTGCTGCGCTCCTGTTATCTTTCCGAAAAGGCGGAGGCGGCGGTGAGGCGCATGACCGCTTCCTTTCGCAGAACGAAAACGAGCGAAGAACGGAGGCGCTATATTTCCGCGATCTGCGGCAGAGGCTATTACCGTTTGCAGACGCTCCGCGCGCAAGCGCAAAAGGTGTACGCGGTGGCGGATAAAAACGGAGCGGGATATCTCGTGATGGAGACGTTATACGAAAGACTTCATAAAGAAGGCTTCGCTCTCACCGTGTGCAGTCATCCCGTTTACGAAGAAAGAAAGGAAGCGATCCTTCTGCATGACGAGGGCGTTCTTTTCCTCGTTTGCGATGACGGTGAGGCGGCTTTGGCGGATAAGATCGTCAATCCCATGCGCTTCATCGATAAAGAACGGATGTCGGAAAAGAAGCGGCGCTTGCGTTTGATCCGAAAGTGCGAAACGGCAATATTGGACGGCGCCGTTTCTTGCTTTGCGGAGGCGGGGGCGCTTCACGGCAAGGCGGAAGCGATTTACGGCTTGTGTGTGGACTTTTCGGAAGTTGAGGGCGTAATGCGCAAAATAATCGACGAAATATTTGAAAATAATGTGTAAAATATTTAAAAATTTAATTGAAAAAATGAAAAACATATGTTATAATCAATATACATTTGCGTTTTTGAATTGCGGAATGCTTTGGTGACAAAGTATTCCGTATACGCGCAACATATTTTTGAAAGGAAAACAGTTAAAACCATGATGAAAAAAATTTGTAAAACACTGTGTCTTGCGTTGGCTCTTTCCGTATTGCTGCTGATGTTCACAGGTTGTGAAAAGAAGCCGGGACTTTATGCTTGGTATGGCGGAAGAATGAACGTGGATACGGTTATGACCATTCGCGTTGACGGCGGCGAAGGCGAAAAAGTATATGAGGTTCCCTTTGAAACTTATCGTACGGTTTTTCTTTATCTGAAGCAGAACGTGTCTGACGTAATTCAGGACAGCGACGGCAAGATCACCGCGCTTTCCACCGACGCGGAAAAAACGGCGGCCATCAAGGAAGTTGCGGAAGAGATTCTGACGGAATATTACTGCCTCGTTGCCGCTTGTGAAAAGTACGGTATCTCCATCACCGAAGCGGACAAGGAATCGTACGAAGCAAGCTACCGCAGAAAGCTCCAGACCTATATCGAAAGCATGGACGGAACGGAAGAATACGAGGGAACGCTCGACGAATACGTTGCCGATCTTTATAAGAAGACATTGGCGCTCGTCGGTACGACTCCCGAATATTTCGAATTCACCTATTACCGCTCGTTGCTGGAGCAGCGCTTGAAGCTGGCTCTCGCAAACGATCTTGACGCTTATCTCAACCAGTCTTATTTCCACTACAAGCAGATCCTCGTCACTTATACGAAGGGTGACGCGGTTTCCGAAGCGAAGGCTCGCGAGCAGATCCTCGCCGCGCAGGACAAGCTGCAGAGCGGCGCAGATATGGATAGCGTGATCAAGGAGTATACCTCCGACGAATCCTATCAGGACGTTTATTTCGACAGCTACGGAAGCATCGTAGGCTCTTCGACAAGCAGTACGATGGGCTCGTTCACCATGGAAGCGATCTGTGCTCTTGGCATGAATGAGTATAGCACGATCCTTTCCGGTGACCTGGATGATTATATCGGCTTCTTTGCCATTTATCAGAGATTGAGCGTTGACAAGGAGTTCGTTTGCAGCTCCGACCAGATCGGCTCTCTGATCTATCAGTATCCCTATACCAGCGCGACCTCCTACTCCACCTATTACACCAACTACCGTTTGGTTATCGACAGCTACGTGGATAACAGCTCTTTGGTTCCCGTAAGCGAAAAGGTGTACAAGCGTATCAACATCAAGACGCTGTATTGAAAGGATCGGTTATAAACGATGAAAATATCTTTGGTTATTCCCATGTATAACGAGAGCGCCATTATCGCCGATGCGGTAAAGACGTACTCCTCTTACATGGACGGGCGCTTTGAGGATTGGGAGCTGATCTTCGTGGACGACGGCTCTGCGGACGCTTGCGGCGACGTCGTTGAGGCGGCGCATTTGCAGGACGAGCGCATTCGTCTTTGCCGTTACACACCCAATCGCGGAAAGGGCTACGCCGTTCGCACGGGTATCCTCGCGGCGCAGGGCGATCTGATTCTCTTCACGGATTGCGATAACGCATACGGTGAGGAGGCGATCGGCAGACTTGCGGACGCGCTCACAGAATCCGGCGCGGATATCGTGGTAGGCTCGCGCAATCTATCGAAGGACGGCTACGATGGCTATACGCTTCTTCGTAAAATGGCGTCAAAGGCTTATATCAAGGTCATTGCGGTCGCGGCAGGCTTCAAGCTGACGGATTCCCAATGCGGTATGAAGGGATTCCGCGCGGATATTGCGAAAAAGATCTTTTCCAATTGCGAGGTCGACCGATTTGCCTTTGATCTCGAGGTCATTATGATCGCGACCAAGCTTAATGCGGATATTGCGGAAATGCCCGTTAAGATCATTAATCACAGAGAATCTACGGTTCACGTGCTTCGCGATTCCGTCAAAATGCTTCGTGACGTTTACCGTATGAAAAAAAGAATTAAAACACAGGAGATCGTATGATCGGTGAGAGCCGACGGATCTTCAACAGTATCAAAACGATTCGATGAATCAAGCTATGCTTTCATGAAAGGAATTTCGTCAATGAAAAGAATTTTTATTACCCTGATGGCGCTCCTTATGATTGCAGCCTCGCTCGTATTGGCGGGATGTAATAAAAATGAGAACAATAATCAGGACAAGCCGGAGGAAACGGAGACCGGCAAGCCGATTTACTACAGCCGTGACTCGTTGTATGCCTACACGCTGAACGACAATAACGAAGCGACTCTCGTCGCTTATTACGGCACTGCCGCGAACGTCGTTATCAACCGTATCGACGGTAAACAGAAGATCGTTGCGATCGACGCGGGCGCTTTTGCGGGAAACACTTACGTAAAAAGTGTTGAGATCTCTTCTCCCGTGAAATCCATCGGAGAAGATGCGTTCCTCTCCTGCACCTCTTTGGAATCGATCACCTTCCGTAATCCCGTTCTGGAAACGATCGGAGACGATGCGTTCTCCGGTTGCAAGGCGCTTACCGGATTTGTCATTCCTTCGACAACGAAGACCATCGGAAATCAGGCGTTTCTGAATTGCTACGTCGCAAGCATCGACTTCTCTCAGGCGACCTCGCTGGAAACGATCGGTGACTACGCGTTCTCCTTCTGCGGCATGAATCTGACCGGCACCTTCAAGGTTATTCTTCCCGACAATCTGAAGACGCTCGGACACGGCGCCTTTTACGGTTGTACGCAGGTGGAGGCTTTCGAGGTTTCCTCCAATAACACCGTATTCTCTTCCGAAGACGGCATTTTGTATAGCCGTGACCGCGAAACTCTCGTTCTCTATCCGCTCGGCGCAAACGTTGACGGCTCGTATACGATCCCTTCCTTCGTTCGCTCGATCGCGGGAAGCGCGTTTGCGGGTGCAAGTCTGAAGAATGTTTATTTCTCCGAGGGCTTGGAGGAGATCGGCGGTAACGCATTCTATAAAGCGTACGCGCTGGAAAGCGTTACGCTTCCTTCCTCTGTGAAAAAGATCGGCAGCTACGCCTTCATGGATTGCTCCGCTCTTACCTCCGCCAATATTCCCGACGGCGCGGAAATCGGAGTATACGTTTTCCGTAACTGCAAAGCGCTCACCTCCATCGATCTTCCTTCCTATATGAAGGAAATTCCCGAGGGTATGTTTGACTCCTGTCTCGTGCTGGAGGAGATCACACTTCCCGAGGGTTTGGAAACGATTGGCGAGCTTGCTTTCAACTATTGCAAGAAGCTCAAGGAGATCAATCTTCCTTCCACTGTAAAAACCGTTTCCGCGTATGCGTTCCGTAACTGCATGGCGCTTACGGAAGTGGACTTTTCCGACGTAACCTCGATCGGCGCCTTTGCGTTCCAGTATTGCTCCATGCTGAAAAAGATCGACATCAGCGGAGTGACGGAGCTTCCCGCTTATATCTTCGCAAGCTGCACCTTGCTGGAGGATGTCACTCTTTCCGATAAAATTACCTCGATCGGCAGCTATGCATTCTATGCTTGCGATATGCTCAAGCAGTTTGAAATTGCTCCGAGCGTTGTTTCCATCGGAGATTTCGTATTCGCAAAATGCGAAAATCTGAGCGAGATCGTGATTCCCGCAACCGTGCAGAAGCTCGGAAACGGCGTTATGTACGGTACCGGCATTACGACGGCGACGATCGAAATGAAGATCTCCGCAGTTCCCGCTTCCTTCTTCGATTCCTGTAAGAAGCTTACGACGGTCATCCTTCCCGATACTGTGGACACGATCGCGATGGGCGCGTTCACCGGTTGTGCCTCTTTGAAGGAAATCGCCTTCTCCGGACAGATCAAGCATGTCAGCGCTTCTGCGTTTGCAAATTGCGTTAGTCTGAAAACGGCGATCTTCGGCACGGAAGATACCGAGATCGGCGCGGGCACCTATTACGGCTGCGAATCCTTGACGGATATCGTGATTCCCGAAGGCGTTACGACGATCGGCGCTTCCGCGTTCGCAAACTGCGTATATCTGACCTCCGTTCAATTGCCTTCCACGCTTCAGTATATCGACGCAGGCGCGTTCATGGGTTGTCAGAAGCTTTCCTCTGTCAATATTCCTGAATCCGTTCTCGCAGTCGGTGACAACGCGTTCTACAACTGCACGAAGCTTACAAAAGTAAGCGGCGCAAAGAATCTGGTTTACGTCGGTATGAACGTCTTTAACGGAACGAGCTGGTTGAAATCTCAGTCCAAGGAAGATTTCGTTGTGATCGGTGACGGCGTGCTGATTCAGTATAACGGCAACGCGAAGAATATCGTGATCCCTGATACCGTAAAACGTATTCCCGCATATCGTTTCACCGTTCTTGCAACGGAGCCCGATTCCTTTACGATTCCTTCCACAGTCGAATATATTTCCGTGGATGCATTCTCCAGATTGGTCGAATCGTCCGACTCCACTTATTACGAGAGACGTTACGTGAAGATCATTGCTCGTGAAGGCACGTATGCAGAGCAATTCGCAAACCACGAATACTATACCTTCGAAGCAATCAAATAAGCATAAAAAAGCACGGCAGTTCTGCCGTGCTTTTTTTACTATAGGAAATCGCCCAATCGGGGTGGCGTTATCCGTTTTTACGGAACGTCTGCGCGCAGGATCTCGCTTTCTCCGATGACGCGGATGCCGTTTCGGATCAGCAGATCCGCGGCGATACCGTTTCCGCTCGTCAGCGTGTTTGTAAAGCTGCCGTCGTAAATTTGCCCCGCACCGCAGGAAGGACTGCGTTCCTTCAGAATGGCGGTTTCGCATTGAAAAATCTCCGCGAGACGAAGCGCTTCCTCGGCGCCGCGGCGGTAATTTCCCGAGATATCTTCTCCGTCCTTGCGTATAACGGTTCCCGCCGCCGAGATTTCGGCGGGAAGACGGGGTGTCGGGAGTCCGCCCATGATCTCCGGACAAACGGGGATCAGATGGTACTTTTTCTTTAATTTCTCGATGGTTTCTTTGTCCAGAGGCTTGGTTCTGCCGTCGTATCGGCAGGCAACGCCGAGCAGACAGGCGCTGATGAGAATCGTTTTCATGTGGGATACGTCCTTTCAGAATGATAAGATTGAAAAATACCGGATACGGGCTTGTCCGTATCCGGTGCTTTTTAGTCGATGAGAAGCGCTTCCTTGAACTCGGTCCATTTTTCCGGATTGTCAACGAAGTAGAGAGGGCAGTATTTGTGCCATACCACGCCGCTGCTGTTCGTTCTCGGGTAGTCGTAATGGCGCTTGACTTCGTCTGCGGTCAGATCGTATTCTATGCAGAGCCAGGAAACGAGCTTGACGAGTGAGTCGTATGTAGCATCGGTGAATTTGCCCGTTTTGTCGGGGTGACAGCATTCGATGGAGATCGTGGAGTAATTACCCTCCGCCGTGCCGATCGCCCATGCGACCTCGTCCAAGGGCATACATTGAATGATGGAGCCGTCGAGATCGATGATGAAATGCGCGCTGACGTTATTTTTGTTTTCGAAATATCTCCAGTTCTGAAGCGCGGAGGTTCCGGGATTGGCGACGTAATGGATGACGATGCTTTTCAGCTCCTCGAGCTTGTATCCGGGGCGTGATTTCGAATGTACGGAAAGATATTTTTCCGTGACGAGCTTTTCTATTTCCTCGTCCAGAGGGTTTTCCTTGTCCACCTTGCTTGCGGTGCCGCCGGAGGACGTCTGCGAGTCTGATGACGGAGGCGTTGTTGCCGGGGAGTATTTGGTTGAAGTGTCGTCTGCTTCTGTTTGTTGCGCGGAGTTTGTCAATTCGCTGAGGATGTCGGTGTAATCACAGCCCGTCGATGTCAGAGACGCCGCCATCAGAAGAAGTGCGATCAACCGGATGAACATTTTTTTCATAGAGGGGTTCCTTTCAGAATGAATGGATATTGGAATGCTTTTATGAATAGATTTTGTTGAAAAATGCTTTTCTCATTTTATTTAAAGAAGGCATTTTTGTTCATTTTACCATATCCGAAGGATGATGTCAAGAAAAAGCAATTTTATATTTCGGGTATATTTGTAAAAAATTATTGAACGGCGGATTTTCCGACGGAGAACGGACGATTTTTTTCAAAGTGATTGAAAATAAACGGAATTCATGATATAATAAATAAAATACACAAAGGAAAGGATAGGAAAAATGCCGAAAAACGAAAACATTGACGCTTTCTGGGATATCGAGGATCTGATTCCCGAGCGTCCGAAAAGAGCGATGGCGCGCCGTGAATTTGCGGATACCGCGGCGACGGAGATCGAGCTTGGCGCTCCCGTGAAAAACGATGGCGAAAGGATCCCGCCGAAAGCGGCACCCGAGAAGAAGCCCTCGCAGTTGATTCGGGAATATCGGGGAAGCGGTCTTGTCACTTCCGTGAAGATACTGTCCTGGCCTACGACGTTTGAATTCTATACGAAATTCTGCAGAGATGCCTCCAGATATTTTTCCTTGACACACGAGCCGTGTGAGTACGTATATTTCTTTTCCTATATGCCGCAATACGAGCAGATGACGTTCTCGCAGATGTCGTACTATCTCTATTGGCGAAGCGAGATCCGAAAAGGGAATTATCTGAAGACGGATATCAATTATCTGTTTTTGTATATCTATGAGATCATCAATCTGACGGATAAGATCCCGCCCTCGCACGGCGCAAAGATACTTTCTCGTCTTTGGGCGACGTATCGCAACGATTTTCGGTATTTGGACAAATATCTCGGAGAATGGCTTTGCGATTATTGTCTGATCCATGACGTTTCTCCCGATTGGGAGGCGCTGAAGGCTTTTTCGGGCGAGATCGCGGGAAAGGTCTCCTTGCCCGAATTTTATCTGAAGGACGGAGAGGTTTCCTTTCAGCTGATCGAGGCGGTGTCCTCCTACGATTACAAAAAGAGCAAATATTATGAAATGCACGCGAAGGAATACGATCTGCACATTCCTCGGGCGCTCACGCGCGCGGTCAACCGCGTGATCATGAAAAATCCCGACGATTTCGGAATCTGCGAAATGACGACCACCCGTGACAGCTATGCGGGCGCGATCGTTTCCCACGGCTCGAAATTCAAGATGGAGATCGTTCGTTACGCGCTTCGGAAAACGAGCGCGAAGGGCGACTTCGATCTGAAGCATATCTTCGCCAATCTGATCAAGCTTGCGGAAAATCAGCTTCGTGGCGCGTTCGGGATCAAATCCCGCTTTTCTCCGATCATTCCGGACAGTCGTTTGAAAGAGGAGATCCTCGCGTATTTTGACGAATGCTTGCCTGCGAAAGCAAACAAAAAGACGAAAAAAGAAGCGGAAGAGGAAGCCTATATGGCGCTTTATGAGCCGAGGCAAACGGGTATGGCGGATATTTCCCGCGCGCTCGATATCGAAAAGCAGGCTTGGGAGACGGCGGATCTGCTTTCGGTCGATGAAGAAGAGAACGAGCCGTCCCCCGTTTACGCGGAGCTGTCGGTCGAGGAGGTCGTCTCTCCGATCCCGATGGAATCGATCGGAGAGACGAAGCCGACGGAGACACTTCTGCCGTCCGTCTGCGATGACGAATACGGCTTCATTGCGGAGGCGTTGAGCGACGAGCAAAGAAGCGCTCTGCGGGCCGCATTGAACGGCGGTTTCTCCGCGTACTGCAGAGATCACGGTATCATGGCGGAAAATATGCGCGGAGAGATCAACGAGATCGCGATGGAATCCATCGGCGACATGATCCTCGACGGCGATTTCTCCGTGCTTGAGGATTATTTCGCGGAGATCAAGGCCGCTTTGGATGCTGAATAAAAATTTGTTCCCGATTTTACAAATCCGGATCGATGAAATATTGTCTTATTTCGGAAAGGAAAAGATATGGAAGATATGATGTCGGTAAGAATACCGAAAAGAATTTTGAACTCCTTGCTCTCGTCGATGGCGGCAGGTGTCGTGCCGCGTACGGGCGCAAGATATATCGCGATCGGACGAAGCGCCGAGATCGCCGCGATCTGCAAGGATCTCGAAAACGTGGCGGAGGGAGGCTCGGCGACGAGATTTCTGATCGGCAAATACGGTTGCGGAAAGAGCTTTCTGATCCGTCTTATGCAGGGCTACGCCGTTGATAAGGGCTTCGTGTGCGCGGACGCGGATCTCTCGCCCGAACGCAGACTTTCCTCCACGAACGGCGGCGGACTTGCGACGTACCGCGAGCTGATCCGCAATCTTTCGACGAAGGCGTCTCCCGACGGCGGCGCACTTCCGCAGATGATCTCGAAGTGGCTTTCCGATATTCAGTACGCCGTGACGCAAACGGGGATCTTTCCCGATTCGCCAAGATTCGAAAAGGAGGTTTCCGCGAGGATCTACGCGGTTCTCCGTGAGATCGAAACGGGCGTTGGCGCGTTTGATTTCGCGCGCGTGATCGAAACGTACTATCTCGCGTGGAAGGACGATGACGAGCATTTGCAGAGCGATTGTCTGCGTTGGCTGCGCGGTGAATTTGGTACGAAAACGCAGGCGAGAGCGGCGCTTTCCGTTTCGGGAATCATCAACGACGAGAACTGGTACGATTACATCAAATTGCTCGCCGCATTCTCACGCAAGATCGGCTACGGCGGCCTCGTGATCTTCATTGACGAATGCGTGAACCTTTATAAGATACCCAACCGCGTTTCCCGCGAGAACAATTACGAGAAGATCCTCTCGATTTTCAACGACACTTTGCAGGGAAAGGCAGAGGGACTCGAGATCATTTTTGCGGGCACGCCGCAGTTTCTCGAGGATACGAGACGTGGACTTTTCAGCTACGAAGCGCTCCGTTCCCGTCTCGTTGACAATATGTTCGGAAAGGATCCCGCCGCGATCACCGCTTCGGGACAGATGTTCGGACCCATCATGCGCCTCGCGAGACTTTCCGATGACGAATTGCTGGCGCTTCTCGCGCGCGTGACGGGATTGTTTGTGAAAAACTACGGTCCTGTGGACGTGAAGCCGCAGGAAATGCGCGATTTTCTGTATTTCATGCTGGATCGCGCGGGCGCGGATACGATGATCACACCCCGAGAGATCATTCGCGCGTATCTGACGGCGCTCGGTATTCTCATGCAGAGCGACGGAAAACGACTCCCCGATATTTATAAGAAGGAGCGTTCCGTTCTGCTTCCCGAGGCGGAGGAAAAAACGCCGACCGACTTTGATCCCGAAACCATTGAATTTTAAAGGAGCTTGACATGGAAGAAAAGACTTTGGGACAGAAAATTGCGGAGGTCCGTGAAAAATTGGAGCCGTATCGCTTCAAATATTTCAGAATTCTCCGTACCGTGATCATGTATTGGCTTTTAACGAAGGGCATGAAGGCAAACGTTCTTGCCGAGGATACGGCATATGATAGACCTTTGCTTCTGCACGGAATGATGTGTTTCTCTATGATCGTGGTTTTTATCTTGTTCTGCGGTATTTTCGTTCTGTACGATCCGACAGCAAGACGACGTTTCTGCAAGGAAAAGCCGCAGGAAAAGAGCGTATGGTCGGAATCCATTTTCGTTTTGCGCTCGTATGAATTTATCGTTGAATCGGTCTGCCTGGCGATTCTCCCGTTGGTGTTCGGGGTGGATATGTACGTTCACTCTGCGTATCTGATTTTCAGACGTGACGATCTTTCGTTTTGGGAGACGTACGGGGTATATCTTCTGACGGCGCTGCCCGTTTTCCTCTTGATCGAATTTTTTATGCGCGTCAGAACGCGGTCCTTCTGGCGTACGCTCACTTATGATGTCGCCGCGGATAAGCATATGGACGCCGTGGCGCTGATCTTCCTTTCCGCGTTGATTCTGGTCGGATATCCTCTGATCGCGGGAATTTATCTCGTTACGTTTGCGATGATAGGCGCAGTCATTGTGAAATACGGAATATGGGTGCTTTTGGGCGCGGTTTGCGTATTTTTTCTTTGGCGCGCGTTCGCGTATGCACGCGCGATCCGTATCCGCTGTAAATTTTTGAAGAAGCTGAAAAAGCTTTGCAAGGCGGAAGATATCACGATCTCCGAGATCAGCCGTCCGTACCGTTCGCTTTTCACGCAGAAGCGCTCCGATTTTCAATTCACCGTGGAAATGGGCGGAAAAACCTACGCCTGCAAGCTGATCGGCGCGATGGCGAAAAATATGCCCATGCTCTTTTGTGACAAGGATTCCGGATATTTCAAATATGGATATTGCTTCCGAGGCAAAGAGATCGTATTTTGGCGTGAATGGTTTACGCACGGCTTTGACGCGCAGGAGGCGGACAAAAAGCTCCTCATCGTTCTTCCCGCGCCTCGTAAAATGCAGGCGGTGCATATGCATACGCTCTTTGCGACGGATAACACGACCTTCATCAGCGAGGGCAAGGGACAGCGACCGCTGGACAACGCTTCCGTCTTGTACGACATGACCGTTTTTTCGGGAAGCGGCTTTATCAACGCGCTGAAGCGCGATTGTCTCGATAAGAGCGCGGATTTTTGAATCCGCGCTCTTAGACTGTCGAAAAACATACGCAGAAAAGACGAAATCAAAATTTTTGATACAATCCTTCCGTCTTTTGCTTCGCAAAATCCACCTCCCTTTACACAAGGGAGGCTTTTAAAAACTTGCTTTTTTGGAAAAATAAAAAATAAAGTGGAAAATCTGCAACCTTTTGAAAAATTTTGCGACTATATAGAGTAGAGAAATGTTCTCAAAATGAAAAAGAAACGGAGGCGAGAAAATGAACGATACGGAAATCGTGGATCTTTACTGGAAAAGAGAAGAGCGCGCGGTGGAAGAAACGGAAAAAAAGTACGGCGGTTACTGCTATTCCATTGCGTACAATGTCCTTTCCAATCACGAGGATTCCGAGGAAAGCGTGAACGATACTTATATCGAAGCATGGAACTCGATACCGCCGCACAGACCGCTCATACTCTCGTCCTTTCTTGGAAAGATCACCCGACGCATTGCCATTGACAAATGGCGAAGCGGACACGCGCAGAAGAGAGGCGGGGGAGAGATGTCCTGTGTTCTGGAGGAGCTGGAGGAATGTCTCTTCTATGAGGACAGCGCCGAGCAGCATTTGGAAAAGCAGATGCTCTCGCAAGCGATCAATGAATTTCTCGGCACCTTGTCCGAAACGGAAAGAAGAGTTTTCGTTCGCCGTTATTTTTATATGGATTCTGTTGAATCCGTATGTAAGCGCTTTGGTTATTCCGAAAGCAAAGTAAAGTCCTTGCTTTTCAGAATACGTGGAAATTTACGCATTTATTTACAAAAGGAGGGATTTCAATGACAGAAAACGATATTTTGGACGCCATAGGTGATATCGATCCCGCATATCTGGAGGAGGCGCAGGGAAGAACTCTCATGCAGAGATCGAAGCTTTTCCGTATGGGATCGCTCGCGGCGTGTCTGCTCTTGTTTCTTGCGATTCCCTTGGGGATCCACCTCTATCTGTTAAGTATGGAGTCTTACGATTACGCACCTCAATCGTATCAGGAATGCGGCGTTTATTACGTGGAGGATCACGCGATCGTCTGCGCTACCGTGGGTATTTGGGGCGGAGACGCGGAAATGCTTGAGGTCTGGGCAAATAAAAACGGACTTGCAAGGAAGCTCGATTTGAAAAGTGTGGGGGTATCCGTTTCGCGCGATGGATCTGCGTACGGTCACACCGCATACGTGACGTTACCGGCTTCGGCTGCCGCTTGGTTTGAAAGCGAGGATGGCGCTTTGCGTTTGGAGGCGCTGAGAAAAACGGTCGCTTCTTATCGCAATATCACGGTCGATCGGCTCGAATTGATCTACATATAAGAAATACGGAGAAAGAAGGGTTGTTTATGAAAAGAAAAACGGTTCTGAAGGTAGCGCTTGGCGTCCTTTTGCTTATTTTTGCCGTTTGTATTCTCGTTGCAACCGTTAAGGGCGCGCTTCGCTACGGCTTCGTGGAAGGCCGCGTGCTGATTGCCGACAACGGCTCGTATCTGATCATTCTGAACGATTATTCTCCGATCAAAATGTCGGATTGCTCGGCGGGCGGAGATCTGTTTTCCGATCTGCAAACGGGCGACAGAATACGCATTCTGCACGACGGGATCCGATTGTCCTACCCCGGACAGACCGGCGTATACCGCCTTCGTTTATTGGAAAAGGGAAGTATTGACGATATCCCCTCCGACGTGATCAACGCCTTGAAGCGCATCGGATGGCTTGCGGAATAATAAAAAACCTCGAATCTCACGGATTCGAGGTTTTTGTGTCAGTCGCAATTTTTTTCGGAGAAAAGGAGCTTCTTCTGCTTGCGGAGCGCGGAGTTCACTTCCATTTTGGTAAGACAACGGGAAATACTGAGGGATATGCCGATGCCGAGCGCGAAAAGGATAAGTCCCATAGCGGAGGTGGTCAACGTGACCTCGATATTATCCTTGTTGAGAGATTCCCAAGCTTCCTTTGCCTTTTTCTTGAATGCGGCGCAGTCGGGATTTTGCT
Organism: Eubacteriales bacterium; assembly: GCA_045646925.1. Classification (GTDB taxonomy): domain Bacteria; phylum Bacillota; class Clostridia; order Oscillospirales; family CAG-272; genus QALR01. The sequence continues at coordinate 39,946 of JAZRLQ010000056.1, forward strand.
TGCATTTGTTTGCCATGAATAGATACCAAACCTTTCAATCATGATTTCATATGTTTTTGTTTTAAGATGTCTGTATTATAGTATAGAAAAAATCGGGGGTTTTATACTTCGGATTTTTTTGCGGCGCGCTGTTTTTTTCTTTGGTAGAGCTTGACCTTCCGATAGATCTGAAAAGCAAGAATGGGGAGGATGATCAGAGCCGCGATGATGAAGACCTTGCTTGTGACGATGGCCTCCAGAAAAAGCAGAAGCTTGCCGGAGGCGCTTTGTCGGATCGTCGATTTTGCGATCAGCGACGTCGATCCGATCGGTACGTCGTCCAGCATGATCGTGAGTGAGCCGACGCAATCGCCCTTCTGCACGGGCGCGTCGAGACGATCGTAATACAATTGCTTGGAAAAGGTGATCTTCGAAAGATCGGCGTCCTTGTCCAGAAAGGCGTATACGGATTGATAGGGAACGACGAGCACGTGCGCGACGTCCTTTCCTGCGCGTACGGGAAGCTCGCAGATGATCTGCGATTTATCGAGAACCTTTTTCTCCGCGAAATTGGAGCTTGCCCACGAGAGAAGACCTTTGACCTCCGCGTATCCGGGGATCGTTCCCTCCTCGTTTTTCATGGAGCCGAAGGCAACGCAGATGTAGGCGTAATTTCCGTTCGAGGTTGCGCTGACGAGCTGCGCGCCGTCCGCGTTGGAATAGCTGGTGCAAATGCCTTCCGCGTATTTATAATAATATTCGCTTTTCGGGGTCAAAAAGGAGTTTTTCGTGTAAATGGTAACGGCATCGTGAAGATTCGTTTGGGAGATCTGATACGCTCTTTTCGAGCAGATCTCCATAAAGAGCGGGTTTTCATATGCGTACGCGGCGATCTTCGCGACGTCGTACGCGGTCGTGTAGGAGGTCGAGGTCAGTCCCGTCGCGTTCGCGTACATGGTGTTGAATGCGCCGATCTCCCTCGCCTTGCTGTTCATCAGCGCGGTGAAGTTCGCCATCGTGCCTCCGATAGCAAACGCGAGCGTGTTCGCGGCGTCGTTCATACCTGCGACGAGCGTTGCGTGGATCAGATCAATGACGGAGATCTGTTCGTCTGCCTTCAGACTCAGAACGGCGCCTCCCTCCAGTCCGCGCAATGCGCCCGCGGGGACGGTGACGATGGTATCCAGACTGTCCTTGAAATATTCGAGCGCGAGGATCGCGGTCATGATCTTTGCGGAGCTTCCGGGCGCGACCTTTTCATGCTCGGACTTGCCATAGACCAGAAAGCCCTTGTCCATATTGAAAACGGCGACGTTTTTCGACGTCAGCTCGTCTGCGCTTTGGTATTCCTTCGCGTGAAGCGTCATCGGTGAAAAAAGGGAGAAGAGAAAAAGAGATATGAGAAAAAGGGATATGATTTTTCGTTTCATGGGGTGAGTGAATCCTTTTCAGCCTGAAAATATTGTTTGACGGTGTGAATGTCGTTGTGTACGGCGGTCACAAGCGCTTGAACGTCGGAAAAATGGCGCTCGGGGCGCAAAAATTCGAAAAATTCCGTCGTGACGGTCTTTCCGTAAAGATCGCCGCGGAAATCGAGGATGAAGACCTCGCAATTGGCGGAGACCGTGTTTTCGACGGTCGGGCGTACGCCTACGTTGGCGACGCCGAAATACTCTTGTCCGTCCGAAAGAACGCGGACTGCGTAAACGCCGTATTTCGGGACCAAACGATCGAGAGGGAAGCGCTGATTGGCGGTGGGGAAGCCGAGCGTTCTGCCGAGCTGCTTGCCGTGGACGACCTCGGCGGTGATAGCGTAAGGTCTCGTGAGCATTCGTCTTGCGCGGCGGACGTTGCCGACGGAGAGCGCTTCTCTGATCTCCGACGAGCTGACGGTGTGTCCGTCGAGCTGATACGGAGGTACGATCTCCACCGTACCACCCAAAGCGGAAATCGAGCTTTTCAGCGTTTGCGCGGTTCCTGCCGCGGCTTTTCCGTAACGGAAATTGAAGCCGCAGAGCGCGCGACGGACGTGGTAGCGGCGGAACAAAAGCTCTTCTGCGAAGCCCTCTGGGGAAAGAGCGGCGACGTCCTCGAAATCGGCGAGGATCAGAAGGTCAATGCCGAGTGCGCGAAAAAGAGGATATCGTTCCTCGGGCGAGGTCAAAAGAGAAATGCCGTTTTTCAATCGGGACGTCGGAACGGAAAACGTGAATACCGCGCTTTTCGTAATGCCCTCGCCCTTTTCGGCGGCGAGAGTCAGGAGGCGTTGATGTCCTGCGTGAACGCCGTCAAAATTGCCGATGGCGCAGGAGAGCTTGTCCTCGACGGAAAGAACGTATTCCTTTTCCGTTTTCAAATCAAAAATTCTTATCATAAATAGCGGATTGTGTCCTTTTTATTTTAAATTCTCGGAATATAGCGCAATTTCTTGCTGTAATATTCACTTTCGGAAAGCACTCTGTCTGCGTAAGAGCCCTTTTCAATGAAGATGTGGTCGAGCGCTCTGCAGCTTTCGAACGCGCTTCGATGGAGCTGCTTCAGCGCGAGGGGGATATGTATGCTCTTGAGCTTGGTGCAACCGTAAAAAGCCTGATCGCCGATGCGTTCGATGCCGTCGGGCAGGTAAATGTCGCGCAGTCCCGTGCAGCCGAAAAACGCGCGATTGTCGATCTCCTTGAGCGAGGGAGAAAGTTCAACGCAATACAGATATTTGCATTCGAAAAATGCGTTTCTGCCAACGACGGAAACGGAATCTCCCATGAATACCTTGGTCAAATGCATACAGGAGGAGAAGGCGTTCGGCTCAAGAATCTCCACGCCGTCTGCGATACGAACCTCTTCCAGAAAGGGACAGTCGACGAACGCTCTCGCGCCGATTACGCGGACGGGAACGCCGAGGATCTCGCTCGGGATCTCAATGCGGGGGAGCAGAGAGCCTTTGTAGCCCGTGATGACGATGCCGTCTTCGGTTTTCTGAAATCTGAAGGGGATATTTCTGCATTGCCATGCTTCCTTGATCATGAGCAGGGTATCTTTTGCAAGTTCTCGGCAGGCAACGAAATAGTTTTTGGTCTTTTTCATGGATCTTATGCCTCTTTCCGTGAATATTGTGTGAATGCCTATAAATTTCCATTATCAGTATAGCATGAACTTTCTTTTCAGTCAATAAAAATGTTTCGATTTTTTACTGTTTTTGGAGATCGGAGCTTTATTTTCACCGAAGAAACTGTTGCAATTCTTTTGTTTTTGTGCTATAATAAACAAAAGATCGATCGGGAAAGGAGGCGCCGTTTGCTATGGATTTTGAGAAGCTGTTTGAGAATGCGGAATGTGAAAAGTCGATATTGAAGATTGCCGACGGCGATCACGATTCCTTGCGCGTGATTCATAAATATATGCATCGCCAGATCTACGCGGTCGCGTACGCGGTTCTGCGTGATTTTGCGTTGGCGGACGATATCGTGCAGGAAACGTATGTGAAAATTATGGAGAAGGCCTCCTTTTATGAGAAGGGCACGAATGCGCGCGCGTGGATACTGTCCATTGCAAGAAATCTCGCCATTGACGTGTACAGAAGACGTTCGTTCGACTGCGGCGAGCAAAGCGTGGAAGAGGAGGCGACCAGATTCGACGAAGGCTCCGTCGTTTTTTCCATGGAGGTCAAGCGCGCTCTCGATACTCTGGACGATGAGGAGCGCCAGATCATCACGATGAAGGTGTACGCCGAGCTGAAGCACAAGGTGATCGCAAAGATCCTTGATATCAGCGAAGAAGCCTGCAAAAAGAAATACCAACGCGCGATCGCCAAGCTGCGCGTTATGCTTTGATAAAAACAGAAAAGGAGAACAGATCGATGGTTAAAAAGAAGATCAGAAAATTTTTCAATTCGGTTTCCATTCAGGAGAAGATGATGATTCTCGTCGAAGAGGAAAAGGAAAATCATATTTCGCTCATCTGGATCGCTTCGGCTTCGTTTTTTATTCTGATCGTATCCTTGTTTGCTTTTTTTGTGATCAAGGAAGAGATCCCCGTCCAGTGAGACGGTCGTGAAAGGTTATGAAAAAGGACAGAGAATTTTGCATTCTCTGTCCTTTTTGTCGTAGTGGAATAGATCGTTTCTTTCTCAGCAGGAAAAACTTTTGCCGGATCAATCGATCGTGACGCTCTTGCCTGCGGCGATGCAGAGCGGTTCGTCGTCGACTGCGACCCAGACGTCGATGTCCGTCGGGTTATAGAAGGTCTTTCCGTCGGCGGAACGGCGGATCTGCTTTTGCGCGTTGACGTAATCGTAAATTTCGATGTTGGTCGCGCACCAGATATCGTAGGTTCTCTTGGAAAGCTCGGAGAGGATCTCTTCGAATTTTTCCCACTGTACGGGCGATTTTTCGTTATCGAATTCGTAAGCGTGGCCCCAGATGTAGAGGATTCCGCCCGCTCTCCACGGCGCTTTTTCCACGTTGTAGATGAAGCGCTTCACGGGAAGCTCGCATTCGTTGTGGTGCGTCGTCGGATGCCATTCCTTGAAGTTGTCGGGGAGAGTGAAGGCGTTGGTCGCCTTGACGGTTCTGCCGTAAACGATGGAAGCGGTATCCATGGCGGTGAAGGTATCGTTGTTATAGGTGCCGAAGGGGTAAGCAAGACCTCTGATGATCGTGCCGGATGCTTTTTCGAGATTGATTCTGTCGGTCATCAGCTCGTCGTACTGATCCTTGATGAGCATTCTTTCGAGATGGGGATGAGAATATGCGTGACAAGCGATCTCGTGTCCGTGATCGACGAAGAGCGGACGGACCTCGTCGGGATGAATGCCGCGGGATTCGGGATTGCAAAGATATTTGGAGTAGAAGTTGAAGGTGCATTTCATTCCGTATTTGTTGAAAAGCTCAACGAGACGTCTGTCCTGCGCGCAACCGTCGTCGTAGCTGAAGGTGAGAGCGTAGCGTTTGCCATCCTTGAATCTGTCGAATGATACCATATGGAAAATCCTCCTTGAGTATTTTTGATTGATACTTCTATCATACCACAAAATAAAAAAATTGCAAGATAATATCCGCAACAGGTTGACAATTTTGTGAATTTTGCGGTATAATGATATACGGATAAAAGCGGTCTGACATCGGAATATCGGACACGCAACGAAAAAGGAGGAACCCCAATGAAAGTATTACTTGCCGGCGGCGCGGGCTATATCGGCTCCCATACCGCTATTGAAATCGCAAAACTCGGACACGACATCGTGATCGCGGACGACTTCTCCAACAGCAAACCCGAAGCAGTTAGCAGAATCAGAACCATCATCGGCGCGGATTTCCCGTTCTATGAGCTCGACATCGCTGATAAAGAAAAGCTCAGCGCGCTCTTCGCAGCGGAAAAACCCGACGCGGTCATCCATTTCGCAGGCTATAAGGCAGTTGGCGAATCCGTCCAGAAGCCCATTTCCTACTACAGAAACAACCTCGACACCACCCTTACCCTTCTCGAAGTCATGAAGGAATACGATTGCCACAATCTGATCTTCAGCTCTTCCGCAACCGTATACGGCGCTCCCGACGAAGTGCCGATCAAGGAAACCGCCGTTGTCGGCAGATGTACCAATCCTTACGGCTGGACCAAATACATGATCGAAGTGATCCTGAAGGACGCTGCTTTCGCAGATCCCGATCTCTCCGTCGTTCTTCTCCGTTACTTCAACCCCGTCGGCGCGCACGAATCCGGTCTCATCGGTGAAGACCCGCAGGGCGTTCCGAACAACCTCATGCCCTACATCTCTCAGGTTGCCATCGGCAAGCGCGAATGCCTCTCCGTATTCGGTGACGACTACGACACCAAGGACGGCACCGGCGTACGCGACTACATCCACGTTGTTGACCTCGCTTGCGGACACGCTTGCGCGATCGATTACGCTTCCGCTCACAAGGGCATCGAAGTGTTCAACCTCGGCACCAGCGTCGGCTACAGCGTTCTCGATATGGTCAATGCATTCGAGACCGCAAACGGCGTAAAGGTTCCTTACAAGATCGCTCCTCGCAGAGCGGGCGATATCGCTGAATGCTATGCGGACGCAACCAAGTCCCGTGAGCTTCTCGGCTGGACCGCAAAGAAGACTCTCGTGGATATGTGCCGCGATACGTGGAACTGGCAGAGCAAGAACCCCAACGGCTACGACGCTTGATCTTCGAATGAAGGAACAGCTCCGGATTTATTTTGCAAATATCGTTTGAAACGAGCTCGGCAGAAAGATTTCTGCCGAGTTTTTTATTTTTGCAAAGGATTTTTCATTTTATGTATTGAAAAACGGAATCGTAAGTTATATAATATAATGTATATGTATTATGGCTAGTTATATCTTTCGATAGAATTGACAGGAGAGTGCAGAAATATGAAAATCATTTTGGACGTTATGGGCGGAGATAAGGACGCGAAGGAATTCGTGAGAGGCGCCGTTATGGCAAAAGCGGAATACGGCGCGGACATCGTTCTTGTTGGCGACGAATCGAAAATTTCCGAGGCTCTCTCGGAAGAAAACGCGCAGGGCGATTTCGAGATCGTTCACGCGCCCGACGTGATCACAATGGAGGATAATCCTCTCAGCATTCGCAGAGAACACAGAAATTGCTCCATGGCGACCGCATTGAGAATGGTCGCAAACGGAGAAGGCGACGCTATCGTTTCCGCGGGCAATACGGGCGCGCTCTTTATCGGCGTGACGGGCTACGTGCATTGCGCGGAGGGCGTTCGCAGAGCGGCGCTTGCCAGCATTATCCCGATGGAAAAGCCTCTGTTGCTTCTTGACTGCGGCGCAAACGCAGAGGTCACTCCCGCTTTTCTCGTTCAGTTCGCGCATCTCGGCTCGATCTATATGAATCGCGTGATGGGTGTGGAAAATCCGAGAGTCGGTCTTCTCAACAACGGCGCAGAGGCGCACAAGGGCACTCCCATCTATAAAGAAGCGCACGAGCTTCTTGCAAAGGAAGAGGGAATCTGCTTCGTCGGAAACATCGAGGGCAAGGACGTTCCCTTCGATCGCTGCGACGTTCTCGTCTGCGACGGATTTGCGGGAAATATCCTTTTGAAAACGATCGAGGGTACCTCCAAATTCGTGCTGAAGCAGTTCAGTGGCATTTTTACCGGTGTGATCGGCAAGCTCGCAGGCGCGATGGTCCTCAAAAAAGCGAAGGGACTGAAAAAGCGCTTCGATGCCAAGGAGCACGGCGGCGCGCCGTTCCTCGGCATTTCCAAGCCCGTTATCAAGGCGCACGGCAATTCTGACGCCAGAGCGATCAAAAACGCGATCCGTCAGGCGATCGCATACGCCGAAACGGGCGTGATCAGAGAGATCGAATCGCTCGCTGTCAGTGAAGCGCAATAAGATACTATCATAAATAATCCAACAAAATAAAAAAGGATGGTTTTGCAATATGGCAAAAAAACAAAACGCTCTGCCGCGTAATATCGCTTTTCTGGAGGAGACGATCGGTTACTCCTTCGGAAATCGTGAATATGCGTTGGAGGCGTTGCGACATTCTTCTTACGCCAACGAAAACAAGCATTGCGGCGTTTGCTCCAACGAACGCTTGGAGTTTCTCGGAGACTCCGTGCTTTCGCTCGTGACGAGCAGTTATCTTTTCGATCTGTTTTCCGGACGTCCCGAGGGCGATCTGACGAAGATCCGCGCGGACCTCGTTTGTACGCGCTCGCTTTCCCATTTCGCGCGCTCCATTCATCTCGGAGATTATCTGCTTCTGGGACACGGACAGGAGCTTGTCGGCGGAAGAGATCAAAACAAGATCCTCGAGGATGCTTTCGAAGCGTTGCTCGCGGCTATTTATCTCGATTCGGGAAAAAATCTGAGCGCCGTCGCGGCGTTCCTCGATCCGATTCTCGAAAAGGAAGTCAATCTGCTCCTTTCCGAGCAGCCGATCATGGACCCGAAATCTCGCTTGCAGGAGATCGTGCAGGAGGCGAAGGGCTTGCTTTCCTACGAGATCGTTTCGGAGAGCGGTCCCGACCACGATAAGCACTACGTCTGCGAGGTCAAGATCGACAACAACGTCATGGGCAGAGGGGAAGGCTCCAGCAAGAAAAAGGCGGAGATCAAGGCGGCAGAGGACGCTCTCAAAAATTATATCGTTACTACATGAAAAAGCATATCAATATACCGATCTTCATTCCGCACGTCGGATGTCCGAACGCGTGTGTGTTCTGTAATCAAAGGAAGATCTCGGGACACCAATGCTTCGAAAAATATTCCGTCCGAAAGGAGCTGGAAACGGCGTTTTCCACCGTGGACGGCTCGCTGCCAACGCAGATCGCGTATTTCGGCGGCAGCTTCACGGGCATTGACCGCGAGGATATGATGGAGCTTCTTTCGATCGCGAACGAATACGTCGAGAGCGGAAGATGCGAGTCGATCAGAATCTCGACGAGACCCGACTATATCGACGAAGAGATATTGGACATCCTCCGCCGATACCGCGTGGCTTCCGTCGAGCTTGGGATCCAAAGCACAGACGATGCGGTTCTCCGCGCTTGCGCGCGCGGTCATACCGCGGAGGATTCCTTCCGCGCGGCAAGACTCGTGAGGGAATACGGCTTCGAGCTGATCGGACAGATGATGGTCGGTTTGCCTTCCGCGACCGCGGAAAGCGAAAGGGAGACCGCGCTCGATATCTGCGACATGGGAGCGGACGGCGCGCGGATCTATCCGACGGTCGTTTTCGAGGAAACGGCGCTCGCCGACATGACGAAAAACGGCTCGTATCAGCCCTTGACGGAAGAGACCTCCGTTTCACGCGCGGCAAACGCGCTTTCGGTCTTCATTGCGCGTGACGTCCCCGTGATCCGACTCGGATTGCAATCGGGCGAGGCGCTCGAAAACGCGGAGGGCGTGCTTGCGGGCGGATATCATCCGGCGGTCGGAGAGCTTGCGTACGCGCTGTGCTTTCGCGATATGCTGGAATCCGCGCTTTCGCAAATGCAGACCGAGGGCAAGGACGCGGTCGTGCGCGCGCACGCATCCGACGTTTCAAAGGTGATCGGTCAGCGGGGCGCAAACAGAAATTATCTGATCCATCGATTTTTACTGAAGAGCTTTCGGGTCGTTTCCGACGGCACCGCCGTCAAAAATCACCCGACCGTCTCTATATTATAAATGAAAGGTACGGTCCACAGCAATGCGCTTAAAAACGCTTGAATTGCAAGGCTTTAAATCTTTTCCGGACAAAACGGTCATTTCCTTTGACCGCGGTATCACGGTCGTCGTCGGACCGAACGGAAGCGGAAAATCCAATATTTCCGATGCTATGCGTTGGGTGCTTGGCGAGATATCCTCGAAGAATATCCGCGGCGGCAAAATGGAAGACGTCGTTTTTGCCGGCTCCCAACAGCGCAGTCCCATGGGATATGCGGAGGTTTCCGTTACCTTTGACAACACCGAGGAAGAGGGAAAGGTTGCCGCTCTTGCGGAATACGACGAAATTACCGTAACCCGACGCTATTACCGCGTGGGCGACAGTGAATACTTCATCAATCGAAAGGCAGTTCGTCTTCGCGATATTCACGAGCTGTTTTTGAATACGGGTCTTGGACGTGACGGTTATTCCATCATCGGACAGGGCAGAATCGCGGAGATCATTTCACAGAAAAACGACGAACGCCGCGCGATCTTTGAGGAAGCGGCGGGAATCGCGCGCTACCGTTATCAGAAAACGGACGCGACGAAAAAATTGGAGGATACGGAATCCAATCTCGTTCGTATCGAGGATATTGCGGGCGTACTCGGTGAGCGCGTCGCGCCGTTGGAAAAGGAATCCGAGAAGGCGAAAAAATATCTGGAGCTTCGCGACGCGAAAATGGCGGTGGATATTGCGCTTTCGCTCTTCGACGTGGACACCGCGAAGGCTTCCGCGGACGAGCTCTCCGGAAAATTGATTCTCGCGAAGGCGGAATTCAACGAAGCCAACGAAGCGAGAGAGGATCTGGAAAGAGCGGAGGAACGCGCGCGCGACGAGGAAATGTCCGTCAAATTGGAAACGGAGCGCATTGCGGCGAAGATCCTTTCGCTTTCCGGCTCGATCCATGAAAACGAAGCCAACATCCGACTCGCAGAAAACAATATCGTGCATTTGAAGGAAACGCTGCTTTCCTCCGAAGAAAAGATCCGCGCATCCGAGGAAATGCTCGCTTCCGCAGAGGCGGAGGAAAAGAGACTCTCCGAGGAATGTCTCTCCGTTCGTGAGCGCGTGGAAGCGCTTGCGGAAAAGGAAGAGGCGGCGTCGCTCTCCGTCGCAGAAGCGGAAAAGGCGCTTTCCGATCACGAAAACGAAGCGGAAAGCTTGAAAACGGAGATATCCGTGCTTCGCAACGAGCAGACGCAGGCGGTCGTTGACGTATCCGTGGCGGCGGCGCGCGAGGAATCGGATACGAGAAAGTTTTCCGAGCTTGAAAAGAACATCGAAAAGTATACGGCGGATATTTCGCTTTTTGATAAAAGAATTGAAACGGCAAAGGGCAAGATCGGCGGCTATCGGAAAAGAGAAGACGCGCTGAAAAAAGAGTCCGACACCGTTCTGCTCCAAAAAAGAGAGCATGAAAATACGATCAAAACGCTGACGGAACAGAAAAACAATACGTTTCTGGAAATTTCTCAGCGTAAACATAAGATACAGAACCTCGTTCGTATGGAGGAGTTTCTGGAGGGCTATGCGGGTGCGGTCCGTTTCATCGTAAACGAGCATAAGAACGAAAAGATCCGTCTTGCCGACGGCTCCCCCGCGAAAATTTACGGCCCCGTGTCCCGATTGATCTCCGTCCCCGACGAATATTCCGCGGCGCTCGAGATCGCGTTCGGACAGAGTTTGCAGAACATCGTCGTGGAGGATGAGGAATCCGCGAAGGCGGCGATCGCTTATCTGAAAAAGAAGAATGCGGGACGCGCGACCTTCTATCCCGTTTCCACAATGAGAGGAAACGAGCTTTCCGAAAACGACGTGCCGCAGGCGCACCGCGCCGGCTTCGTTGCCGTTGCTTCCGCGCTCGTCGAATGTGACGAGAAATATAAGGGCATCGTCAGAAGCCTGCTCGGCAGAATCCTCATCGCAAAGGATATCGACAGTGCAAACAAGATCGCGCGCGCGATGAATTTCCGTTACCGTATCGTTACGCTCGACGGACAGGTGATCAACGCGGGCGGTAGCTTTACGGGCGGTTCGCTCTCCGCCGACGGCAGAATCCTTTCCCGCCGCGTGCAGATCGACAAGCTCGGCGAGGAGATCAAGACGCTTGAAAATACGCTTTCTCGTATCAAGGACGATATCGATAAGCAGACGGCGGCGCTCGGAGAAGCAAAGAAGCGCGAAACGAATATTCAAGCTTCCGTATCCGGTCTGAAGACCCTTTACGACGCCGAGAATACGCAGCTGACGGTGCTTGTCTCCAACCGCGATGCGCAGAAGCAGAAGCTCGACGGCTTGCAGAGCGAATACGATCGTCTGACGGACGAGATCCGTCTCGCAGGCGTTCGCGCAAAGGAGCTTGAAAGCCGCAAGCTTTCCTATATAGAAAAAATTCAGAAGGCAGAAAACCGCGTCGCTGTTCTTGCGGAACGGAAAACCGCGCTTGCCGCTTCGCTTCGCTCGGCGCAGAACGCGCTGAACGCCGCTTCGCTTGAAAAAGCGAAGGCGCAGGCAAGTCTCGATATGCTGGAGCAAATGGCACGGAACGCAGAGCTTCATACCGACGAGATCATGAATTCGCTCGATCTGCTCCGCGCGACCGTGAAGGAGGCGGGAGAAAAGATCCGTCTCGGAAGTGAAGAGATCACGCAAATGAAGGCGCAGATCGGCGCATTGCAGGCGGAGCTTGCGCAGACGGAGCGTCGGAAGACCGACAACGCGCAAAAGGCGCTGGAGCTTGAGAAAAAGCTGACGGAATTCCGCTTGAGATCCAGAGAGATCGGCGATAAGCGCGACCTTCTGTACCGCACCTACACGAAGATCGAGGCGGAATATCAGTCCGTCCGCGAACGCAAGGATAAGCTGATCGCATTCCTTTGGGACGAATACGAGCTTACTTACACGGAAGCGGTCAAGCGCGCCGTCATGAAGGTGACGGCGGAAAACCGCACGGAAGCCGTTTCCGCGCAGAATAAATATAAAAACCAGCTTCGCGCGCTTGGCAGTGTCAACGTCAACGCGATCGAAGAATACAAAGAGGTCAAGAAGCAATACGACGATATGACCGCGCAGATCGAGGATCTGAAAAAATCGAAGGAAAGCCTTCTTTCGATCATCGCGGATCTGGAGCTGACCATGCAGAGAGACTTCATGACGACGATCGAAGCGATCAACATCAACTTCGGCAGAGTCTTCACGGAGCTTTTCGGCGGCGGCCGCGCGGAGATCAAGCTTTCCGATCCCGCGAACGTATTGGAAAGCGGCATCGACATCAACGTCGCGCCTCCCGGCAAGGTCATCAAGAATATGTCTCTGCTTTCGGGCGGTGAGCAATCGTTCGTGGCGATCGCGCTTTACTTTGCCATTCTGAACGTCAACCCGTCTCCGTTCTGCATTCTGGACGAGATCGAGGCGGCGCTGGACGAGGTCAACGTCGATAAATTCGCCGAATACGTCAAGAAGTATTCGGACAAAACGCAGTTCGTCATTATCACGCACAGACGAGGTACGATGGAAGCCGCAGAGAGACTGTACGGCGTTACCATGCACGAAAAGGGCATTTCCGACGTCATTTCGATCGACGTATCCGAGATCGAAAAGAAGATCGGCGTGGATCTGCGATAATCAATGAAAACGGGGCGCTTCCGCTTTCGCGGGAGCTTCTCCGAATCTGAAGAAAGGTACGGATATAGATATGGGATTTTTTGATAAATTAAAAAAGGGACTCACGAAAACGAAAAAGGCGTTCGTTTCGGGTATCGATACGATCTTCGGCTCCTACGAGGAGGTCGGCGAGGATCTGTTCGACGATCTTGAAGAGCTTCTCATTTGCTCCGATATCGGAGCGGAAACGGCAATGGAGATCCTCGACAGACTCCGCGATCGCATTTACGAGGAACGCATTACGATCCCGAACGTTGCGAAGGTCGAGCTTTTCGATATTCTGAGCGATATGATCGGTGAATGCGAGCCGATCCAATACGAAAAGGGAAAGATGACGGTCATTCTCGTCATCGGTGTCAACGGCGTCGGCAAAACGACCTCCATCGCAAAGATGGCTTACGATATCAAGAAAAACGGCAAGAAGGTTCTCCTTGCCGCCGCGGATACCTTCCGCGCGGCAGCCATTGACCAGCTTTCCGTCTGGGCAGACAGAGCGGGTGTCGATCTGATCGCGCAGAGCGAGGGCTCCGATCCCGCCGCGGTCGTTTTCGATGCTGCCGCTGCCGCAAAAAAACGCGGTACGGACGTTTTGATCATCGATACCGCGGGCAGATTGCATAACAAAAAGAATCTGATGAACGAGCTGGAAAAGATCAACCGCGTCATTTCCAAGGAGCTTCCCGACGCGATCCGCGAAACGCTTCTCGTTCTCGATGCGACCACGGGTCAGAACGCCGTCATTCAGGCGAAGGAATTCAAGAACGTTGCGAACATCACGGGCCTTGTTCTCACGAAGCTCGACGGCACTGCAAAGGGCGGTATCGTTCTTTCGATCAGAAACGAGCTGGGTATTCCCGTGAAATTCGTCGGTGTCGGTGAAAAGATCGACGATCTTCAGCCCTTCGATCATAACGACTTCATCGGCGCGCTCTTTGACCGCGTTGAATAAGGCGTCGGGGCATTTCGACAGACAAAACGAAAGATATCTTATATAATAAGAATGGAGAACGACCCATGTCAAAAATTGTAATGGCGTCCAATAACCGCCATAAAATCAAGGAAATTGAAGCATTTTTGCTGAAGCTTTGTCCCAACGACAGAGACGGCAAGCCGTTCGAGATCCTTTCTCTTACCGATATCGGATATACCGACGATATCGTGGAGGACGGAGATACCTTTGAAGCGAACGCGCTGATCAAGGCGCGCGCGGTCGCAAAGCTCGGTTATATCGGCATTGCCGACGACTCAGGACTTTGCGTTGACGCGCTGAACGGCGAGCCCGGCGTTTATTCCGCGCGCTATGCGGGCGGACACGACGACGCGGACAACAACCGCAAGATCCTCGAAAATCTGAAGAACGTTCCGAAGGAAAAGAGAAGCGCGCATTTCGTATCCGTCATCGCTTGCGTATTCCCCGACGGAAAAGAGCTCGTTGCCAGAGGCGAATGCCCCGGCACAATGCTCTTCGATTACAGAGGCAACGGCGGCTTCGGCTACGATCCGCTGTTCCTGTACGAGCCGATGGGCAAGACGTTCGCGGAGATGAACGCCGAAGAAAAGAACGCCATCAGCCACCGCGCACGCGCAATGGAAAAATTCGCAAAGCTTTTCACGGAAGCTTATTGATATTCACAGGAAAGGAACCCCCAAATTATGTTGACGAGCAAACAGCGCGCGTATCTGCGCGCAATGGCAAATACTTACGACACGATCTATCAGATCGGAAAGGGCGGCATTGGCGAGATGATGGTAACGCAGCTCGATGCCACTCTGGAAGCGAGAGAGCTGATCAAGCTCCGCACGCTCGATATGTGCGAATACGGTCCTCGCGAAGCGGGCGAAATTCTCGCTGAAAAGCTCGGCGCGGATCTCGTTGCCGTAACCGGCACCAGATTCATTCTCTACAGAGAATCCAAGAAGAAAAAACGCATCGAATTGCCTAAATAAAAACGATAAAAGAAAGGTATGGTCACCATTATGAAGGTTGGTATTTTCGGCGGCACGTTCAACCCTATTCACAAAGGCCATATAGAAGCGGCGTACGCATTCCTTCGTTGCGTAGAGCCGGACAAGCTTTTCGTCATTCCGACGAAGATCCCGCCGCATAAAGTGATTACGGCGGACGACGAGCCCGAGATCCGTCTGGAAATGACGGCACGGGCTTTTTCCGGAAACGAGGAATACGAGGGACGGATCGAGGTCTCCGATATCGAGATCCGAAGCGAAGGAAAGAGCTATACGTATTACACCCTGCAGAAGCTGAAGGCGATGGGTTACGACGATTTCTATCTGTATTGCGGAACCGATATGCTTCTTACGTTTGACAAGTGGTTCCGCTTCGAAGACATCCTTTCCATGTGCACGCTTGCATACGCCAGCCGATTGGAAGGCGAATGCCCCGAGGCTGCGGAAAAGATCGCCATGCTCCGCGAGCGTTATCACGCAAGGATCATCGAGATCCCTCTGAGCCCGATCGAGATCTCCTCCAGTGAGATCAGAGAGATGATCCATAATGGAAAGGACGCATCGGCGTATCTGACTCCCGACGTGATCGACTTTATCAGCGAAAGGGGACTTTATCAATGAATGCCGTGTATGAAGCACGTCTTTCGGTGATTCGCGAGGAGCTTCCTCTTTACGAAGACCCGAAGAGATTGGAACACACGATGGGCGTTTACAGAGAGTGCCTCTGGTTTGCGAAAAGATTCGGTCTTTCCGAGGAGGATACGTATACGGTCTGCGCGGCGGCGCTTCTGCACGATATCACGAAAAATCTTTCGGCAGAGGAAGCGCTTGCGGTCTGCGACCGTTACGGCATTGAGCCGCCCGCGCTGTCCGCGGTCATGCACCAGTACACTGGACCTTATTTCGCAAGAGAGGTCTTCGGCAGTGAGATCGCGACCGAGGCGGTCCGCTCCGCGATCGCTTGTCACACGACGGGCAAGGTCGGCATGACGACGACGGACAAAATGCTTTTCGTTGCCGATTTCACGGAGGCGGGACGAAAATACCGCTCCTGCCGCGATATTCGGGAATATTTACACAGTGAATGTGAGAAAATAAACAAAAATGAAAAAACGGCGCTTTCCCGTTTACTGAACGACACTGTGAAGCGGATCATCGGTTATACCGTCACTTATCTGATCGAAAAGGGTAAGATGATCGATCCCGATATGATCCTTACCTGGAATGATATAGTTTCGGAGATCTGAGTCGTTTTTCGGTAAAAACGAGGAACTATCATGGATCAAAATAAAAACGTAATTCAAAAATCGGATTGCCAAAAAAGAAAGATCGGAAAAACCATTTTGCTGACGGTCCTTGCGATCGCGGGTATTTTCATTTTGACGATTGTGTTGACTTTGCTTTTTTATTCTCCGCGCGTGGACGATCGTCCCCCGTTTTCAACGGGACAAAACGAAAACGCGGGAGCTGATCCTTCGGATTCCGAAGCGTCCTCTTCCGTTTACGAAAGAAAAGAGGGCTTCTATACGTTTCTCATTGCGGGCGTCGACGCCTTTTCCAACAATACGGACGTTCTCATGCTCGCTTCTCTCGATACGAAAAACGGAAAAATCGAGATCGTACAGATCCCCAGAGACACTTATATCAACAAAACCGTCGGCGGTTATACGAGTCTGACGAGAGTCAACGCCGTTTTCGCGGCGGAATATAACCGACAGGTGAGAGACGGCGTTTCCGCAAGAAGCGCGAAAACGCTCGCCATGCAGGATCTGACGAAAAGACTCTCCGAGGCGCTCTGCATTCATATCGACGAATACGTTCTCATCGACACGGACGGCTTCCGCCACGTGATCGACGCTATCGGCGGCGTGGATTACGAGGTGCCGAGGGATATGTTTTACGAGGATCCCGCGCAGGATCTTTATATCGATCTGAAGGCGGGCTATCAGCATTTGAACGGTTCCCAATGCGAGCAGCTGATCCGTTACCGCTCCGGCTACGCGACGGGCGATATCGGACGCGTGGAAATGCGCGGCGATTTCATGACCGCGGTCTTTTCGCAGGTGAAAAACAAGATCGGACTCGATTCCATGCTGAAGCTGATCCGCGACGGAGAGATCGTGCAGAAGATCAGAACCTCCATGTCGCTTGTGGATATGCTCGCTTACGTCAGAATGGTCTACCGTCTGGACGACGATGCCGTGCGCGTGCGAACGATATCGGGCTCCGTCGTGCAGAATCCCGATACGGGCGCGTGGATCTATTATTGTCTGAACAAAAAGAGCGCGCTTTTGGATATCAACAAATGTCTGAATATTTACGAAACGGATATTGATATCGCCGTTTTCGATCGGAACGGCTTTTTCTCCGGAACAAAGGGTGCTTCCGATCACTATCTATACGAATATTATAATAATTAAATATCATTTTATCATCAGGAGGAGTATTCATAACTATGGAACTTGAAACTATGAATCTTGGTTCTCTGGAAAACGCAACCTCCCGTGAGCTTGCGGATGCCATTGTAAAAATTCTCGACGCAAAAAAAGCAAGAGATATCCGTCTTCTGAAATTCAAGGACGGAAACGATCTGACCGACTATTTCGTGCTTTGCTCCGGTACTGCGACCACGCAGATCAAGGGCTATGCGGGTGAGATCGAATACAGAATCGGCGAAGCCGGCGTGAAGCCTCTTCACATCGACGGCTACGAAACCGGTACCTGGATCGCTATGGACTATGCGCAGGTCATCGTGCATATTTTCCACAAGAACGAAAGAGATTTTTATAAACTCGAAAAACTTTGGAACGACGCGGAAGAGATTCCGCTCGAGCTTGAAGCTTAATAATTTACATTCAATACACTTTTGAAGGAGAAATCATAACCATGTCCTACGATTTTAAAGCCGTTGAAGAAAAATGGCAAAAGGCTTGGGATGAAAACCACGCGTTCGAAGCGAAGAACGATTACACGCTTCCCAAATTCTACGCGCTCGTTGAATTCCCTTATCCCAGCGGTGCAGGTATGCACGTTGGTCACATCAAGGCATATTCCGGTCTTGAAGTAGTTTCCAGAAAGAAGAGAATGCAGGGCTACAACGTTCTGTTCCCGATCGGCTTCGACGCGTTCGGTCTTCCCACGGAAAACTCCGCAATCAAATATAACACCCATCCCCGTATTCTGACGGACAGAAATATCGAAAAGTTCACCTCCCAGCTCAAAAAGGTCGGCTTTTCGTTCGACTGGACCCGCGTGATCGATACCACCGACGAGGATTACTACAAGTGGACCCAGTGGATCTTCCGCAAGATGTTCGACGAGGGTCTCGTATTCCGCGCAACCACGCTCGTTAACTACTGCCCTCACTGCAAGGTCGTTCTCTCCAACGAGGACTCTCAGGGCGGCAAATGCGATATCTGCCACAACGATATCGTTCAGAAGTCCAAGGACGTTTGGTATCTCCGTATCACCGAATACGCAGACAAGCTTCTTCAGGGACTTGAAAACGTCGATTATCTTCCCAACGTCAAGCTCCAGCAGGAAAACTGGATCGGCAGATCCGAGGGCGCTTTCGCAAACTTCGCGATCACCGGCTGTGAAGATACTCTGCGCATCTACACCACCAGATGCGACACCATGTTCGGCGTAACCTTCATGGTTATCGC
>JAZRLQ010000057.1:0-12171 GCA_045646925.1 Eubacteriales bacterium
TGGCTTGCGACCTGACCGATGCTTTCGCCCGTTATGACCGCGTCGCACCAATATTTGCGCGCAACTTTCATTGCAAGGCGCATCATAAAGCGGCGAAGAACGAGCGTGAAATAGTCCTCGTCGATGGTATCGCGAAGCACCTCCTGAATGTGCGTGAGAGAAATGATGTGAACGTTCATTTCGCCTGCGTAGGAGGCAACTTTATTTGCAAGAGAGAGCACCTTTTCCTTTGCGCGCTCGCTTGTGTAGGGGAAGCTTTCAAAGTGGAGGCATTCTATCTTTACGCCGCGCTTCGCCATCTGGTAGCCGGCAACGGGGCTGTCGATACCGCCGGAGAGAAGGAGAAGTCCCTTGCCGTTGGAGCCGACGGGCATACCGCCGATCGCCTTTTCCTGACCTGCGCAGATATAAGCCGCGTAGTCGCGGATCTCAACGCGGACGGTGACCTCGGGGTTGTGGACGTCGACGCGCTTTTTGCCGTGGGATTCCTCGAGGATCACGGCGCCGACCTCCGCGGAGATCTCGGGAGGGGTGGGCGGGAATTTCTTGTCGGAGCGCTTTGCTTCAACCTTGAAGGTTCTTACGTTTTCGATATAGGGCATGAACTGCGTTCTGACGGTGTCGAGGATCGCGTCCATGTTCTTTTCGGTCTCGATCGCGCGGTTGATCGCGGAGATACCGAAGGTGTTTTTAGCTATGCGGTAAGCGCTGTCGATGTCAGCGAATTCATCGAGGGGCTCGATGTATACGGTGCTTTGCATAGAGTAGATCTTGAAATTGCCGTAGGGCGCGGTTCTGCGCTTCAGAATGTCGCGCAGAAGCTTTTCGAAGTAAGAACGGTTCGCTCCCTTGAGAGAGATCTCGCCGTATTTGCAGAGAATGATTTCTTTCATTATGTGATATCCTTTCCGATTGATTGTCGCTTGTAAAAAATTGCAGGAAAAAACGGAAATGACTTGCGATTATTTCCCGTTTGTATTATAATGGAATCGATACGGATGGCGCGTACGGATCCTATAACATCCATTATACGCTTTCTTGCGCGCAAATTCAATGCCAAAATATAATTTTTTTGATAGGAAAGGCAGAATTTCGGCTTTTTTTCGCCAAAACTTCTGATTTTTGATATGAAACCCGAACTTCTCTCTCCCGCGGGCTCTCCCGCCGCGCTGGAAGCCGCGATCGCCGCAGGCGCGGACGCCGTTTACTTCGGCGCGCAAAGCTTCAACGCGAGAAAAAACGCGAGTAATTTCAACGACGAGGAATTGCAGCGCGCGGTTTCTCTTTGCCGACTTTACGGCGTGAAAACCAATATCGTTCTGAATACGCAGCTTTACGGCGCGGAGCTTTCGCCCGCGATCTCTCTTGCGGAAAAGCTTCTTTCATACGGCGCGGACGCCTTTATCGTGGCGGATATCGGGCTGGCGAAAGAATTGCGAAGACTTTTTCCCGGTGTTTCCTTGCACGCAAGCACGCAATGCACGGGGCAGAACGCACTTTCTGCAAGAGCGCTTGCGGAGATTGGATTTGAACGCATGGTAGCTCCGCGCGAGCTTCCGTTGGGCGATATTCAAACTCTTTGTAAGACCTCTCCGATCGAAACGGAGATATTCATTCACGGCGCGCTCTGCGTGAGCCATTCGGGGCAATGTCTGATGAGCTCCATGATCGGCGGCAGAAGCGGCAACCGCGGCGAATGTGCGCAACCGTGCCGTTTGCCCTACAAAACGAAAAATCCCTATGCGCTCTCGCTGAAGGACCTTTGTCTTGCCGCGTACGTTCCGGAGCTGATGGACGCAGGTGTGGCTTCCTTCAAGATCGAGGGCCGCATGAAAACGCCCGATTACGTTTACGGCGTGATCTCCGCGTACAGAAAGCTGATCGACGAGCACAGAGGCGCAACTCCCGACGAGATTCGTCAGATGGCGGCGCTCTTCTCAAGATCGGGCTTCACCGACGGCTATTATCATCAGAATATATCGAAATCCATGCTCGGCATCCGCACGGACGCGGATAAGCAAACGACGGCTTCCGTGTCCGACGGAAGCAAGAATACGAAGTACGCGCTTCCGAAAATGCCTCTCGCGATGGAAGCTGAATTCCGATCAAACGAGAGCGCCGTTCTGCGAGGAACGGTGACGCGAGGGGAGGAAACGTTCACAGCCGAGGTCAAAGGGGACGTCTGCGCCGAAGCGCAGAAAACGCCGACCTCGAAGGAGCGCCTCGCGGAGAATCTCGGTAAGCTCGGCGCAACGCCGTTCGCTCCCGCTTCGATCGAGGTGGAGGCGGACGAGGTCAACGTTCCGATCTCCTCGGTCAACGCTCTGCGCCGTGCGCTTTGCGAAAAGCTGACGGATCGTATGGTTGGGGAAATTCCCGTCTATCCGAAATTCGACGGCAAGCTGCCGCGAAGAACGGGAAGCGTCTATAGCTCCGAAAAGAGCGCGTATTTCTCTTTTTACGAATCGCTGACGGAGAAGTCGCTCGGCTATTTCGACCGCATTTTCCTTCCTCTGACCGAATACGCAAAGCACGCCGATCGATTGCGCGCCCATAAAAACGTCGGCGTTGCATTCCCGCCCGTCGCGTTCGATCACGAGCTTCCGACCGTGCGCGCGCTTGCCGAAAAGGCAAGGCAAAACGGCGCTTCGATCGCGCTCATTCCCGGCTTCTGGCAGGCGGAGATGGCGGACGAGCTTGGCTTCGAAAAGCACGGCGATCTCCGATTGAATCTCTATAATTCCGAGAGCGCTTCGGTCTATGCGCAGAGAGGCTTCGCTTCCGTTATCGTCTCTGCGGAGGTGGGCGCTTCCGTGACGGCGGGGCTTTCCTGTCCGATCCCGAAGGGATACGTTGCGTACGGAAGGATTCCTCTGATGACGATGGAAAAATGCATGATCCGAGATGCCTTTTCGGACAAGGATGATCGCGCCTCCTGCCGCTATTGCGACACGCACAAGGTGTCGAAGCTCACAGACAGAACGGGGGCTTCTTTCCCCGTCGTACGCGAATTCGCGCACCGCAACGTCATTTTCAACAGCGTTCCCACTTATATGGCGGACAAGCCTCTCACGGGACTTTTCGCGCACGCGATCTTCACCGATGAAAGCAAGGCCGCGGTCGATGAGATCATCGAAAGCTTGCGCAGTCGCCGTCCGTCCAAAACGAAATTCAGAAGATTATAAAAGATATCCCTTTTCAAGATTGTGTTGCTGATAAAAAGTATACATAATTAGAAGCAAACAGAAACTTTGAATTCATGGAAGATAAAGATGAGCAAAAGGATATGTAGTATGCAAAAGTAAGGAGACACACCTATGGGAATTTTGACAACAATATTATTGTTATTATCAGTTGTTTTTATTGTAGGCATAGTCCTAATGAATATCTTAAAAAGTCCATTTGAATATCCATATTATATTTATGAATTTGATGTGACAGGTAAGAGGTCGCCTAATATTGAAGACTTAATAGATAGATTTTTAATTAACGATGGACTAACCAAAATACAACATTATAACGAAATAATTAAAAGATGGAAGGTGGAATGTGAAGAAGAACTTAAGCATTGTTGGTTGAAAAAGTATAGAGTAAATCAGTATCTCGAATGTTTAGATGATTCTCATGCCTTTGAATTTAGGATGATACGTTATCAAACAAGGTATAAACAAGTGAATTATATAAAAATTCCTTATAAAGTCCCGCAAATAGTAAAAGAGACTTCATTTGATTATGATTATTTACTAAAACGAGATAAAAAACTTCAAGCGATTGGGTATGAGTGTACTTTGAATGAGTATCACAGCAAAAATCAACGAAGATTATTAACAAATGAATTAAGACAAGAAATTACGATTCGTGATAATTATACTTGTCAGATATGTGGAAAATATATGCCTGATGGAGTTGGGCTGCAAATTGATCATAAAGTGCCAGTTTCAAAAGGTGGTAAAACCGTTAGATCTAATTTGCAAGTACTGTGTTCTAAGTGCAATGGAAGCAAATCGGACAAGACATCTTCATTATAAGATAAAAATTGGTTTTAAAGCTTCATTTAAATATTACGAAATTCCATTTACAAGTAATAGAAAATCGGAATTTCTCTTATATTTGAACGGAAATTTTGTGTTTTCATCATTAGACATCCTTTGCCGAAAAGGAAGTAAAAGATAAAATAAAGGGTAACAGATTGTGAAAAAGAAGAATTTGGATATTATCCTTGCATCCTCGTCACCGAGGAGAAAGGAGATTTTGGAAACGGTCGGCGTTTCTTTCCGTGTCGTGACCTCCGATGCGGACGAGAGCGTTCCCGCGGGACTTGCTCCCGACGGTGTTGTTTGTGAGATTGCGGGCAGAAAATGCGAGGCGGTCCTGCAGACGTTACGCGAGAAGGGGGAGCTTCGCTCCGAGACGCTCGTTATCGCTTGCGACACCGTCGTCGTATACGAGGGAATGGTGATCGGCAAGCCTCTCGACGAGGCGCACGCGATCCTCACACTCGGCATTCTTTCGGATTCCTGGCACAGCGTGTATTCCGGACTTGCCGTTTATTATAAGGGCAGAACGGTGACGCGCGCCGCGAGAACGGACGTGAAATTCCGCGAGCTTTCGGAAAGAGAGATCATGGCGTACGCGGAATCCGGAGAACCGATGGGAAAGGCGGGCTCGTACGCCATTCAGATGAAGGGCTCCTCTTTCGTGGAGCGGATCGAGGGAGAATTCAATAACGTCGTCGGCTTGCCGCTTGTAACCTTGCTTGCGCTCTTGCGCGAGGAGTTTGGCATTGCCACGGACGATTTTCTCGATTTTCAGAAAAATTGAGGTGTGAGATGACACAGAATGAAAAGATAACGCGCGCGAAAAGAGCGGTGGAGATCCTTAAGGGGCGATATCCCGACGCGACCTGCGCGCTTCAATACGGCGGTGATCCGTGGCGGCTTCTCGTGATGGGAAGACTATCCGCGCAATGCACGGACGCCAGAGTCAATATTGTTTGTGAGGAGCTGTTCCGTCGGTTTCCGACCGCTTCCGCTATGGCAGAGGCGCCCGTGACGGAGATCGAAAAGCTCGTCTTTTCGTGCGGCGTATATAAGGTGAAGGCGCAGAATATCAAGGACTTTTCCGCTATCATCTGCGAGAGATTCGACGGGAAGGTTCCCGACACGATGGAGGAGCTTCTGACCTTGCCCGGCGTGGGCAGAAAGATCGCCAATCTGATCCTCGGCGATATCTACGGAAAGCCCGCCATCGTCGCGGATACGCATTGCATTCGCATTTCCGGCAGACTCGGGCTTTGCGACAGTAAAACACCCGAAAAGGTGGAGAGAACGCTCGTTTCTCTCGTGGAGCCGCAGGAGCAATCCGATTTTTGCCACAGACTCGTTCTGTTCGGCAGAGAGATCTGCGAGTCGAGAAAGCCGAAATGCGAGGAATGTCCGCTTCGCTATGATTGCGAATACGTGCTCGGCGCGAAGAACGCCGAAGAGCAGTAATCTGATCTCTTTTGAGAAAGGAATTTGAATATGTTGACACAACCTCTTGCGGATAAGATTCGTCCGATGGATTTCGGAGAGATGGTGGGAGATCCGAAGTTATTCGGAGCAAACGGCATTTTCGCGAAAATGATCGCTTCGAACCATATTCCGAACATGATATTTTACGGCCCGTCCGGTACGGGAAAAACGACCGCCGCCAATATTCTCGCTGCGGCGGCAGGGAAGACTCTGCACAAGCTGAACGCGACGAGCGCGGGGCTTGCCGACGTCAAGCAGGTCATCGCGGAAAGCTCGTCTCTGCTCGGCGCTGGCGGTACGCTTCTGTATCTGGACGAGATGCAGTATTTCAATAAAAAACAACAGCAATCCCTTCTGGAATATATCGAAAACGGAAGGATCACGCTGATCGCTTCCACGACGGAAAATCCCTATTTTTACATTTATCCCGCAATCATTTCCCGATGCGCAGTTTTCGAATTCAAGCCGATCGCTTCCTCGGAGCTGAAAAACGCGGTGAAGCGCGCGGCGCGTATCTTCGAAGGTGAGAGCGGGAAGAGCGTGCAGATGACCGACGGCGCGCTTTCGCTGATCGTTTCGGCGGCGGCAGGCGATGCCAGACGCGCGATCGGACTTTTCGAAAACATCGCGTCCGTGTACGAGATGATCGACGAGCAGGCGGTGAGAGATTTTCTTCCCGAGGTCATGGGCATCGGCGGATTCGATAAGGACGGCGACGGGCATTACGATCTGCTTTCCGCTCTGCAGAAATCGATCCGAGGCTCTGATCCCGACGCGGCGCTCTTTTATCTCGCGAAGCTTCTCGCGGGGGGCGATCTCATCTCGGTGTGCAGACGCTTGCAGGTGATCGCGAGCGAGGATATTGGACTTGCTTATCCGATGGCATCGGTGATCGTGCGTTCCTGTGTGGAGAGCGCGAGAGAGCTGGGACTTCCCGAGGCGAGAATCCCTCTTGCGAACGCGGCGGTTCTGCTTGCGACCTCTCCGAAATCGAATTCTGCGTATATGGGTATTCATGCCGCGTCCGAGATGGTTGCCGCGGGAAAGGGAACGACGTTTCCCCGATGTCTGCAGAACGTGCATTTCGACGGCGAGAACAGCGCGGACAAGGGGCAGAATTACAAATATCCGCACGATTATCCCGGTCATTACGTGGCGCAGCAGTATCTTCCCGACGATTTGAAGCGCGTACAGTTTTACGCTTACGGCGAAAACAAGACGGAGCAGGCGGCGAAGGCGTATTGGGATAAGATCAAGAATAAATGATGAAAAAACGGCTTGAAACCAAGCCGATATTAAACAAAATTCAGCGAAAGGCATGGTCATGAAAAAATGAAGATTGTACAGATCGGCGCGATCGGACATTACGCGTACGCGCTTCCGACGGCACAGAAATACAGACTCGATCTTTGCGGCATTTGCTATCCCGATCCCGAGGATAACGGGGCGCGCACGTCGAAAAATTTGGAACGTTTCGGCTTTTCTCCGCGCGTATACGAAACGGTCGAGGAAATGCTTGAGACTGAGAAGCCCGACGTTGCGGTGATCAACACCGTCATGTCGGAAAACGGACGGTATGCGGAAATGGCGCTCAAAAAGGGCATTAGCGTTTTTTGCGAAAAGCCCGTTTCGACCACGCTTGAGGGGCTCGATCGTCTGGAGAGCGTTTACGCAGGCGCGAAGAAGAAAAATCCTTCTATCGTCTTCTGTGGTATGTTTGGAATCGATTATTTGCCTCATTTTGAAACAGCTTACCGCTTTATCAAGATGGGCGGTATCGGCGAGGTCATGATGGCGAGCGCACAGAAATCCTATCGCATGGGTAATCGTCCCCGCTTCTATTCCGACAGAGAAAAATACGGCGGAACGATCCCGTGGGTCGCGATCCACGGCATTGAGTGGATCACCCGTATAGCGGGTTTGAAGCCCGTTTCCGCGACGGCGCTCGGTAACACCGCGTGCAATGCGGGCAACGGCACGATGGAGGCTTCGACGATGTGCCTCTTCGCTTGCGAAAACGGGAAGATGGCTTCCGTTTCCGCGGACGTTATGCGTCCCGCGACGGCTCCCACGCACGACGACGACCGTCTGCGCGTTGTCGGCTCGGAGGGTATTCTGGAGGTTCGCGGCGGAAAGGTCATCGTGATCGATAATGAGGGGCAAAGATTGTTGAATATTGTACAAACAGAAAGAGAGCTTTTCGAGGAAATGATCCTTGAAATGCGCGGCGGTCCGAAGTGCCGCGTCAGCGCGGAGGATTCCTTCTTCGCGACGAGAGTCGCGCTTGCGGCGAGAGCATCGCAGGATAGCGGAAGGATCGTTCCGATCGAAGCACCTGCGGCGCCGAAGGCTATTTCCGATCCGAAGTCCACGAAGGCTCCCGCGAAGGGCGCGAAGGTCACGCTTTATACGGACGGCGCCTGCAAGGGCAATCCCGGTCCGGGCGGATGGGGATGCGTTCTCGTGTACGGTGACGTGGAGAAGGAGCTTTCCGGCGGGGAAGCCAATACGACGAACAACCGCATGGAGCTTTCCGCGGCGATCGCGGGCCTCGGCGCGTTGAAATCTCCCTGCAACGTGGAGCTGTGGTCGGATTCTAAATATCTCGTCGACGCGATCACGAAGGGCTGGGCGCGCTCCTGGAAGGCGAAGGGCTGGAAGAAGAGTGACGGCAAGCCTGCACTCAACGCGGATCTTTGGGAGAGATTACTCGAGCTTCTTGCGATTCATAAGGTGGAGTTTGTTTGGGTGAGAGGTCATAACGGTCACGAGTACAACGAGCGTTGCGACAAGCTCGCCGTTGCTGCCGCAGAGCAGCACCGTTGAAACAGGAGATATATATTATGGAAGAAAAAAGAATTTTGCTCGGCATGAGCGGTGGCATTGACAGTACCTATGCCGCAACGGAGCTTCGCAGACGAGGATATACGGTCGAGGGCGCTTTTTTGAAGATGACCGAGGACAGTGATGTGGCTTCCGCCGTTCGCGCGGCAGAGGCGCTCGGTGTGCCGCTGACGGTCGTTGATTGCACGGATCGCTTCCGCGACGTTGTAATCGCGAACTTTCTTTCGGAGTACGCCGCGGCGAGAACGCCGAACCCCTGCATTGTTTGCAATCGCTTCGTCAAGATCGCTGCGCTTTGCGAAACTGCGAAAAAGTTCGGGATCGAAACGGTCGCGACGGGGCATTATGCGGACGTCGGCTTCGACGAGGTGACGGGGCGTTATTACGTCCGTCGCGCGTTGGATCCGAGAAAGGATCAGAGCTATATGCTCTGGCGCTTGACGCAGGAGCAGCTCTCCATGGTGACGTTCCCTCTCAACGCGCTTCTAAAGTCCGATATCAAGGCGAGAGCGCGTGAAATGGACCTTCCGAACGCCGATGCCGCAGAAAGTCAGGAGATCTGCTTTATTCCCTCTGACGATTACGTTTCTTATATTGAGGAAAGACTCGGCGCGTTTCCGAAGGGAAGCTTCAAGAACGAGGACGGAATGACGGTCGGCACGCATAAGGGTATCATTCATTATACGATCGGTCAGCGCAAGGGGTTGGGACTTTCCCTCGGTAAGCCTGCTTTCGTGACGGCGATCGATCCGCAGACGAATACGGTCTCCGTGACCGTGGATGAACGGAAGATCTTTACCGATCGTCTGGTCTGCAAGGAGCTGAATTTCATGGCGCTTGCGCCTGGTGATTACGAGGCGCTTTCCGTGGAGGGAAAGGTGCGTTACGCGGCGAAGCCCGAGCGTGCAAAGGTGTGCATTCGGGGCGATCG
The DNA here is from genome assembly GCA_045646925.1 of Eubacteriales bacterium. Classification (GTDB taxonomy): domain Bacteria; phylum Bacillota; class Clostridia; order Oscillospirales; family CAG-272; genus QALR01. The sequence continues at coordinate 9,289 of JAZRLQ010000057.1, forward strand.
CGCGGAGGTTTTCTTCGAGCGTCCCGTGCGCGCGGTGACACCGGGACAATCGGTCGTTTTTTATGACGGAGACAAAATTCTGTTTGGCGGGATGATCGATTGACAAAAGCGGTTTCTAATGAAAATAGTTTAATAATTGATATCGAATTCATATTATTAGAAAAAACAAGGCGTTTTTGGGTATGTAAAACTATTTCCGATATTTTTTGGCAAGATGCCTATAAGGTCGAAAAAGACTTTATCCGTTTGTCGTATCTGCACAAAGCTCAAAAAGCTTTATTCAGCCTCTTTTTTGAACTTTTAGCCGTGCTTGTTAAATAAAATTTACTGCCAAACAATCATCCGAAAACAAACTTTAAAAACAGTCGAAAAACCGAGCAAATCACGGTGTTTTTGCTCGGTTTTTGAATTTAAATGGTAAGCGTGATTCACACATGAAAAATACGATGCTTTGAGTGTAGTTTGCGAAAATCTTACCTATATATAAACAATGCTTGCGCGAGGAGCGGAAAATGCGTTTTTGGGACGATTTTCGGTCGGTTTTGAGGATAAAGTATGGAAAAACAGAAAAAACCGAGCCACAAACTTATTGATTTTTTGTGAATGAAGTGGTAGTATATTAAAGTAATAAGCGCTATGTGCCGTTCGAAAGTACGGTACGTATTTTAGTCTGCACATTGCAAATTCCGTTAAGGAGGAAAAAACTATGGAAAACTCTAAGCTGAAAAGAGCTGTCGCGCTGGCGCTCAGCGTCATGATGGTTTTCTGCCTTTTTGCGGCGGCGAACCCCACCCTCTACGCTACAAACGCAGTAGCTGCTGAGGAAGACAACTCGACAACCGACGAAGCCCTCGAAATCCTTAAGGATAAAAAATGGGCCAAGTACAAGGAACAGAATGCTTCCGCTAACGTTTACAAGGGTGAGCCCATCACCGTTGACTCGAGCGCTGCAGATCTTTCCAAGGGCGGGGAAATCACTGATTACCTCGGCCACACGAACGTAGTGTTCGTTTCTGACACCGGTTCCGTTTCCTGGACGATCAACGTTCCCGAAACCGGTCTCTATGCAGTCGATATCCTTTATAGCTACCTTGGCTCTGACGATAAGAGAGCGAAGGCTGCTGATATCGAAAGAACTCTCCGTGTCAACGACAAAGTTCCTTACACCGAACTTCGTAACCTTGTCTTCACAAAGAAATGGGTTGATAACCTTGAAGGCCTCGTAGTTGACAGAGACGAAAACGGTAACATTGCCGACATCCATTACAGCAAGGACAGCGCGGAAAACGAACGCCGCCCCGAAAAAGTCCTCGCTCCCGAATGGACCGAATACACCTTGTGTGACCCTACCGGTAACTACAACGGTGAATTCTACCTCTATCTCGAAGCGGGTAAGAACGTAATCACTCTTCAGTCTCAGAAAGAGTATATGTTCGTTGACACCATCACGCTTCGTCCTCTCGAAAGCCTTCCTTCCTACGATCAGTATCTCGCTGAAAAGGAATCTCAGGGCTTCAGACCCGCTTCCACCAGCTCTGCTGTTAAATTGGAAGCTGAGTTCTACTCCGCAACCTCTTCCAGCACCATCTACGGTCAGAACGACAGAAGCTCCGCGATCACCAGCCCCCAGCACCCCAGCTACACCTGGATCAACGACGTTGGCGGCCGTAACGGAAGCTACAACTGGGCAAGCGTAGGCCAGTGGATCGAATGGGAAATCTCCGTTCCCGAAACCGGTCTCTACACCATCAGCGCAAGATTCCTTCAGGATGCAGTTGAAGGTTTGTTCGTATCCCGCCGTCTCTACATCAACGGCGAAGTTCCCTTTGAAGAAGCAAACAACCTCCAGTTCCTCTTCGACGACGGTTGGCAGGGCGGCACGCTCGGCGACGGCGAAAAGGAATTCCAGTTCGCTTTCGAAGCAGGCAAGACCTACACCTTCAGACTCGAAGTTAACTTCGGTAACCTCGGTGAGATCGTTGCTGAGCTTCGTGATTGCGTAACCAGAGTTAACGCGATCTACATCAAGATCCTCGCAATCTCCGGTAGTGACCCCGACCCCTACATGGACTACACTTACTATAAGAGAATTCCCGATGAAATCGCTGAAATGGGTCAGCTCGCTCAGAGACTTTACAAGGTTTCCGCGAAGATGAAGGAAATCAGCGGCGGTGAAAGCAGCTCCAGTACCGCAGCGGTAGAAAACGTAGCGCGCGTATTGGAAAAGATGGCTGCCGACTCCGAAAGACAGATCGCTAAGAACTTCTCTCAGCTCAAGTCTTACATCGGTAACCTTGGTACTTGGATCAACAACATCGGTCAGCAGGCTCTCATCCTCGACTACTTCGTCGTTCAGCCCGCAGGCAATGAAGTTCCCAAGGGCGAAGGTAACTTCTTCCAGAACGCTTGGTACGAAATCCAGATGTTCTTCTATAGCTTTATCCGCGATAACTCCTCCTTTGGCTCTGCTACTGCAGGCGAAGACGTTATTCTCGTAGACGTATGGACCACCGTTTCCCGTGAATATACGCAGATCATGCGTACCATCATTGACCAGGAATTTTCCGCATTGCGTCCCGATATCGCAATCAACTTGAAGCTCGTGACCGCAGGTACGCTCCTTCCCGCAACGCTCTCCGGCGTAGGCCCCGACGTTATGATGGACGTTACCTCCTCCGACTGTATCAACTACGCAGTTCGTGGTGCGGTTCTCGACCTTAAGGGCTTTGAAGGCTTCAGCGAAGTTGTTGACTACTTCCACGAATCCGCTTGGACTCCCTTTATCGTATCCCTCGGTTCTGCTGACGGTGAAGCTGCCGTTTACGGTATTCCCGAAAAACAGAGCTTCAACGTAATGTTCTACCGTAAGGGCATCTTTGCAGT
>JAZRLQ010000058.1:0-45900 GCA_045646925.1 Eubacteriales bacterium
GACGATAAGGGTCCTGCTGTTGCCGTCCTCTTTGCTATGCGCGCGCTCAAAGAATGCGGATATCACCTTTCCAAAAACGTCCGTCTGATCGTCGGTACGGATGAAGAATGCGGCTCCTCCGACCTTGCTTACTATCGCGCAAAGGAAGCCCTTCCGCCTTACGTATTTACCCCCGACGCGACCTATCCCGTGATCAATCTGGAAAAGGGACGTATGTCCGGTACGTTTGTCAGAAAGATCGAAGGTGGCGGAGAAAAAACGATCGTTTGTGTAAAGGGCGGCGTTGCGTTCAATGCCGTTCCCGAAAAGGCTTCTGCCGTAGTCAAGGGATTTTCTTTCTCCGAAATCAACGAAGTGAAAAAATATCTGCCCGATTACGTAACCATGGAGGTTCAGACGGAGGGTGAATTTACTACTCTGATCGTTAACGGCAAGGCTGCCCATGCGTCCACGCCGAACGTAGGTAAAAACTCCGTTACGGCATTGCTCCGCGTTCTCGGCGCTTTGAATACGACTGATGAAACGGCGGCGGTCTTCGCTTCTCTCAGCAAGATCTTCGTTTACGGCGAATGCAACGGCGCTTCTCTCGGTATTCAGGCAGAGGATGCGAAATCCGGCGATCTTACCTTCGTTTTCAGTATGATCGATTACGAAGACGGCGATTTCTGCGGTTCCTTTGATATCCGTTTCCCGATTTGCGAAAACGTGGCTTCCGTCCGTGGAAAGCTTGAAAAGGCAATTTCTGCCTGCGATCTTACCATTGGTGAATTCAGAGGTGTAGAACCTCACTACGTTGACGAAAACAGTGATTTCATTCAGACGCTTCTTCGCGTTTATACCGAGTTTACGGGCAACGAAGGCCGTTGCCTTGCGATCGGCGGTGGTACGTACGTACATGGAATCGAAGGCGGCGTTGCTTTCGGCGCAGAAGTGCTTGGAGAAGATAATCACGTTCACGGCGCAGATGAATTCGTTTCTTTGAATCAGTTTATTCTGAATGCAAAGATCTTTGCGGAAGCAATTCTTCGTATTTGTAAATAACGTTTTTGATATCCCCGGGACGCAACTGTTTCGGGGATATCCGACAAAAGAAGCATGAAAAGAGAGGTATGTTATGAAATATTCTTACGTTCTTCACACACCCCACGATGAACTTACCGTGATTCAGGATATCGATATGTTTTCTGATATAAAGGAAACGACGGTCGTAACCGAACCTTATACCTTCCATATGACTTGTGAGGAAAAGGGAATCTACCGTATTTTTGAGCTTACCGTTTCTTCCGATGAGGATAAAGAGGTGTACGTTTCTTTGTACGGTGAAGGCGCAGATGAGAATCAATTCTTTTCTTTCCAGAGTCCTTGCAAAGACGAGCGTATCTACCGTCAGAGTCCTCACGACGTAACGCGATATCATTTCAAAATGCAGAGAGGCGCTATCCCGATGGTTGCCGCTGTAAATGGAGAAAGCGCCGATATTTTTGTTTCGGACAATCCCTCTTTCTTCGATAACGCGACAACACAGCACATTATCCCCGAGGAGAAACGCTTCTATCTGTCTTCGGGAGATCCGGGCGGCGCGCCCAATTATCCCGAAAGCGATCCTTTTGCTCCCATCTACCATAAGATCGGAAAAGGCAATTCCCATACGTTCCGTCTGGTCGCGTTCCGCGCAAACGTACATACCCTGAAAACGATCAGAAGGGAAGTTTTCCGCATGATCGAAAAGGTTTGGGGAAGCGGAAGCGATTCGATCTATCGCGCGGCTTGCTTTGCAGGAAACTATATGCATATCCGTAAAAACGAAACGGGTACAAGTGATAAATGGGTGGTTGCCGGCATTGAGTATGCCAATACGCAGTATTTCAGAGATTCGTTTTATCAGACGATGATTCTTGACGAATATATGCAGGAGCAATGCTACCGTGCGCTTGATTATGAATTCACCGACGCGGAAAATCCGATGATCTATTTGATCTGGTCGTACAGAATTTTCAAGAGCGGCAAGAAATTCAATCAAAAGAGAGCAAATCAGGCGTTCAGAACCGTCATGGCTTGTATGGACAAATTTACGGCGGACGGCGGCTATTATCCGAATTGCCGTGAAGACTGCTCCTTCCGTAACTGGTTCGATATTTGTTGTTATGAAAAGGACGACGTGGATGCGTATAATCAGGGACTTTGCGTATGCGCATTGGAAGCGGCAAAACGTCTTGGCTACGATATCGGCGACAGAAAAGAAAAGGCGCTTGCCCGTTACGTTTCCTTGTTCAACGGAGAATATATTCCCGCAAGTGAGAAAAAGCAGTTCCTTGCGCTCGACGTCACCGTCGGAGAAGTGCTTTACTATATGCTTTTCGACGAGCTTTTCATTCCGGATGAAATGGTCGAAAAAACGTATCGCAGAATTTGTGACGGCGCTTCCAAAACGCCGTACGGTATCAAGATTGTTTCCGCGCCCGACGGCTCTTTTCTTCCCGTGGAAGCTTTCGGCTTGAATGGCTACGTGCATTCCGGTTTTGATACGATTGAAACGGGCAGATATGCAAACGGCGGTTCTTATCACGTTTACGAAATGCTTTTCCATATTGCTGCGTATCTCCACGGTATTTCCGACGCAGAGAAGAATATGACGGAGAGGCTGATGATCGATCTTGATTTTGATGGCGCAACGCACGAATATATGCACACGATCAAGGGCATCGGCGTGAAGGCGAACCAGGGCTGGAACGCGGCGATCTGGGCGATCTGGAACGAATTGATCAAACGCGGAAAAGCGACGGGAGATTATTTCCTTGCCGCTGATGCGAAGATGGAATCCATTGAATAAAAGTGAGGTTATGTTATGAAGTATTATCAGAATTTACATACGCATACAAGCTATTGCGACGGAAAAGACAGCGTTGAAGAAATGATCCAGAAGGCGATCGGTCTCGGATTTGATTCCGTCGGATTTTCGGGACATTCCTATATGTTCTATGCGCCCGATCACTCCATGTCCATCGAGGGTACGGAAGCGTATAAAAAGGAAGTCCGCGCGATGAAAGAAAAATACAAGGGACAGATCGATATTTTCTGCGGACTGGAATTTGATATGTATTCCGAGATCGATCTTACCGGCTACGATTATATGATCGGTACGGCGCACTATCTTCTCATTGATGGAAAGCACGTCGGCTTTGACCGCACGGCGCCTGTCGTCGACGGTATTATTCGCGATTATTTCGGCGGTGACGGCATGAAATATGCGAAAGCGTATTATGAAACCTTGGTTCAGCTTCCGAATTTTGCGAAAACGGATATTCTCGGTCACGCGGATCTGATCTGCAAATTCTCCGAGAAGGAGAACTTCTTTGACGTGGATTCCCCCGTATATCAGAAATACGCAAAGGATGCGATTGACGGATTGACGGGAAAGATCCCTTTCTTTGAGGTCAATACGGGCGCGATCTCTCGCGGTTATCGCACAACGCCGTATCCGCATCCCTTCCTTCTGAAGTTCCTGAAGGAACGCGGCTGGGGCGCTTGTATCAGCTCCGACTGCCACAACGGAGACTTTTTGAAGCAGAGCTTTGACGATAGCGCAGAGCTTTTGAAATCGGTTGGATTCAAAGAGATCTACGTTCTGAAGGACAGCGGCTTTGAGGCTGTCGGTTTGGATTAAAAGCAATAAAAAACTCCGATACGGATTTTCCGTATCGGAGTTTTTTCACTATCAGATTATTTTGCGTATTCGAATGCGCGGCTTTCGCGGATGACCTGAACCTTGATCTGACCGGGATATTCAAGCTCGGTTTCGATCTTCTTTGCGATATCATGCGCGATGATGATGATCTCTGCGTCAACAACCTGTTCGGGTTTTACGATTACGCGGATCTCACGACCTGCCTGAATTGCGTAGGATTTTTCAACGCCTTCAAATCCGTTTGCGATTTCTTCAAGCTTCTGGAGACGCTTGATGTAGCTGTCAAGATCTTCTCTGCGTGCGCCGGGTCTCGCTGCGGAAATGGCGTCCGCTGCCTGAACGAGGATCGCGATCACGTTTTTCGCTTCTACGTCGCCGTGGTGCGCTTCAATTGCGTGAACAACGTCCTTGTTTTCTTTGAATTTGCGCGCGATCTCGACACCGAGCTGAATGTGAGAGCCTTCAACCTCGTGAGTAAGCGCCTTGCCGATATCATGGAGAAGACCTGCGCGTCTTGCGAGAGTGCTGTCCAAGCCAAGCTCGCTTGCCATTGCGCCTGCAAGATAAGCAACCTCGATGGAGTGCTCGAGAACGTTCTGACCGTAGCTGGTGCGGTATTTGAGTCTACCGAGCAGACGTACGAGATCGGGATGGAGACCGTTGACGAAGGTATCAAAGGCAGCCTTTTCACCGGCTTGCTTAATGCTGAGTTCCACTTCCTTCTGCGCCTTTTCGAAGGTTTCTTCGATTCTGGACGGATGAATACGTCCGTCGGAGATCAATTTTTCGAGCACGAGTCTCGCAATTTCACGGCGGATGGGATCAAAGCAGGAGAGAGTGATCGCTTCGGGCGTGTCATCAATAATGAGGTCAACACCGGTGAGCGTTTCAATTTTGTGGATATTTCTGCCCTCGCGTCCGATGATACGTCCCTTCATTTCTTCGCTGGGAAGAGCAACGACGGAAACGGTCGTTTCGGAAACGTGGGAAGAAGCGATTCTCTGGATGGCTTCCGTGATGAGCTTTCTTGCTTTTTCATCAGCGGTGTCCTTCAGTTCGGTTTCGATCTGGGACATTTTTACGGCAGCTTCGCGCTTTGCTTCGGTTTCGATTTTGGAAACGAGCTCAGCCTTGGCAGATTCAGCCGTGTATCCGCTGATCTGTTCCAATTTTTCAAGCTGTTGGGTTTTGATCAGAGTGATCTCTTCCTGAAGCTTTTCGTTTTCACGGATCTTTTTGTTCAGTTGTTCGTCTTTGCGTTCAAAATTTTCGATCTTCTTTTCCAAAGTTTCTTCTTTTGCAAGAGCTTTGTTTTCAAGACGGAGAATTTCTTGGCGGCGTTCTTTGTTTTCTCTTTCGGCTTCAGTTTTTGCTTTCAGGATGTCTTCTTTTGCTTCGACGATCATTTCCTTGCATTTCGCTTCGCCCTTCTTCGTGGCTTCGGAAATAATGCGTTCAGCTTCTTTTTCTGCAGAACCGATAACCTGTTCGCCGATTTCCAAACGATTCTGATAACCTTTTTTGAAACCGGATTTGTTTCCGAAAAGGAAACCTGCAATGACACCGAGAATAAGACTGAAAATGATACAAATAATGGGAATGATTACAGTATCCATAGCTTAATGGAGCACCTCCTTTGTCTTTTTTAACATATTTCATTTGAATTTTTGCATATACCACAAGATTTTTGAAAAAACCGTAATATACTTTATATATTATAATATATGAAACGGCTAATGTCAAGTAAAAACGCCTTTTGGGAATGACGAAATTTTTTGACGAAAATCAATATATTTGAAAAATACAAAAATGAGTCCGATCGGAAATAAAAAACTTTCCCTCATGCGAGGGAAAGCGAAAATACATTTATTTCTGTTTTTTGTATTCAATACCGCTGAGTTCGATGGTATTGATATTGACTTTTTCTAAGGTGTGTGTTTTTGTATATGGCGTTGAGCCGTTATTTTCGAATGTGAATCTGATTTTTGTTTCTCCGTCTTCCTTGAAAATTTCATATTTTCCGGAATAAGTGATTTTGGAGAGTGAAGATTCGATGGTAAGCGTTACGGAATCGTCTTTGAATGTATAAGTTGTGATGCTTTGAAGGGTATCGTTCATATAAGTTCCGGAGAGTTTATTGTTATGGAATACAAATACGAAGACGACAGAAAGAGCAATGATGAGGGATAATGCCAGTACAATTGACGTGATTTTTTTCATTTGTCATTCCTCCAAAATTTTATAGATAAAATACTGCTTTTATTATAATATAGAGAACGATCAATGTCAAGTGAAAACGCAGAGTTTTCACAGGTAAGAAAATACCTCTGCAATTGCAGAGGTTTTGATATTGGCTCATTTTTCGATTACTTAAGATCGTCTTTTGTGATTTCTCTGTAAGAAGCCGACATTGCCTTATTGGCAAGCATCGTTACAACGATACCCTTTACGGTTTTGCCATCTTCGATCTGTGCTTTGATATCTGCAACAGATTCGCAGCCCTTTACGGCGATTACAACACCGGTACCCAAAAATGCGATTTCGATTGCGTTATCACCAAGATCTTCAACAACCTGATCGTAGGAGTAGTGTTCACCCTTATCTGCTGCTGCATTAATCTTCTTTGCATAAGATTCGGAAATTTTTCCGCAGGAAGCGAGCATGAATACAAGGGAAAGAGCGAGAACGAGAGCAAGGATTTTTTTCATTTGTCATTCCTCCAAATTATAATTTTTTGTAAACAATGTGAAAACAAAACGTTTACAAGTTCATTATATAAAACAAATCGTTATTTGTCAACAACTATTTCTGCAAAAAAATTGTGAAAAGCAAGATTTTGGCAAAAAAATAATCGAAAAAATTTAAAAAAATAAGTAAACCTTATTGCAAAAATATTAACAATGTGATATTCTAAGTCATATGGTTAAGAAAACGCTATGAAAAAGCGGCTATTCGCAGAAATGGGTTTACAGAGAGTTCCGTCAAGGCTGAGAGCGGAGCCGAAATTGCGAGGCGCCTTTCGCTTTGGAGCGGCTGTTGTGAAACAAAAGTAGCAACGGACGGGAAGTCCCGTTACAGACAGAATTTGAGTGTTCCGAAATTATCGGAAAAATCGGGTGGTACCGCGGAAGCATATGCTCCCGTCCCTTTGCTGCGGACGGGAGTTTTTTATTTTTTGAGACGAACGTGGAAACGCGGCACACGCTTTACCATTTATTATATATTATGCTCGAAAGGACAAAAAGTTTATGAAAGAATTGCTTGAACAGATTCGCATGAAAGCAATTGCTGAGATCGAGGCTTCCGAAAACACGGAAGAGCTTCGTGTAAAATATCTCGGCAAAAAGGGTGAACTGACTGCCGTACTTCGCGGTATGGGTAAGGTTTCCCCCGAAGAAAGACCGATCATCGGTCAGCTCGCAAATGAAGTAAGAGCGACCATCGAAGCCGCTCTCTCCGAAAAGGCAGAGCTCCAGAAGAAAAAAGAATTGGAGCGCCGTCTTCTTACCGAAAAGCTCGACGTAACCCTTCCCGGCAAGGTACAGACCGTCGGTCACCGTCATCCCATCGCACAGACCGAAGAAATGCTTCGCGAAATTTTCATTGGCATGGGCTTTTCTATCGCAGAAGGTCCCGAAGTGGAATACGACTACTATAACTTCGAAGCTTTGAATCTTCCCAAGAACCATCCCGCGCGTGATACGCAGGATACCTTCTATATTACCGATAACATTCTTCTTCGTTCCCAGACCTCTCCCGTTCAGGTTCGCGTTATGGAGAACAAGAAGCCCCCGATCAGAATTATTTCTCCCGGACGCGTTTACCGTGCTGACCCTGCTGACGCAACGCACTCTCCGATCTTCCATCAGGTAGAAGGTCTCGTTGTCGACAAGGGCATCACCATGGGCGATCTCAAGGGCATCCTTGAGCTTTTCGCAAAGCAGATGTTCGGTCCCGAAACCAAGATCCGTTTCCGTCCTCACCACTTCCCGTTCACAGAGCCCTCCGCAGAAGTTGACGTTTCCTGCTTCGTTTGCGGTGGTAAGGGTTGCCGTCTCTGCAAGGGTGAAGGTTGGATGGAGATCCTCGGCGCAGGTATGGTACATCCCTTCGTTCTTTCCAACTGCGGTATTGATCCCAACGAATATTCCGGTTTCGCTTTCGGTATGGGTGTCGAAAGAATCACCATGGCAAGACTCGGTATTGACGACCTTCGTTTGATGTACGAAAACGACGTTCGTTTCTTGCGTCAGTTTTAATGGAAAAGGAGAGTGAATTTTTATGGTATTGTCGATGAATTGGCTTTCCGATTTTGTGGATTGCTCTGATATTGATATCAAAAAATATTGTGACAGAATGACAGACACCGGCTCCAAGGTTGAGGGCTACGAGCTTTGCGGTTCTGAAGTAAGCGGCGTAAGAGTCGGTCTTATTCTCAGCGTGGAACAGCATCCCGACGCAGAACGTCTCGTTGTTTGTCAGGTTGACTGCGGTGAAAAGACTCTGCAGATCGTTACCGCAGCAAAGAACGTATTCGCAGGCGCATACGTTCCCGTTTGCTACTGCCCCAGAGACGAAAAGAGAGTGGTTAAGCTCGCAAGCGGCCACGAGATCAAATCCGGTAAGCTCCGCGGCGTGATCTCCGAAGGTATGTTCTGCTCCATCGAAGAGCTCGGACTTACTCTCCACGATATGCCCGGCGCTCCCACAGACGGTATTCTCATTCTCAACGCATATCCCGAGCTTTCTTATAAGCCCGGAGACGATATCGTTGATGTTCTCGCTATGCGCGACAAGGCGGTTGAGTTTGAAATTACTCCCAACCGTCCCGACTGTCTCTCCGTTATCGGTCTCGCAAGAGAAACCGCTGCAAGCTTCGACAGAGAAGCTCGCATCCCCACTCCCGTCGTAAAGGAATCCGACGGCAACATTAACGATTACATCGACATCGCGATCAAGGACACGGAAAAATGCTTCCGTTACAGCGCTCGTGTCGTAAAGAACGTAAAGATCGAGCCCTCTCCTCTGTGGCTCCGCATGAGATTGCGCGCTTCCGGCGTACGTCCCATCAATAATATCGTAGATATCACCAACTACGTTATGCTTGAATACGGTCAGCCCATGCACGCGTTCGACTACAAATGTCTGGACGGCAAGCATATCGAGGTTCGTACCGCAGGCGATAAAGAAGTTTTCATGACGCTCGACAATCAGGAAAGACATCTTGAAAGCGATATGCTCGTGATTGCAGACGGCAAGAAGCCCGTTGCGATCGCAGGCGTTATGGGCGGCGCAAACAGTGAGATCAAGGATGACACGACGACGGTCGTTTTCGAATCCGCAATGTTCCTCGGAAGCTCCGTTCGCATCACTGCGAAAAAGCTCGGTATGCGTACCGACTCTTCCGCTCGTTTCGAAAAGGGTCTTGACTCCGAAAACACGATCGGCGCTCTCGAACGCGCTTGCGAGCTGGTTCAGCTTCTCGGCGCAGGTGAGATCGTTGGCGGTATGATCGACGTATATCCCGAAAAGAAAGAGATCGCGACGGTTGCTTTCGAACCCGAAAAGATGAATCGCTTCCTCGGTATCAACCTTTCCGAGCAGGAAATGGTTCGCATCCTTGAAAGCTTGAATTTCGAAGTAAAGGATGGCGTGATCACCGTTCCTTCCTACCGTGACGACGTTCGTTGCATGAATGACGTTGCTGAAGAAGTCGTTCGTATCTACGGCTACAACGAGATCCAGTCCGGCAACATTGTTTCCTCCATGACGCAGGGCGGTCTGACCGAAAAGCAGGCTCTCCAGAAGAAGCTTCATGGCGTTCTTCTCGGCTTCGGTCTCGATGAAATCTATACGTATTCCTTTATGTCTGCAAAGCTTTACGACAAATCAGGTCTTGCAGAAAACGATATCCGCAGAAAATCCGTTGAGATCATGAATCCCTTCGGTGAAGATACCAAGACCATGCGTACGACGGCGATCCCCTCTATGCTTGAAACGCTGGAAATCAACCGTAACAAAGATAACGCGACCGTTGCTCTTTACGAGATGGCAAAGGTCTTCCTTCCCAGAGAAGGCGTTGTTACCAACGTTCACGGTCTCGAAGGAACGCTTCCCGACGAACGCGTTAAGATCATGATCGGTCTGTTCGGCGCAGGTGATTTCTATGTGCTCAAGGGTATGTGCGAAGAGATCTTCTCCGTTTCCGGTATTTCCGCGAAATACGAAGCGAAGACGGACGAAGCGACCTTCCATCCCGGCAGATGCGCGCAGATCACAGCCGCTGACGGTACTGTACTTGGTATCATGGGTGAATTGCATCCCGTTGTTGCGCAGAATTATACTTTCGATAAGGCTGTATATATTGCTGAGCTCGACTTTGAAAATATTTTCGCTAAGGCTAACGCGAAGAAGACCTACAAGGCTCTTCCGAAATTCCCCGCAAGCACGAGAGACTTCTCCTTCGTTTGCGATGAAGAGATCACCGTTGGCGCGATCGAAGACGCTATGCGTCATTCCGGCGTATCTCTGATCGAAGAGATCCAGTTCTTTGATATCTATCGCGGCGCACAGATAGGCGAAGGCAAGAAGAGCGTTTCTTTCTCCGTATCTCTCCGTAGCGCAGACCATACGCTGACCGTGGAAGAAGCGGATAAAGCTGCTGCAAAGATTTTGCGCGGTGTAGAACGCATCCTCGGAATCACCATCAGAAAATAATAAAAGGGAAGAGCGGATTTCCTTTACATAAGAATAACCCGACAGATTTTTGCTGTCGGGTTATTTCTTCTCAGGAGGAGACGAAGGTTTTGGGGCGTCGGATTTTGTGAAACCTTTTAGCGCGGAGTTTCTTCCTTGTTTTCCACATTTTTTGTGGAAAACGTGCGCATCCCCTTGATTTTGCGAAAGCCAACGGGGGGGAGAGTGCGTGTGTTTCTTCAAAATATATGAAAAATACGTAAAAATTTTCCGTAAAACAGAAAATTTTTATAAATTTTGATGAACTCTGTACTTGATTTTTTAATAATTATAATATATACTGATACAGTGTATATTTTTTGTCCTCTCGGAACAAGAGATTTGTTAAACAGAAAAATATCCGTTCGGCGTGCGCGCTCGATTTGTAGCTCTGTCGGACAAGCTTTTGATTCTTGCATAACAATTTCTGTTTACATCATTGCGCCGAAATTCGAAAAATCGACGCAATATTCTATATCAACAGGAAAGGAATGGTTGAACACCATGATAAAGGTTGAACACCTGATCAAACAGTACGGCGACCGTTATGCCGTAAACGACATCAGTTTTGAAGTCAAAAAGGGCGAGATCGTTGGGTTTCTCGGTCCGAACGGCGCGGGAAAATCCACGACGATGAATATTCTGACGGGATATCTCTCCTCCACGTCCGGCAAAGCTATGGTGGACGGAAAGGATATTCTGGAGCATCCCCTTGCAGTGAAGAAGAAAATCGGCTTTTTGCCCGAAAATCCTCCTTTGTATCTGGAAATGACGGTAAGAGAATACCTCAATTTCATCTATGATCTGAAAAAATGCACGTTGAACAAAAGAGCTCATATCGAAGAGGTCTGCCGTGTCGTCAAGATCGAAGATACGCTGGATCGAATGATCAAGAACCTCTCCAAAGGCTACAGACAGAGAGTCGGTATCGCGGGCGCCATCATCGGCAATCCCGAGGTTATTATCTTCGACGAGCCTACGAACGGTCTCGACCCCAAGCAGATCATTGATATCCGTAATTTGATCCGTGAGCTTGGTAAAGAACGTACCATCATTCTCAGCACTCATATTCTTTCTGAAGTTAAGGCTGTTTGTGACAGAATTCTGATCATTAACGAAGGCAAGATCGTTGCAGACGAGCTGACGGAGAATATCGAAAGCGCTTTGCGCGGTAATCGCCGAATCGCGATCCGTATCGAAGGTCCTTCCGTTGCGGTACACAACGCGTTGAAAAAGATTCCCGGTGTTATCTATGCGGAAATTTCCGTGGAACACGAGGATGGCAGCGCTACCTTTATTGTTGAAAGCAAAAATGAGATCGACGTTCGCAAGCCGATCTTCTATATGCTTGCGCAGCGCTCCTGGCCGATCCTTTCTCTGGAATTCACAGGTGCAAATCTGGAAGATATCTTCATTTCCGTTGTTGACGAAGCTGAAGATACAACGGCTAAAAAAGCTTAAAGGAGGAAACAGTAATGCTCGCTATTTTCAAGCGCGAAATGCGCTCCTATTTCACGTCTCCCGTTGGATATATGTTCAGCGCGATCTTTTTTGCGGTCAGCGGATTTCTTTTCATGCTGAACACGGTCCAGGCGGGTGAAAGCTCCAATTATTCAGCATATTTTTCTATCCTTCTTTTCCTGTTCATCGTCATCATTCCGCTTCTCACCATGAAATTGATCAGTGAAGAAACGAAGATGAAAACGGATCAGTTGATCATGACGGCTCCGATCACGCTTGCGGATATCGTTTTGGGCAAGTATCTTGCGGCTCTCACGATGTTCGGCGGTTCCTTCCTCATTTCTTCCGCAATCTACTTTATTCCTCTTGCAATGTACGGTAATCCGAACGTTGCTTTGTATATCGGTTGCGTGCTGGGTATTTTCCTTGTTGGAAGCGCTTTCATTTCCATCGGTATTTTCATCTCCTCTTTGACGGAAAATCAGTTTATTTCCGCATTCGGCACGATCGGCGCGATCATTTTCTTGCTTTTCGTCAGCTCGCTGAATAGCTATATCAATAATGAGACGATCCGTAATTTCCTTTCCGGTCTCTCTATTACGAACAGATACAGCTATTTTGCTTACGGACTTTTCAGCTACGACTCCCTCATTTATTTCATTTCCATTTCGGCAGTATTTCTCTTTCTCACGATCCGAGTATTTGAAAAACGCCGTTGGTCCAAATCCTAAAGCAGAAGAAAGGATTCGTTAAAAAATGGCAAACACAAATCAGAAAAAAGTTGCTGCAAAAGCAACGGATAAAAGAAATCTGAAATACGGTTCTCTTTCTGTAACGATTACGGTTGTTTTCGTTGCGCTCGTTATTATTTTGAATATTATCGCGACTTCTCTTTCCGCTGTGCACGGTTGGCATACGGATATGACCGCTTCCGGCTACTATTCCTTGTCCGATGAATTTGTTGAAGAAATGGACAAGCTGGTTCAGCCTGAAACGGGAGAGAAGGTATATATCAACATCGTTCTTCTCGCGGAAGAAGACGTTTTCCGCGGATACAACGATATGACGTATATGCTGTATCAGACGTTCCAGGAATTGACCTCTCATTACGATAACATCAATATGGTTGCTTACAATACGACGATTCATCCCGAAATTGCGGAAAAATACAAGACGACCGCATTGGAGACGCTTGCGTTGGATGACGTTATCTTTGAACTTTGTGATGAAAACGGAACGGCACTGCTCAACGTTCCCGCAAAGAAATATACCGCGAGATCTTTCTTTATGATCAACTCCGACACGGATACCTATGCGGGATACAATGCAGAAACCAAGCTTCTTTCCGCAGTTGCGCTTCTGACGGGTAAGGCGGAAAAGCCTACAGCATACTATCTTCAGGGACACGGTGAACCCACTCTTGATGAAGCGGGCGATTGGGTTGAGGTTCTGGAGCTTGCGGGCTTCAACGTAAAGGATATCAACCTTTCTACTGAAAATTTCGGAGAGACCAGCGGTGACGATATCGTGATCCTCAACTGCCCCAAATACGACTTGATCCATACGACCGAAATTTCCGAGATCAATAAACTCAGAGCATTTCTTGGCACGGATTACGGCAATATGATCGTGATCGAAGACGCAAGTGTTCCGAAGCTTCCCGGATTGGAAGGTTTCCTTTCCGAATACGGTGTTGGTTTTGGCGGCTCTGTTACGGATAATCAGCATTCTGTCTCCGGATCCGGCGCGTCCAAGCTGATGGCAGATTACGCGCAGACCTATAACCCGAATCTCGAAACGAAGACGATGGCAACGCAGATTCTCGGTAAGCTTTTCGGCTCCAAAACGAACAATCTTCCCACCACCATCTTCTCCACACCCAAGGAAGTAAAGATCCTTGACACGAAGGGTGTCGTTACGGGCGCAAACTCCTCGGCAAGCACCTTTGCTTTGTTGCAATCCTATTCCTCTGCTCAGGTTCGCGTCAGTGACACGGAAACGATCACAGGCTCCGTTCCGCTTCTCGGTGTTTCCCGTGTGGTTTGGGACGTAAATACTGATGAGATCGGTTACGTTGTTGCTCTCGGTTCCTCCGACTTCCTTTCTTCCGAATACGAATCATCCTGCGCAAACCGCAATATCATGCTTGAGATTCTCCGCTTGATGTGGGATAATACGATCTATTACGATAATATTGATTACAAATCGTTTGACGATAATGCTCTTACCGTTTCTACTGCACAGTCTAACGCATGGACCATTACCTGTGTGGCTGTAATTCCCGTGATGATCGGTATTTGCGGTGTGGTCGTTTATGTAAGGAGACGCCATTCATGATGAATTTTTTGAAAAAAATCAAAGCTTTGTTTACGAAGAGTGACGTTGAAAAGACGTCGCTTCAGAAAACAGCAAGAATTTCCATTATTTTTGCTTGTGTTGCTCTTGTCGGCGCGATCGTGTATTTTGCGGCAATTGCACCTCTTCTGAATACGGACGAATACGTTCCCGAGCTTTTTGAAGGTGAGGTATATCAGTATTCTTCCATTTATATTCTGCCGATCTACGAGCGTTCGCAGATCAAATCTGTCGAGATTCAGAACAGTCTCGATCACTATACTCTCGATTCCGTTACAACTGAAGCGGGAGCGATCACCTTTAAGATCAGAGGAAGTGAACACATTTCTATCAGCGAGGAATCTCTGGCGGCTCTTCTTGCGGATGTCCGCGTATTGATCACAAACTCTCCCGCGGGTCAGGAACGCGTTACGGCGACGGCTACGCAGGAGGATCTCGCGCACTACGGTCTCGACGATGCTTCCAACCCCGCATGGTTTGAGGTTACTTTGGTTGACGGTGGTTCCTACAAGATCTACGTTGGTAAATCTCTCGTTACAACGACGGGCTATTACGTTAGACTGGAAGGCAGAAAGAACGTCGTGACCGATGAAAACGGAAATACAACGGAATACGATATTGTCTATGCGTTGCAATCCACTCTCGGAGATACCGTTCTCAAACCCAGTACCGTTGTCGTGGATATGGCGCTGACTCCTTACGTGGGTAACGATATTTTCTCTGCTACCGATTTTACTCTTGTAAAATGGAAAGAAAATGAAAGAGAAGTATTTATCAAGGTAGGACTTGTTGCAGATAAAAACGTTGCGGCTTCCGCTCAGACGTACGAAATGATCGTTCCTTCTGCTTATTCTATCCACGAAGATGATTATTCTCAGTATGTTTTGATGAATTTGGCGCAGGTACAGGCGTATGAGATCGTGGCTTATGGTGACCGTATTCACGACGCCGACGTGTACAAGGAGTTCGGACTTGATCTTGATAATGACCGTCTGGACAGTATGACGGACACGAACCACGTGCTTCTTACGTTTAACTGCGCTGAAAAAGGAGATAAGGATTACGACGAAAAGTCGACGCTTCTTTATTTCAGTGAAAAGAAGACGGACCTTGACGGTACGGCGTTCTATTACGTGTATTCTCCCACATACGAGATCGTCGGAAAGGTTTCCGCTGAAACCTATGCGTTTGTTGATTGGGAACTTTATTCTTTCCTGAGCCCGTATATGTATTATGAATACTTCACAAGTACGGAATCGATCGACATTTATTGCGAAAGAGAAAATCTCGATATTTGCTTCCTAATTTCCGGTAAGGAAAGAAGCAGACACGTCGACGTTATGAAATCCGGCGGTGAAGAGATCGTTTATACGACGACGGAAAACGGTGAAAAGATTCCGTTGGTGTACGATACGCAATATGTTTCGAGCGGCAAGGGCACTTACACTGGCGATTTTGAAATTTTCAGAAACCTCTATTACGTTCTGATCACGAGAAAGCTCGCCTTGTATGCCGAAATCGAGGACACTACCTTCATCGGTGATGAGGTCGTCGCAAAAATTGCGATTACAACTTCTCCCAAGGACCACCCCGTTTCCTATTATAAGTACGATTCCAATGGTAACAAAGTAGGCTCCACTTTGCGCGACGAGGGCGGTAATATTCTTTGCTCCACGGTTACGGTTCCTTCCGAAATCGAGGGCGGCGCTCCGATCGTTTACAACAGAGCGTATTACGATATTGAAGCTGGACGCTTCTTCCTCAAGACGGAAGACCCGTATGACGGAAACGTCAAGCCCAACGAATTCGAAGACAGCGGAGACGGAACGGTAAAGGTAAAGCTTTATCTGAAGGATACTGCCGTTGGCGAATACGTGGAATCGACTTACGTTTATGAATTTTACGATCTGTACGATACGTACGTTAATGCAAACGGCGAAGAAGTAACGCAGTTGAACCCGACGTATATGTATATCGTTCCCACCGTCATCGAAAGAACGTATAGCCTGACATCGAACGGTGAAAAGGCGTTGATTTCGGAAACGAAGACAACTGCTGAAGAGGGTGTTTATATCCGTGTGGCAACGATCAACAAGCTGTTCTCCGATACGCACAAGCTTCTGAGAGGCGAGGAAATCGACCATATGGGCGTAAACTGATATTTTTATCAGAATTTATGAATGTCAATAAAGAAAGATCCCCGAAGGGTACCCTTCGGGGATCTTTCTTTTTATATTTATGGATTGACTGCGTGATAAAAATCGAGAGTGCCGTAATTTCGGTCCATATGACAAAGAAGATATTTTTCCGAGATTTTCGCAAAATCCCGAAGTGTTTCCTCATCCTTTAATTCAAAGGAAAAGATTCTGTTTGCCTGCGAATAGATGGAAAATCGCATCGCCGCGAATACTGACGGTGAGAGCAGCGCGATGACCTGTCCCGTGGGATAGATCGAATCCGGCTCACTCTGTCGGGAAGAGAGCTTTTCGAATATCAGCGCATCCGCCCGATAACATTCTTCGCAACGAAAAACGCCGCTTGTGATATCAAAATAATAGGTCTCCAAATTTGAATTTCCGCATCCCGAGCAAGCGACCAGGTTGGGCATGAAGCCCGCGATGGAGGCGGCTCGCAATTCAAAGACGCTTTTTATTTGAGAGATCGGTTTTTTGTTGACGGAAATTGCGTGCAGACTATTGAGCACGAGTCGAAGCAGATCGGTTTCGTCCTGATTTTCAACTGCGATATCGGCGGCAACGTCGGCAATGTAGCCTGCCAAAGCAGTTCCTTCCAGCGTGTCGCGGATATGGTAAAAATTTTCGATCAGATCTGCCGATTGCAAATAATACGTATTGGTTGTTTTATGGAGGTTCATTTCCGAATACGCGAAAAGCTGTGTGTTGACAAAGAGGGGACTTTTCAAACGTTTTGCTCCACGGGCAAATACGGAGAGCTTGCCGTATTCGGCGGTGAGAACCGTCATGATCTTATCATAGTCGCCAATCGGTGTTTCACGAAGCACGAGCCCTTTGATCTTTTCCGGCATATGAGCAAGTCCTTTCTCTTTTTATGACGGAATTGGGGTTATTCTTCGTCCTTGAAGCCGAAATTGGCAACTACAGCCGCGCTTTCACGCCAATTTTCCTTTACTTTTACCCAAAGATCAAGGAAAATTTTTACGCCGAAGAATTTCTCCATATCTTCTCTTGCCCAAGAGCCGATCTTTTTGAGCATCTCACCGTTTTTGCCGATGATGATCGGTTTATGGGAAGGACGTTCGCAGAAGATCTCTGCACGGATCGCGATCATGTCGTTCTTGTCCTTGTCTCTCTTTTCCTTGAAGCTTTCGATAATAACGGCGGTTCCGTGAGGAATTTCGTCGCCGAGCGCATTGAGAAGCTTTTCGCGGATAATTTCGGAAGCGATCACGCGTTCAGGCTGATCGGTGATGATATCATCGGGGAAGAACCAAGGACCTTCCATCGCAAACTTTTCGATTTCGTCAAGAATGATCGAAACGTTTTCGCCGTTTTTGGCAGAGATCGGAATAACGGCGTCGTACGTGTGATTTTCGGAGAAACGTGCAATGGTATCGCCGATCTGCTTTGCATTGCTGATGTCGGTCTTGTTGATGATCAGGACAGTGGGAACGTGAGAGCTTTCGAAGCGCTTGAGCAGTTCCTTTTCGACGGGACCTACGCGGTCGCCTGCTTCCACGAGCAAAAGAATGATGTCGACGTCGGACGCGGCGCCGTCCGCAACCTTCATCATATAGGAGCCGAGCTTATCCTTGGGTTTATGAATGCCGGGCGTATCGAGGAAAACGAATTGCGTTTCATCCTTCGTGAGAATGCCGGTGATCTTTGTTCTGGTCGTCTGGGGCTTCGGGGATACGATGGATACGTGTTCGCCGAGTAATTGATTGAGAAGCGTGGATTTTCCAACGTTCGGTCTGCCGATCAATGCGGCAAAAAGGTTCTTTTTCATTTGTATGTTTCCTTTTCTTTTATAGTTTGTGATAGGGCTTTATATCGGTACGGAGTTTATTTTCTCGGCAAACCGATTTTGACGAGAACGTCTTCCTGCTTTGTTTTCATATAGATCTCGTCTTCCTCGGAGGTTTCGTGATCGTATCCGAGCAGATGGAGAATGGAGTGAACGGAGAGAAAACAGATCTCTCTTTCGATGGAATGACCGTACTCCTCTGCTTGAGCCTGCGCTTTTTCTGCGGAGATGATGATGTCTCCGAGTGTGACGGCGTGACCGTCGAGCGCGCTTCCTTCCAAAAGCTCTTCCTTTTCCCACATAGGAAAGGAGAGAACGTCCGTGGGTTTGTCTTTTTCTCTGTATTCCAGATTCAGCTTGTGAATGGATTCGTTATCGACAAAGCTGACGGAAACCTCTGCGGGATAAGAGAAATTTTCCTGTTTCAATGCTTCCGCGACGGATTTTTTGATGAGTCGGCGAATTTTGAAGGAGATTTTGATTTTTTCTTGTTCGTTGGAAAAATAAATTTTCAGTTTCATTTCTGGTCCTTTCCGTTCGAGTCCTTTTTAACGACGCGGTAACGGTCGTTTTTTTCTTTTCTCTCGCGTTCGTATTTGTCGTAGGCGAGGATGATCTTTTGTACCAATTTGTGTCGAACGACGTCGCGTTCGGTGAATTCGTGAATGGCGATATCGTCGATGCCGCGGAGTATTTTCATTGCCTCGACAAGACCGCTTCGGGTTCCTGCGGGAAGGTCGGTCTGCGTGATATCGCCCGTTACTACGGCTTTTGAATTAAAGCCCATACGGGTGAGAAACATTTTCATTTGCTCCGGCGTTGTGTTTTGCGCTTCATCCAGAATAATAAAGCTATCGTCGAGCGTACGGCCGCGCATATACGCGAGCGGAGCGATCTCAATGGTTCCTCTTTCGATATGCTTCTGGTACGCTTCTGCGCCGAGCATTTCAAAGAGCGCGTCGTGGAGCGGACGAAGATACGGGTCGATCTTCGTTTGCAGGTCGCCGGGAAGAAAACCGAGCTTTTCTCCCGCTTCAACGGCGGGTCTTGTCAGAATGATGCGAGAGATCTCTTTGTTGCGAAGCGCGGTGGAAGCGGCGGCAACGGCAAGAAAGGTTTTTCCCGTTCCGGCAGGTCCGACGCCGAGAATAACGGTGTTCTTTTTGATTGCGTCCACGTATTTCTTCTGTCCGACGGTTTTCGCTTTGATGGGCTTTCCTTTGGTGGTGACACAAATGCAGTCGTCACCGAAATTTTCGAGTTTTTCGCCGCCTTTGACCATGGAGACCACGTAATCTACGCTTTGGTCGCTGAGGTCGGTTCCCATTTTCGTCATGTTTTTCAGATATTCCAGCGCGTTGAATGCGGGAATGACTTCCTCGCTCGTTTCTCCGCGAATGACGATTGCGTCACCGAGAGTTTTTTCGGTATCGCGATTGGTGATGCTGACACCGAACGCTTTTTCAATGATATTGATATTCCGATCGAAATTTCCAAACAGGGCGGCAGTTTGTTCTGCCGTATCGGTCAGTAAAATTTTTTCGATCATAGTAAACCTCCTTTTTACCCCGAGGAACGCATAACGAAAGGGAAAGCGTTCCTCTATTCGATTTTGACCTCCCGGGCAATGTTGATTACGCATTCGATCTGTTGCGTTAATCGTATTTTTTCTTCATCCTCACTGATTGACGTGTATCTGCCCAGAATTTCCGCATGGATAAGATCGTTTTCGCAAAGCGCCCGAAGCTGACGTTGAGCTTCTGCCAACGCTTCCTTCTGCGAGAGAGTTTTGGGAACGATCTCGTATTCCGCGTATTCCGTTTCCGTGATGAAAAAGGGAAGCTTGATCAAACCGAAAAGATAAATTCTTCTTTCTGATTCTATTTTATCACAACTCGAGGTGCAAATGCTATCTTTTCTGAAAAGTTTTATTGTTTTTGAGAAAATTTTTAATGATTTTTGTGTAAAAAACGTCCCCGTGTATATTTTTTCCGTCGTTTCGTAGGGGATTTCCACGTGATAAGTCAGTGTGGTGCGTGCAAGGACCTCGCCTCTGGCGCGAACGAGACGATATCCGAGCGCGGCGGAGTCGATCACGCCGCTGACGAGAATGTCCCCTTTTCGCACGGTCTCTCCAAGCTTTACTGTGATGAGTCCTCCCGTCACCATCAAGGCTTCGATCTGCCCGTCTGCCGCGGCGATCAGATTGGACGGGCTTTGCGTATCAACGATCTCGGTGTTCTTTTCGCGTTCGCGGATTTCTACCTGCACGACGGTCCCTCTGAGATTTATGCTGACGAAGGAAAGTCCGTCGACGTCAAGGATCAGATAATCCTCCGATATCTCTGTATCGACGGATGGGATAAACGCGCCGAGGCAGAGTCCTCGGCTTTCGAGCGCTTCCAATATATTTTTTTCGGGGATGCGCTCGGCGCCTTCAATGTCGATATCCCATACGAAGAGAGACGAAAGAATAATTAGCGCGAGTGCAAGAAAGAATCCGACGACAAGTCCGCTTCTTTTTTTATAGCGACTTATGAGATTCAGAAATCCGAGTCTTTCTCGGATTTCGTTCCGATATCTTCTTTTTCCTCTCAAGTGTTCGTATTCTTTGAAGTGAGGCGCGTAAAGAAGCAAGGAAAATAAGTCTCCGTTTGTTTTTTGTTCGTGAAACGGAATATCCCGTGTGATTAGGAAATCCAGAATCAGACGGGAGTCGTTTGCGTGAAGCATTATCAGATAAGGACTTCTGAAATATTCGATCAACGACACGGACGGCAGCCTCCTTTTTGATTGGGTCTGTTTTCGAAGCGAAGGCCCTCGAAATATCCGCGCAGAAGCAATCGGTTTTCTCCTGCCCAACAAAGCGAAACGGAGGTTCCGTACGCCTCGACGATTCCTTTTGCGGTTTTGATTCTGACATTCTCCGTATGATAATCTTCGATGCCGAGCACACCGGAAATCAGCAGTTCCCGTCTTTCTGCGATCTCAAGCGTTTCTTTGGGCAAGACGGGGGCGTGCGGAACGAATGAAACCTCTTTCTTTGTTTTTTTCATAAGATATTCCTTTCTTGTATAGAATGAAATGATATTTTACTATATGCGGGAGGTTTTTATGATACAACAAAAAAGAATAGGATTTTCCGTTTTCATTCTGATAGGCATTGCATTCTGGCTGATGGCGTACTCGCTTTTTATGACGGCGCGGACGATCGATATCGTCCGATCAACGCTTGCGGTTTTCGTGCGTTCCATTCTGCCTGCGTTGATCGTTTTTTCGGTTTGCGCCAAGCTGCTTGTAAAATCGGATATGACTTTCCTTCTTGCTCCGAGATGGCTGGAACGCTTTTTGGAAAGGGCAGGGATGTCTCCGGGCGGTTTTTCGGCTTTTGTGATCGGTATGTTTGTGGGATTTCCGACGGGAGCGACAATGCTCGTCGATCTTTATGAAAAAGGGGAGATATCCGAGCACGAAGCGAGATCTCTGCTGCCTTTTTGCAATCAGGCAAGCGCTTCATTTTTGTTTGGGACGATCGGAGAAAGTACGTTTCACGATTTTCGGATGGGATACGTTTTCTTTTTTGCGCAAGCGTTGACGGCATGGGTTTGTGTTTGTTTGACTGCGAACGATCGCAAGCATTGTGGCGGCGTTCATATACGAAGAAAGCTTCCGCAAAAATCATTTGTTAAAGTCTTTACGGAATCAGTCAGGGAAAGTACGTTTTCCATGATTGGCGTTTGCGGCTTTATCGTCTTTTTTTCCTTGCTGGGTACGGTTCTTTTTGATACGTTTTGCGCTGTGGGAATTTCTCTGCACGAAATCGTTCGGGCGATGATGGGTGGCGCGCTGGAGATCTCTTCGGGCTTTCTTTGGCTTGCGGAAGGTTTCTTTTCGACGGAGTTGGTGATCGTGATCGGAGGTGTATTGCTTGGCTTCGGCAGCTTGTCCGTTTTTATGCAGGTGGCGGAGAAAACGGAGGAGCATTTCTTTTCTCCGAAAAAATATTTCGGCGGGAAATTGCTCTCAAGTGTCATTTGTCCGATATTTTCGGTTCTGTTTTTCTTTTTGTACGGTTTTGAAAATGGTAAATATTTGATAATTGCTATATCTGCGCTCGTTTCTTGTATTTTTTATCTTTTTAATTGCGTAAATATAAAGTTTTTTTCAAAAAAGTGTGGAAAAATAGAAAGGAATGCTGTATAATATAAATGAGATAGACTACCCATCGTGCGCCCCTTTATCCGCGCGCATAAAAAGTGGGAGAATGGGGGAGTGCCTTATGAGAAAGAAGACGGCGGTTGAAGCATCGATAGAAAGAAAATGTGCTTTTTGCGAATACGGCACGATGATCACGCTTTCGACGGGACAAGAACCCGAAATGATATGTGAAAAGAAAGGAATCGTTCCTTTGGATCACGTATGCAGAAGCTTCCGATACGATCTTTTGAAAAGAGAACCGAAAAAAACAGTTTTGGAGGAATCGGAGACTGAAGTTGATGATTAACGTACGAAGATAGGATATTATGGAAAAAATCAGAAATTTTGAAAGAGCGATCGTTACGCTCGAATTTGATAAGATCAGAGAAATGCTCGCTTCCGTTTGCCCGACGGAAGGAGCGAAAGCGCTTGCGAGAGAGGTCAGACCTTCCCGCGCGATCGGAACGGTCCGCAGAATGCTTGCGGAAACGGATGCGGCAAAAAATATGCAGATCACGAAGGGTATGCCGCCTTTTTCGGGTATCGCGGACGTGACGGGATTCGTAGAACGCGCTGATAAGGGCGCGGTACTCCTTCCCGGAGAAATTCTCGCGATCGGCAGAACGCTTTCCGCCGCGAGATCGACGAAGGAATACAGAAACGAGGATCATTCGGCGGAAACCGCGCTCGACGAGTATTTCGCTCATCTGGTTCCCAATAAAAAATTGGAAGAGAAGATCTCGCGTTGTATCGCAAGCGAGGATATGATCGCGGATACGGCGAGCGATAAGCTTTATGATATTCGCAGAAAAATGCGAAATGAAAACAATCGGATCCGTGACTCCTTGCAAAAATATATTACTGGCGGCTCTTATTCCAAGTTTTTGCAGGAGCAGATCGTCACTGTGCGAGACGGACGTTACGTTATTCCCGTCAAGCAAGAATATAAAAATGAAATCAAGGGTCTTGTTCACGATACCTCTGCTTCGGGCGCAACGCTTTTTGTTGAACCCTTGGCGGTCGTAGAATCAAACAACGAGCTTCGACTTCTTGAAAGAAAAGAAGCGGATGAGATCGAAAGAATTCTTTCCGAGTTGTCCGCGGATATTGCCATGAACGCATCGGCGCTTCTCGAAAATTACCGCAATCTGACGTTGCTTGCGTTTATTTTCGGAAAAAGTCAGCTTTCTTTTAAGATGGATGCGATCTCGCCCTCGATTACAGCGGCGCGCCAGCTTTCGTTGGTACGAGCGCGTCATCCCTTGATCGCCGCCGACAAGGTCGTGCCGATCACCGTTTCTTTGGGAATTGATTTTGATACTTTGGTCATCACCGGTCCCAATACGGGCGGTAAGACCGTAACCTTGAAAACACTTGGATTGTTTGCCATCATGACGCAGTCGGGTATGCATATTCCCGTTGCCGACGGCTCGGTCATGTGTATTTTTGACGATATCCTTGCCGATATCGGAGACGAGCAGAGCATTGAGCAATCGCTTTCGACCTTCTCGTCGCACATGGTCCATATCGTCGAGATGCTTGCGTCAATCGAAAACCGTTGCCTCGTTTTGTTCGACGAAGTCGGCGCGGGCACGGACCCTGTTGAGGGCGCGGCTCTTGCGGTTTCCATTTTGGAATCTGTCAGAGAGAAAAAAGCGTTGTGCGCGGCAACGACGCATTACGCGGAATTGAAATCCTACGCATTGGATACGGACGGCGTTTGCAATGCTTCCTGCGAATTTGACGTCAATACGCTTCGTCCTACTTATCGTTTGATCATCGGTACGCCCGGTAAATCCAACGCTTTCGCGATTTCCAGAAAGCTTGGTCTTTCCAACGCTATCATTGAACGCGCGGAAAGTTACGTTTCCGGTGAGAACAGAAGATTTGAAAGCGTCATTGAGCGCTTGGAAAAAGAACGTCTCGAAATGGAAATGGCAAAAACGGAAGCGGAGATGCTTTTGGCGCAGGCAAGACGTGAGAAAGCAGAAATGGACGAGTTCGTTTCCAAACGAGAAAAAGAAGCCGAGAAGGAACTCGAAAAAGCAAGAGCGACCGCAGTACGCATGGTGGAAAGCGCCAAGCTTTCGAGTGAATACATTTTTGCCGAGCTTGAAAAGGTGAAGAAGGAAAGGGAAAGCGAGAATCTCGCGAAATCCTTGGATGCGGCTCGCCGCGATATCAAAATTCACCTGAAAGCAAACAGTGATAATCTCGATCCCATAGATCCCAAAACGACGGAGGGCTACGAGTTGCCGCGTCCCTTGAAAAAGGGAGACGAGGTCGTTCTCGTCAATATCGGTCAAAAGGGCGTCCTGCTCGGAGATCCCGATAAATCGGGCAACGTTCAAGTGCAGGCGGGAATTATCAAAACGAAAACCAATATCAAAAATCTTATGCTGATCGACGGCGTAAAGGTCACATTTACGGACAAGAGCGGCAAGAAAATGCCTGCAAAGAGCGCGGGTGACCGCGTGGTTCAGGCATTCAATCCCGAAATTGACCTGAGAGGCAATTACGGTGACGATGCTTGCTTTATTCTGGATAAATATATCGACGATGCCAAACGCGCCGGTGTAAAAACTCTCCGTATCATTCACGGAAAAGGAACGGGCGCGCTTCGCAAAGCGGTGACGGATTTCCTTCGACGCGATTCCCGCGTGGCTTCAGTCCGCTGCGGAACGTTCGGAGAAGGAGATACGGGTGTCGCTATAGCGGAATTGAAATAAATTGCGTATACCAGTGTCTGCGGACACGTTTAAGAGACGAAAGAATTTATTTGAAAGGACATATAGATTATGAAAAAAATCAAAATGCTTGCCATTGACCTCGGTGCTTCCAGCGGCCGTGGTATCATAGGCACCTTTGACGGTGAGAAGATCACTCTCGAAGAAAACCACCGCTTCCCGAATGAACCCGTCATGGTTGCGGGTCAGTTCACATGGGACATCGTCCGCATTTTGCACGAGATCAAAACCTCGATCCGCAAATGCGCAAACAGCGAAGACAGAGATATCGCGTCCATCGGTATCGACACTTGGGGCGTTGACTTTGGTTTCCTTGACAAAAAGGGCCATCTGCTTGCAAACCCCGTTCATTACCGTGACCTTCGCACGGTAGGTATTCCTGCGTATTCTGAAGATTTCGTATCTGCTGACGAGGTGTACGACATCACCGGTATTCAGGTGCTGGAGCTGAACTCTCTCTATCAGCTTCTCGCGGTTCAGAAGAACGATCCCGAGATTTTTGATATCGCTACGGATATGCTCTTCGTTCCCGACCTTCTCAACTACTTCCTGACCGGCTACAAGCAGACGGAATACACCATCGCTTCCACGAGCCAGCTTCTCGACGCAAAGAAGCGCGACTGGTCCTACGAGCTGATCGAAAAATTCGGACTTCCCGAAAAGCTCTTCAGCAACGTTGTTAAGCCCGGTACTGTTTGCGGTTCCTTCCTCCCCTCTCTCTCCGAAGAGTACGGCGGTTTGAATCCCAAGGTCATTTCCGTTGCTGCTCACGATACGGGAAGCGCAGTTCTCGCAGTTCCCGCGAAGAGCGAGAAATTCATCTGGATCTCCTCCGGTACATGGTCCATCATGGGTACGGAAACGAAGGATCCCGTTATCAGCGAAAAATCCAAGGAATATAACTTCACCAATGAAGGTGGCTACGGCGATACCATCCGCTTCTCCAAGAACATCACCGGTCTTTGGGTCGAACAGGAATCCAAGCGTCAGTGGGAAAGAGAAGGCGAAAAGATCTCCTTCGCAGAGCTTGCAGAAATGGCAGCAGAAGCAGAACCGCTTCGTTGCTTCATCGATACCGACGATGCGAGATTCGCAACTCCCGGTAATATTCCCAAGAGAATTGCTGACTACTGCCGTGAAACCGGTCAGTTTGTTCCTCAGACCAAGGGTGAAATCGTTCGTTGCATCCTCGAAAGCTTGGCTATGCGTTATCGTTATACCGTTGAATGCATTGACGAAATGTGCGGCGAAAGAATTCCCGCGATCAACATCGTAGGTGGCGGTACGAAGGAAGAACAGCTTTCTCAGTTTGCGGCAACCGCTTGCGGCAGACCCGTATATGCAGGTCCCGTAGAAGCTACCGCTATCGGTAACATTGCAGCGCAGGCGATCGCTCTCGGCGCAATCAAGGATATGTGGGAAGCAAGAGAAATCATTGCAAACTCCTTCGAAATCAAGGAATATCAGCCCGAAACCGAAAAGATGGCTGCATGGGACGAAGCTTACGGCAGATTCTTGAAGCTTATCGGTAAATAATAAGACCTTTAATTAAAAATAAAAAATATAAAACAGGAGAGGATATACTATGTCTACAAAAGCATTTGAACTCGCAAAAGAAAGCTTTGCGGCTTTCGGCGTTGACGTTGAAGCTGCGATTGAAAAACTGAATAACATTCCCGTAGCCGTACACTGCTGGCAGGGCGACGACGTCGGCGGTTTCGATAACGACGGCGCACTCACCGGCGGTATCCAGACTACAGGTAACTATCCCGGCAAGGCAACCACTCCCGAACAGCTTATGGCAGATATGGACAAGATGCTTTCTCTTTGCCCCGGTAAAAAGAAGCTCAACGTTCACGCTTGCTACGCAATTTTCGAAGACGGCTTCGCAGACCGCGACAAGCTCGAACCCAAGCACTTCAGAAAATGGGTTGAATTCGCAAAAGAAAGAGGTATGGGTATCGACTTTAACCCCACCTTCTTCTCTCACCCCATGCAGAAGGACGGCTTGACTCTCAGCCATCCCGATAAAGAAGTACGCGATTTCTGGATCGCTCACGGTAAGGCTTGTATCCGTATTTCTCAGTATTTTGCTGAAGAAACCGGTATTCCTTGCGTTATGAATATCTGGACCGGCGACGGCTTCAAGGATATTCCCGCAGACCGTATGGGACCCAGAATGCGCTACAGAGATTCTATCGAACAGATCCTTTCCGAGCCTTTCGATTTCAATAAGGTAAAGCCCTGCGTTGAATCCAAGGTATTCGGTATCGGTGTTGAAGCTTACACTGCGGGCAGCGCAGAATTCGCTCTCAGCATCGCCGCTATGAACAAAGACAGATGTCTCCCTCTTATGGATAACGGACACTATCATCCCACCGAAGTTGTTTCCGACAAGATCCCCGCGCTCCTTTGCTTCTTCGACGAGATCGCTCTTCACGTAACCAGACCCATCCGTTGGGACTCTGACCACGTAGTTCTTCTCGACGACGAAACCAAGGAAATTGCAAAGGAAA
Organism: Eubacteriales bacterium; assembly: GCA_045646925.1. Classification (GTDB taxonomy): domain Bacteria; phylum Bacillota; class Clostridia; order Oscillospirales; family CAG-272; genus QALR01. Next base: position 27,702 of record JAZRLQ010000058.1, read on the forward strand.
TCGTTCGTTGCAACGCAATTGACCGCACCTACATCGCTCTCGACTATTTTGATGCAAGCATCAACCGTATCTCCGCTTGGGTCGTTGGTTTCAGAAGCTTCCAGAAGGCTCTTCTGATGGCTCTCTGCACTCCCAGCGAAGCTCTCGCAAAATTGCAGAATGCAGGCAATTTCACCGAGCTTATGGTTATGCAGGAAGAAGCAAAGATGCTTCCCTTCGGCGCTGTTTGGGCTGAATATTGCGCACGCGCAGGCGTTGCTTCCGATGCAAGCTGGTTTGAAGAAGTAAAAGCATACGAAAGAGACGTTCTTTCCAAGAGATAACGTTTTTCGATAACGAAACGAAATATCGGTGAAAAAACGGAATATCCGTTTTTTCACCGATCGGGATTGTGGTTCGTTTGAAAAAATGACAATATTCTCGGAGGAAGCATGGGCGTTTCGGCTTCGGGCGCTCGCGCTTTGAATTCTTTTCCGTTTTTCAAACGAGCCTCAATGCCTTGTGATCTTGAATGTAAGGAGATTCCCATGAATTTTGAAATGCTTCACCCTGCCGATCGGATCGTCATGCTGATGAACCGCATTTACTATCATAATATGACCACCGCGCTGGGAGTCAATCTTTCCGTAAGAGATGCCGATGGCACCGTTTGGATCAGTCCGGGCGGTGTGGATAAAGGAAATCTCCGCAGGGAAGATATCATGCAGATCAAAGCGGACGGTTCTATTGTGGGCATTCACAGACCTTCGGCGGAATACCCCTTTCACTTGGCTATTTATAAAAAACGTCCCGATATCAGGGCGGTTCTCCACGCCCACCCGTCGACATTGATCGCAGGCAGTCTTCACGGATTGCTTCCCGACGTTTCTATCCTTTCGGGAATAGAAGCGAGTATGCGTAACGTGTCCGCGGTATCTTACGAGATTCCGGGAAGCTCTGCGCTCGGAGATAAAATTTCCGCAGAGTTTTCGAGAGGATCTGACGCCGTTGTTCTGGAAAGGCACGGCGTGGTTATTGGCGCTTCCACTGTATTCGGCGCATTCCGATTTTTTGAAACCTTGTATCGTTGTTCGCAGATCCAGCGCAATGCAAAAATGATCGGCGGAACGGTACGCCGCGTTTGTGATGAGGATATCCGAAGGATATCGGAAAAAACGGCGCTCGGATTGCGTGAATTCACACCTGCTTTCCGATCAAGCGAGGAGCTTCAAGCGAGACGGGAATTGTGTGATTTTATAGGACGCGCATATGAAAAACAATTTATTATGAGCGGCAAGGGCTTTTTTTCCTGCCGTCTTTCCGACGGCTCCGTTCTCATTACTCCCGAATGGAAGGACGGGCAGAATCCGGACGTTGAGGATTTTGTTTTGATCTCCGACGGAAAAAGGGAAGCGGGAAAGATTCCTTGCGCCACTTTGGCGCGCCATCTCGCGATCTATGCCAACGATCCGAGCGTGAAAAGCGTTATTGAGGCAACGCCGCCTTGCAGCATGGCGTTTGCGATAACGGAGAAGACACCGGATATTCGTCTTCTTCCCGAAACCTACATATCCCTGCGAAACGTCAGAAAATATTCTTTGACGTCGGATGACGAGACGATTGCCCGTGACGTCACGGCAAAAAATCCCGTCGCGATCATTGAAAACGATTGTGTTCTGGCGGTGGGAACGTCGCTTCTCAGATCGTTCGACAAATTGGAAATGATGGAAAACAGCGCGAAGATATTGAGAGACGCTCTTGTTTTCGGAGGAACGCCGACCGGCATCAGCTCCGAAGCATTTGGCGAACTGGAGAGCGCTTTTAATCTTTAATTAAAAATGAATTTGTAAAAACTTTAAAGCAACAAAACCCAGATGCAATTTGACCTATATTTAAGGAGGGCTTAAAAAATGGATCAGAAATACTACGGTGAACTCAGTATTATCGGTATGAAGGGATGCGACGACTTCCTTTCCAAAGTCGACGGTTATATTTGCGGCTTCAGAGACGAACAGGAAAGATCTACTTATCTTGTAAACGCAGAATGTCCCCGTTTCGGCTCCGGTGAAGGTAAGGCTATTATCCACGAAACACTGAGAGGTCACGATACTTATATTTACACCGACATCTTCAATTACGGTGTAACCTACAAAATGTACGGCATGAACGTTCCCATGAGTCCTGACGATCACTATCAGGATATCAAGCGTATGCTTTGCGCGATCGGCGGTAAAGCTCGTCGTGTAACCTTGATCATGCCTATGCTTTATGAAGGCAGACAGCACCGCAGAACTGCAAGAGAATCTCTCGACTGCGCAATGGCATTGCAGGAGCTTTCCGCAATGGGTGTTTCCAATATCGTTACCTTTGATGCACACGACCCCAACGTACAGCAGGCAATTCCTTACGGCGGCTTCGACAACGTACGTCCCGCATACCAGATGCTGAAGGCGCTCATCAGAGAATACCCCGATATCACCTTTGATCCCGAAAAGACTATGATCATTGCTCCCGATGAAGGCGCAATGTCCCGTTCCATGTATTATTCGTCTCTTCTCGGCGTTGACCTCGGTATGTTCTACAAACGCCGTAACTATAAGGTCGTAATCGACGGCAGAAATCCCATCGAAGCACACGAATTCCTCGGTAAATCCGTAGAAGGAAAGGATCTTATCGTTGTTGACGATATGATCGCAAGCGGTGAATCCGTTCTTGACCTTGCATATCAGCTCAAAGAAAAAGGCGCGCGCCGCGTATTTGTTTTCGCAACCTTCGGTCTCTTCACCTCCGGTCCCGATAAATTCGACAAGGCTTACGAAGAAGGCAAGATCGACAAGATCTTCACGACAAACCTTAACTACCGTAATCCTGCCATTATTGCTCGTCCTTGGTACTCCGAAGTCGATATGAGTAAGTTTGTTGCATATATCATCGAAAATATGAACAAAGACGCTTCTATCAGCGCGCTTCTCAATCCCGTTGAACGTATCCACGATCTTGTGGAAGAAGTTCGCGGTGAAAAATAATTCGATAAGTTTACCGTAAAAAATCGGCAGAGATATTGTTTCTCTGCCGATTTTATATTATAATGAGAATATATGAAAGGGAAACGGCGGAGCCGGATTCCCGTGAGATGAAATTATAATATAAGGATATAAGGAAGGTTATATTTATGAAAAAGTTTCTTCTTCCCGAAAGCGGTACCTATTACAAATCCAATCTGCATTGTCATTCCACGATCTCTGATGGTGGCTGGACGGTTGAACAGATCAAGGAAGAGTATGCGAAGCGCGGTTATTCCGTCGTTGCGTATACCGACCACGACATTATGCTTACCCATCACGATTTGACGGATGACAAATTCCTCGCTTTGACCGGATTTGAGATGGAATTCAATCTTTATAAGGATGGAACCGTGCCGAAAACTTGCCATATTTGCTTTATTGCATTGAATCCCGAGCAGCGCAAGCAGCCGAACTGGCACGAACGTTATCTGTTTGGAAATGCTCCCAAATATAAGGATCAGGTAGAGATTTATGAGGACGAAACTCCCTTGTTCCGTCGTTATACGCCCGAATGCATCAACGGCGCAATCAAAAACGCGCGCGAAAAGGGCTTCTTCATTACCTATAATCATCCTGTATGGTCCTTGGAAACGGGTGAAAATTACAATGCTTACGAGGGTATGCACGCAATGGAGATCTGCAACTTCGGTTGTATCGTTGCAGGCTATCTTGACTATGCTCCCCAGGCTTACGACGAAATGTTGTCGAACGGAAAGAGAATTTATTGTACCGCAACGGACGATAACCACAATCGTTTCCCCGCAGATCATCCGAGAACGGGCTCCTTCGGCGGCTTTACGATGATCAAAGCTGACAAGCTCGAATACAGAACGATCACCAAAGCGCTCGAAGACGGACATTTCTATGCTTCTCAGGGCCCCGAAATTCACGATCTTTGGTTTGAAGACGGCATGATCCACGTTACCTGCTCTCCCGCAGAACGCGTTCTGCTGACTTGTGGAAGAAGACGCGCGGATATCGCTTTGCAGTCTGATACGGGCGAACCCGTAACTCACGCCGCATTCAAGATTTTCCCCGAGGATAAATACGTTCGTCTGACCGTCGTTGACGAAAAGGGTCTGCCCGCAAATACCAACGCTTACTTCACGGATGAGCTTTTTGAAGAGTCTGAAGAAAACAACTGATATCTTCAACAAATACATGAAAGACAAAACGCTTTCGGCAATAGGGTTGTACCCTTAAGGACAGTTTTACCTACCGATAGAAAAATAGAAACCGCAGATTGATTTTCTGCGGTTTTTGTGATATAATAGAGATATCGAGTATACTTTAAGAGTTAGTTGAATCATGTTGGAATTTTATGAAGGAGACAAGATGAACTATAAGGATACATTGTTCAATCATTTACAAGCCATTATTGGAAAGCAATTAACGGAATTACACCTCGCGTGCGAGATGATGATGTTTAGTTTTGGTGAATTTGCTCTTCATACACAATGCCTTACTCGTATAATTCATGAAGAGGATGTTCTTGTAACAACTTTGGATTATCAGAATTGGGATGGGGAAGATGATAAAAATAATGATGAATGGTATTTTATAAAACAATATAAAGAAAGCATTGTTGGCGGTATTGTAACATCAATAAATGTTTCTTCCCTTTATGATGTAATCATTGTCTTGGATAATGGTATAAAAATCGAATTGATTAACAAAAACGGTTATCATCATTTTGACGATGAATCTGAACAGTGGAGATTTTTCAAGGCGGGGGATTATTCTTATCCACATATCACCGTATATAGCAAAACCGTTGATATAGCAGTTAATTGGTAGTCATTTCTAACTAAGTATTGAAAAAAGTATTAGTGCAATCGTTGCTAAAAGGCTCCCTTTACATAAGGGAGCCTTTTTTATGTTCACCTATAGCTTTTCAATTTTACTGACAAGCACTTTATTTGTGCCCGCAAATGTAAAATACGGCATACCTCTTTCGAGATATGCCGTATTTTTGGAAACTGTCCTTTAGAGCGATGCCCTATTGCCGAAAGCGTTTTTTATCAGTTCAGGATCGCAAATCCGCCTTCAGGAATCATTGGATAAGTGATGAGAGCGTCTCCGTTCAGCTCCTCCTTATTCATATCGACGCCGCCGATGAGGAAATTGTCGTAGGTTTTGTAATAATAAATGCCTTTTTCCGTATCACAGCAGGAAGAGTAGGCGGTAAATTCAAATTTCCCGTTCAGATCGACGCATCCTTTCTGTTGCTCGACCGAGCCGAGAATGTGAAAAAACTGTCGGATGTCGTTCACCCCATCCTTTCCTTTGAGGGAATGGACTTTTGTGAAGGCGGCGCGGACGAATCTCGAAGGGGAAGAGAGGTCGCCCGGCAGACCGAGCGCGCCCATACCGCGACTGATTTCATGAAAGGGAAGCTCTTTTGCGAATCGGTTTTCCACAGGTTTGTTGGAAAGTCCCATGAAAAGATGAAGATATTGCATTTGAAAGTCAAAGGGAGGGCTATTGGTAAGAACGCCTATGGGGTTTTCCATGAGATAGAGCCCCTTTTCCATCGGTTCGGCAACGAAGGCTTCTTTTTTATCCGCAATCAAAAAATGCAAGGGCGTCAGAGGGATATCCTTGCTGAACGTTTCGTCTATGATATTGGCTTTTGAAAGCAAGTACTTGGCTTGCGCTGCCGTTTCGCATTGGCTGAGAACGAAGGGAATCAGCTCCCACGGCGCGAGATTGATGGTGTTCGGCAACGGATGATGGTAGACCGCTTCTTCCGGAAAGCTCAATGCGGCGATCGAAAGCCCCTTTTCGTTGGTCGCGTCGTAATATAGTGGATATCCGTCTTCTATATGCGCCGTGCCGATGAATGAGAAATGGCGGTCATGCTTCTGACCGTTCCGAAAGAGAAATGGGAAATGGCGCGGTGTGATGACGATGCTTTCCTCATGAGAATATTCCACGTCCAGATTCCGCCCGAAATAATGACTGTTTGCCAAATAAGAGATTGCCGTACACATATTTTCCCCTCGATTTCATTCAGATTCTATTCTTGAGTTTGTAAAAAAAGACGGGTGTTTATACATGAATGTGGAAAAAATCGAGCAAGGCTTTAGAAAACGGATGATTAATGCGGATTTTGAAGAAAAAATTTTGCGTTTTTATACGAAAAATATTCAAAATTATAAAAATGCTGTTGCGTTTGTTCAGATTTTGATGTATAATAAACTGTGAATAATTATATCTCACAGTGCTTTTTACAGCAAAGAAACGGAGTTATGAAAAATGGAAAAAATAAAACGCAATATCGCGGAAGCCATTTCCGCGGAAAGCGCTGAAATATGGGGTGAAGCCCTCGCAATTCCCGCAGACAGCATTCCGGAATCGATCGAATATCCTCCGGACACTTCTATGGGTGACCTCGCATTTCCGTGCTTCAAGCTCAGCCGCACGCTTCGCGCGGCTCCTCCCGTTATTGCATCAAAGCTTCACGCAAAGCTTTCCGAGAATCTTCCCGAGGGTGTCGGAGAAGTTCGCATCAAGGGAGGTTATCTGAACTTTGTGATCGACAATCGCTATCTTTCCGAAAAGATCGTTCGCGAGATCACGGAAAAGGGCGCAGATTTCGGCGCTCACGATTTCGGTAAAGGCAAGACCGTCGTTCTCGACTATTCCTCTCCCAACGTTGCGAAGCCCTTCCACATCGGACATCTTGGCACGACCGTCATCGGACACTCTCTGAAGCTCCTTCACGAGTATGCAGGCTACGATTGTATCGGTATCAACCACCTCGGTGACTGGGGTACACAGTTCGGTAAGCTGATCGTTGCCTTCCGCAAATGGGGCGACAAGGAAACCATCGAAAACGGTGGAGTTGACGCGCTCGTTTCTCTCTACGTTCGTGTTAACAATGAAATTAAGGCTGAGGAAGATCAGGGCATTACCGCTCTGGCAGACGCGGCAAGAGCCGAATTCACGAAATTGGAGCATGGCGACGAGGAAAATATCGCTCTTTGGAAGTGGTTCAAGGAAATCAGCCTTGCTGAATACGAGAAAACCTATCAGCAGCTCGGTATTACCTTCGATAGCTATAACGGCGAAGCCTTCTACACGGACAAAATGCCCGAACAGGTGCAGGTTCTCCGCGACAAGAATCTTATGAAGATCGACAATGGCGCTTCCATCGTTGACCTTTCCGCATACAATATGCCTCCTTGTCTGATCCTCAAGTCTGACGGCTCTACTTTGTATCCCACCCGTGACATCGCGGCTGCGGTATATCGTGATCGCCATTATCATTTCGATAAATGTATCTACGTTACCTCCGCAGGACAGTCTCTCCACTTCGCACAGTGGTTCAAGGTCGTTGATCTGATGGGTTACGATTTCGCGGACAAGCTTTTCCACGTTCCCTACGGAACTGTCAGCATCGGCGGCGAAAAGCTCGCAACGAGAACCGGTAACGTGATCCTTCTCCGCGATCTGATCGCAAATGCGGTTGAAAAATGCCGCGCGATCATCGAGGAAAAGAATCCTTCTCTCGAAAACAAAGAAGAAACCGCGCAGGCGGTTGGTATCGGCGCGATCCTCTTCTACTATCTCTACGGCAACCGTGTCAGAGATATCAACTTCATCATGGACGACGCGCTTGATTTCAACGGCAACACTGGGCCTTATGCGCAGTATACTTACGCAAGAACCAGCGGTATTCTCGCAAAGGCCGGAAGCTTCACAGATCTGACCTCCGTTACCGAAATGACGGCAACCGAACGCGAGCTGATCAAAACGCTTTCGCTCTTCCCGAACAAAACGAAGGCCGCTATTGATGAAATGGAACCTTCCGTTATTACCCGTTACGCGATCGATATTTGTAACGCGTTCAACCGTTTCTATCAGGAATGTCCCATCGTTTCCTGTGAGGACGAAGAAAAACGCGCGTTCCGTCTGACCTTGACCAAGTGCGTACGCGATATTCTCGGCCGCAGCCTTGAATTGATCTGCGTAAAGCATCCCGATAAGATCTGATCAAATTTATTTTCCCGCATATTATATATTACTCGACAGAGAAAAAGAAAGGAATTTCCACCATGTCCGGACATAGCAAATGGAAAAATATTATGCATAAAAAAGAGAAAACCGACGCGCAGAAGGCTAAGGTTTTCACCAAGATCGGTAAAGAAATCGCCATCGCCGTAAAGGAAGGCGGTCCCGATCCCAGCTCCAACGCAAAGCTTCGCGATCTCATTCAGAAAGCGAAATCCAATAACGTACCTAACGATAATATCGACCGTATCATCAAGAAGGCTTCCGGCGCAGACGCCGTTGCTTACGAAGAGATCACCTACGAAGGCTACGGTCCTTGCGGCGTTGCCGTTATCGTAGAAGCTGCTACCGATAACCGTAACCGTACCGCAGGTGACGTTCGTCACTATTTCGACAAATTCGGCGGCAATCTCGGACAGGTTGGTTGCGTAAGCTTCCTCTTCGAAAAGAAGGGCGTTATCGCAGTATCCGCTCTCGACGAGTGGGGCGACCGTGTTGTTGACGGAGATAAGCTTATGGAAGAAGCTCTTGAAGCAGGCGCCGCTGACTTTGCAGAAGAAGGCGACGTTTACGAAATCTACTGCGAACCCGAAGATCTTTCCGCCGTTGCGGAAGAACTCTCCGCTTTGGGTTACACCTTCATTTCTTCCGAGGTTGAACAGGTTCCTTCTACTTACATTACCCTCGAAGGCGAAGAAGATATCAAGCACATGACTCTCCTTCTCGAAAACCTTGAAGAAAACGAAGATATCGTTAACGTATGGCATAACTGGGAAGAAGCGTAATTTCTTCAAGCCCCCTTTGAAAAATTTATCCGAAAGGTGTTTTTATCATGATCCACAATCCGAATTATTCTCTTGCTTTTTGCAGCATGTTCCGTGAATACGATATTCGCGGAAGGGTATCCGAGGACGAACTCAATCCTGAAAGCGTCCACAAGATCGTAAAAGCGTACGCACAGTATCTCCAGAAGAGAAGCATCAGCCGTGCCGTTGTCGGTTACGATAGCCGTGACTGCTCTCCTTCCTTTGCTGAAGCGGCGATCTCCGCTCTCCGTGAAGAAGGTATCGACGTATACTTCATCGGTCTCGCGCTTTCTCCTCTCACCTATTTCGCGCAGTACCACCTCAAGTGTGAAGGAGCGGTTATGATCACCGCGAGCCACAACCCCAACGGTTGGTCCGGCTTCAAATTCGCAAACGGCTACTCCAAGACGCTCGAACCCCACGATATCATTGAAGTTGCTGAACTTCTCGATAAGCCTACCCAGAGCAGACGCTTCGGTGCTTATGAAGAGGTTGACGTTCGTGACGCTTACATCGAGGATATCGTTTCCCGCATCCACATGGGTCCCAAAAAGATCCGCGTTGCGCTTGACGCTGCAAACGGCGGTGCAGGTCTCTTCATTTACGAAGTATTCCAGCGCCTCGGCTGCATGACCTTCCAGCTCAACTGTGATCCCGATACCACGTTCCCCCACTACTTCCCCAACCCTTCCGAATTGGAATGCAGAGAACGCCTCCGTCATATGCTCCGTCACCCCTACGTTCATGCTGACATCGGTCTCTCCTTTGACGGCGACGGCGACCGTATCGGTGTTATCGACGAAAAGGGTCAGGACGTATGGAGCGATATCGTTCTTGCTCTCCTTGCAAAACAGCTTCTTGAAAAGAAACCCGGCGCAAAGGTTATCTACGACGTAAAATGCTCCAAGGCATTGGAAGACGTCGTTTACGCAAACGGCGGTGTTCCCGTTATGTGGAAGACCGGTCACTCCTATATCAAATCTAAGCTTCACGAATTGGATGCTGAGCTTGCAGGTGAACGCAGTGGTCATATTTTCGTATCCGGTGACGACTGGTACGGCTTCGACGACGCAATCTTCGTTGCGGCTAAGCTCGTAGAATATCTCTCCAACAGAGAAGAAACCGTTTCTGAAATCATCGAAACCTTCCCGCACTACGTTGTTTCTCCCGAAATCAAGGCTCACTGCGCTGATACCGTAAAATACGGCATCGTTGACGACATCACCAAGAAGATGAAAGCCGCATATCCGGGTAAGGTTTGCGACATCAACGGCGCAAGAGTTCAGTTTGAAAACGGTTGGGGTCTCGTCAGAGCTTCCTCCAATATGCCCGAGCTCGTTTTGATCTTCGAAGCAGATACCATGGAACATCTCCTTGAAATCCGCTCGATCTTCAAGACCTATACCAGAGAATACGAAGAAATCTCCGACAACTGGAAGAACGACGTTGTTGAAGCTTAACTTCAAAAAGGTGTCTCTGATATAAACGCATGGAAAAAGCCAACGAATTTGAAAGATTCGTTGGCTTTTTTGGTCAAAAAGAATGTTTTTTGTCCATAAATAAAGGTTTAAAAAATTTTTGAAAAAATTTGAAGAAATTTCAAAAAAGGTATTGACAAATAAGAACGTTTGTGGTATACTCTATATCGTTCGAGAGCGAAAGCAACGAACAAAAGAAATGGGAGCATAGCTCAGCTGGGAGAGCATCTGCCTTACAAGCAGAGGGTCATAGGTTCGAGCCCTATTGTTCCCACCATTTTGGCCCGGTAGTTCAGTTGGTTAGAACGCTAGCCTGTCACGCTAGAGGTCGTGGGTTCGAGTCCCATCCGGGTCGCCATCTTGTTTATAACAAGATTTGCCTCTGTAGCTCAGTTGGTAGAGCAGGGGACTGAAAATCCCCGTGTCGTTGGTTCGATTCCGATCGGAGGCACCATATGCGGATTTAGCTCATTTGGTAGAGCGCAACCTTGCCAAGGTTGAGGTGGCGGGTTCGAGCCCCGGAATCCGCTCCAAATTAGGCACCATAGCCAAGTGGTAAGGCAGAGGTCTGCAAAACCTTTACGCCCCGGTTCAAATCCGGGTGGTGCCTCCAGAAAAAAGAGAGCAAGTCGAAAGACTTGCTCTCTTTTTTTCAACGAAATTCGCCTGCGGCGAGTGAAATTTGGCAACGCCCAAGTGAAATAGCTTCGCTGTGAAATATTTGCTTCGCAAATGTGAAGGGCGAATTTAATTTCACATCTCACGAAGTGAGATATTTCACAATTTTCGTAAGGAAATTATTTCACATTCGGCGTCAGCCGAATATTTCACTTCTTCCCCCCTCAGGTCTTGAAAAACACCGAAAACTGTGATATAATGAAATCAGAAAGGCGGTGGAAAGATGAGTGAATATTTTGCTGTAAAAAATAATCTTAATCGGACGCAGATATCAATCGACACTTACGAAAAATGTCTGAACTTTAATCATCAGCAAAAAGACGCGTATTGTCCGTTATGCAATCGTGCAGTGGAAGGTTCTGTTTGGGAGGGTCCGTATCAGTTTTATGTTCGCTCTTCTAAACTTACTGACATACTGTTTCCACTTGCTCCGGTTTATATGTTATTCAGTAAACGATTGGTCGATTCTTTTGCTCAAGAAGGGCTGACTGGAATAAAAGCCCTAAAAGAATGTGAAATATTTTATAAAGGCGAAAAAATCGATCAAACATACTATATTCCTATTTTTGAATATTCTTTGAAAGCTATTGAATATGCAGTTGAAAAAAATGAACAACGAAAATCAAATAAGCTTTTACCAAGGTGTTCTTTGTGTATGAAGCCGAATTCAGAAAAGGATATTCTATATTTTGGAGAATCCAAAGAATATGACATTTTCAATGTGTACGACAGACATGGAGAAGTCTTTTGTTCCAAGGATTTTATGAAATTTTGTAATAAGTTCAATATCGATTATATTGAATTTCGAGAAATCAAATGATTTTTTTCAACACTATATTGTAGGCATCTTTTTGTCAACGCAACTCAAACAAAAGAGCACTGCGAGAGCAGTGCTTTTCTTTTTGGAAATGAAGTGCGTCTGCGGTGTGCGAAAAAGAGCCTTTCCGCGCCATTTTGTCGTCGGGGATTGAAAAGCATTGGAAAATGTGATATAATTTAAGCAAGAAATGAACGATCAAAGGAGCGGAAATGCCATGTATAAAATTTCGATACCGATCATGAATTGCAACGTCATGCGAAGCGATCGAAACCGATTGCTGCAGGAGATCCGGCGCTTTGGCGCGGAACGTGTTTTTCTTGCGCTGGACACGTATGAGACCGACGAGAACAAGCGCGCGGAGGTTTTAAAGTCTTTGCGTGACAATTGCCGCTTCTTTCAAGAGAACGGATTGGAGATCGGCGCGTGGATCTGGGCGTTTTGGGTCAAAAACAATCGCATTTTTCGAAATATGCGTTCGATCAAGGGGACGGAGATCCGACAGGCTATGTGCCCGACCGATGAGAAATTTATAGAGTTTGCAACGGATTATATTCGGGATATTGCAAAAAGCGGCGTCTCATTGATCATGTTTGACGACGATCTTCGATACGGATTTCTTTCGGATTCACCTGCCTGCCTTTGTGACCGCCACATCGAGATGATCAATGAAATCACGGGTGAAAGGTCTACCCGAGAGGAGTTGGAGAAATACATCACCTCCGGAACGAAAAATAAATTCCGCGATGCCTATCTGCAAGCCAACGGCGACGCCTTCCGCCATTTTGCCATTCGTGTCAGAGAGGCGGTCAACGACGTCGAGCCTTGCATCCGTGTCGGTATCTGCGCCTGCATGAGCACATGGGATATCGACGGAACGGACGCATATGAGCTTGCCAAGCTATTGGCGGGAAACACGAAGCCTTTTGCAAGACTCATCGGCGCACCTTATTGGGCGGTCAAGCAAAGTTGAGGCAATGCTCTGCAGGATGTGGTTGAACTGGAACGTATGGAAAGCGTTTGGACCAAACGAGAGGATATTGAGCTGATGGCGGAGGGAGACGTCTATCCCAGACCGCGCATCCACTGCCCCTCGAGCTATTTGGAGGGATTTGATACGGCGATCCGCGCGTCCGGTTGTACGGACGGAATATTGAAATACGGATTGGATTACACATCCCGCGCGGATTATGAAACGGGCTATGCCGTTTTTCATGAACGAAATAAGCCGATCTATGACGCGATCGACAAGGCGTTCGGGAATAAAATGAGCTGCGGTGTTCGTGTATATCAGTCCATGAAAAAGATCTCGGAGATGGAAATGCCAACGCAGATCAATCGTCGCGTGGATATTCAGGATCTGTTCTTTTCGCAGGCGGCAAGAATGCTATCACGTGGCAGCATTCCGACGGTTTACGAAGGGGAAGGTGTCTGCGGAATTGTTTTTGATGAAAATGCAAGAGAACTTCCGTTGTCCGCGCTGAAAAAGGGCATGATTCTCGACATTGCCGCCGCAGAAATTCTGACAAAACGAGGAATCGACGTCGGATTGACGGAGATCATTTCGCCGTTTTGCGACGATAACACGTCCATTACCGTAGGTATGGAGGAGCATTTTTACATAATGACAACTACGTTTCCATCATCGGCGCTTCCGTTTATGATATTGATATTGCGAAGTCTGTCGAAGTGTTGAGCGATCTTAAGACCTCCAAGATGAAGATACCGCTTTCTTATCGCTATGAAAATGCGGATGGTCAACGCTTTTTGGTGCTCAACGTCAATACGCGCTTCGATGGCTCGCCCATGCTACGACATTACGAGAGAGGCCGCCAGCTTGCCGAGCAGATCGCTTGGCTTTCGGGAGAAAAGCTTCCTGCCTACGTTTACGGGCATCCCTCTCTTTATATGCAATGCAAGCAAAATGAAAAAGCAATGGCGATCGGACTTTGGAACTTTTTTGCGGATACGGCAATCGATCCGATCATAGAGCTTGGAGGTTCGTATCATGACGTAAGCTTTATAAACTGTAGCGGAAGGATGGAGAATAATAAGATTTATCTAAACGATATCAATCCGTTTGCGTTTGCGGGAATTGAATTATATCGATAAGAATAAAAAGCAAGCCGAAAGGCTCCTTCTCATAAGGAAGTTCAATTCAACTTGATTCGCAGAAAACAAAGATTAACCCCGATAGATTATTTACAATCTGTCGGGGTCTTCTTTATAACGGTTGGTTAAATCATAATTATTCATAAATCTTCACACTATAACAATATATGTTAAAAACAATATCGTTTACCAGTGTTATTGATAAACATAGCAAGTTGCTTTTTATTGGTTGGTTATCATAAAATTCTCCGTTAAGTGGATGAGCATCTCTTATTTTTTTGCAAAAAAGGGGGAGTTCACCTTTTACATATTCCAGAGTTGCGTCGTTTATAATCGTGTCTTCCCACATACATAGGTCTGTTAATCCCACCACTTGATTACAAAGTATTTTGACAGAATTTTCATAATCATCATGATTGATCATAATAATAATTTGGTTGGATGATATTTCGATTTTTTCAATATCAGCGTCATGCCAACAGTACTTATGAAATTGATCTATCATAGTTAATGCCCTTTCTGCTATTGTTTATATAACTATTTTATCGCCAGTTTCGCCTTTGTTTTACAAAGGCACAGGGCTAAGCCCATACCCCTCTATTCTTCTGTGTATAATTCGTCATAATACCAACGAATCGGGTTTTCATATATATAATTTACGTGTTCTTCATAGTCATCGCGGTTACGAATTATATGGTCGTTAAAACGAGCTTGCCAAATGTTTTCGCCATACTCCTTATTGCAAAAACGCTTGAATGTCGATACAAATTGAGAGCATACGCTATTGGCTCTTTCAATATTTGTAGGGACAGGCGTCCTCGACTGTCCCTACAACGCGAGATAGGATGCATCGCCTGTTTTGCGTACAAATCGTTATGAAATATCCCCCGACACTATTGTAGTCAAAACTTTGATATCTTGGTGCTTTTCTCTTTTTTAATTCATCCATTGTTATCACCCACCCCATTATATCACAAATCGGCAGAGAAAACAAGTTCTCTGCCGAAGTTTTCGTGCTACTAATTCTCCGCTAAGAATGCAGAGAGAAGTGTGTGGTTTTTTATTTCAATATTTTGATCTTATCTCAAAAGAACGAGAGCCTTCTGATATTTTGCGACGCGCATGATATCCTTGCTTTTTACTGCCGTGCCATATCGGGACAGATCGCTGTTATGCTCAAGATCTGCGATCTTCACGGCGCGCGCGATGGGATCTTTTCTCAAAGCGTCGATATATTCCATATACGCTTCCTCCGTCATATCAATGTCGGGGTGCGTCAAGAGACGAATCGCGTTTACAACCTCTTCGTCAAAGCCTTCTTCCAACAGGCGTTCAAAGGTATAATCCGTATTTTTAACGATATCGTGGAGAAGCGCCGCCACCGTCGTCGATTCATCGGTCATCAGATTGGCAACGTAAAAGGGATGAAATACGTAGGGAGCGCCCGCTTTGTCGGTCTGGTCCTTATGAGCGCGGAAGCAGAGATCGAGCGCTTTTCTGGTTTTTTCAGTATAGATCATGAGCCAAGCCTCGCTTTTCTTTGAATTTGTATACAGAAGAACTGTTATATTCAGTTTACCATAAAACCCGCTCAAAGTCAAGCGGTATCTGCGCGCGCGGAAAAGGAAAGACGGCTTCCAACCGTTCGGTAGAAGCCGTCTTTCTTACATTTTTATTTCAGAATTCTGCACTTTGCGTTTCTCTCTTTGATGTAATTGAGAAGCTGTTTTGCGGACACTTTTGCGGTTTCAACGTCGGAAGCTTCCACTGCTACGGAAAATTTCTCCATTTCCGCGAGAAGCTTGCCTTCCACACCTGCAAGAGCGATATCGGAGAAGGGATCCGCGCCGGCGGCCGCCTTCGCAACCTCTTCAGCAAGAGCCTTGATCTCGGCGTTTTCAGCCTTCTGTGCAAGCGCTGCCGTATTTTTCTTCAATTCGGGAATGAAGCCGGTTGCCGCGCCGCCCTTACCGGAGGTAACGATGACGACGATATTGGAAACATACTGTACGCCGACCACAACGTAGGAGCAAATGACGATCAGTGTCATGCCGGTTGCGGCGTATGCTACGCTCACGGCAAACAGTGCGATCAAGCCCATAATGCAAAAAACGGGCACGGGGATCTGACCCAAGCTTTTCTGCAGAAGGTCCTTTTTAAAGAACAAAGCGGTGGAGAGAAGCTGTAACACGAAAGCGGCAGTAACCGCGCCGTAACCGATCCAGAAAGCATCGATCGTCTCATGCGGAATCAGAAATGCCGCCGCATTGAAAAGTCCAAGGGCAACAAGCCACAAGAGAGAATATTTGACAAAACCTTTTTTCATAGAATAAATCCTTTCTTCACTTTTTCAAAGTTAATCCAAATTCAATTTTTTCTGCAGGATGTAACGCATACCGAGATACATCGCAATAATACCGACGACCGTCAAAGCAGTGACAAATCCCATCAGAATCAGGAAAACGATCTCCGACATGACGCTGAAATAAGTCAGAATATACGAGCCGATCGTCGAAACGGTCGAGTAAACGCCGCTGATCACAAAAATGCTGAGAATACCGCCGAGAAGACGGTGCTTTTTGAAAAGCATACATCCGAGCGCGATCGAAAAATAAATAAGCAAGCTCTGGAAGATCGCCGTGGTGATCAGCGCCAGACTTCCAAGCACAATCTGCGCGCCGACAAAATCGACCGTCTGCTGCAGATCCATCCACAGCATTTCAAAAATATCCGGCATGACGGAAAAAACTGCCTTGACTTCTTCCGTATAAGCGACCGTCACACCGCCCAAAATAATCAGACCGCCCACAGCCGTCACGACCAAGGTCACAAGATTCCAAAGGAACATCGAAACGATCTTGATCATCAAGTGACAATCGATGGTCACGGGCAACGTAAAGGTCAGATAGCCTTCGTCTGTGAAAAACGAAACGTAGAAACGGTAAATGATCAGAACGTAAACCGCGAGATTGATCGCGATCATGAGAAGAAAAAGACAAAGGCCAAGCAAAACCTCCGCGATGGTAAAGAAAACCGCGAGAATGGTTTCGCCCTCTTCCGCCTTTTCCGTAAAGTGAAAGACTCTTCCGTCAAGCATAAAGCCCATGCTCATGATCATTGCCGCGCACAGAAAAACGATCAACATCGGAAGTACAATGCGCGCAACCGAACGAATTTCATATTTCATTCCCTTTACAAACATCTGTACACCTCCCGGAAAAGCTCATCCACAGTCTTTCCGCTTTCCCTTACCTTTTCCACGTCCTGTTTCATGATAAGCTTGCCGTCACGAATGAAAACGAAGCTATCCAACACCTTTTCCACGTCTGCGATCAAATGCGTGGAAACGAGGATCGTGGAATCCGGCGTACGATTGGAAAGGATCGTTTCCAGAATGAATTCTCTGGCGACGGGATCCACACCTGCGATCGGTTCGTCGAGCAGATACACCTTCGCTCTTCGGGACATGACGAGCACGAGCTGCACTTTTTCGCGCGTGCCTTTGGAAAGCGTTCTTAGCTTTGCGCTTTCGTTTACACCGAGCGCTTCCAGCATACGCATGGCGTTGGCTCTGTCGAAATCCTCATAAAAATCCTCAAAATAGTCGATGATATCGCGAATACGCATCCATGAATTGAGATACGTTCTTTCGGGAAGATAGGAAACGATCTTTTTGGTTTCCGTACCGATCTCCATACCGTCTACGGTGATCGTTCCCGAGGTCGGCTGCAAAATGCCCGCGATCATTTTGATCAAGGTCGTCTTACCGCTTCCGTTCGATCCGAGAAGACCGATGATCTTGCCGCCCTCCAAAGAGAGCGTCACGTCAGAAAGACCTCTTGCGCCGCCATAGTTTTTTGTGAGATTTTTGAGCTCCAATATAGCTGACATTACTTTCCTCCTTAGCAAAATAAATAGGGGTTATAGTAATAATCATAATATAATCGCTCGGGAATGTCAAGAATTCTCCCCAAAAATTCATTTTTTCAAAAAAAATTCAAAAAAAATCAAAATATTTTGAAATAAAAATCAAAATTCCCTTGACATTTTCATGATTTTATGGGATAATAAACTCTGTAATGTAGCAATTTGCGCAGATTTATGTCTGCGATTGCAAGGAGGTGTAAAGAGAATGCTTACTTACCAGCCTAAAAAACGTCAGAGACAAAAAGAGCATGGTTTCAGAAAGAGAATGAAAACTGCAAACGGCCGCAAGGTTCTGAAGAGAAGACGCGCAAAATGCAGAGC
>JAZRLQ010000059.1:0-5209 GCA_045646925.1 Eubacteriales bacterium
CCGGGATCCTCGATCAGATCCTTTTCAACGATAGAGGAAAGGTTTTTGTGGTCTGCGATGTGTTCGGCGAAAACAACGAGAGCAACGGGGAGGAACGCGATGACTACCTCAGCAATGCCGCCTGCGTTGATCATGGTAGCTTTGCCTTGGGTTGCTGCGAGGACCTCGATGGAAATCTTGCCGGAGAAGAGCTCCTTGAATGCTTCAACGATCGCGAATTTGGGAACGGTGAAGAACGCAGAAATACCGACGAACTTGCCCTGCGCGTCAACGAAATTGTTTACGAAGGGATCCCAATTGATGACCTTGAGGTAATTTGCATCGGTGCAGATACCGATCAGGGTCAGAATGGACGCAACCGCATAGCCTGCGCCGATACCGATCACGAAGGGGATCAGCTTGGGCATGGTGTATTTTTTCTGGATGGAGCAAATGACAATGGTGAAGAACGTAACGAGACCGCAAGCGAGGGCGACGAGGTTGCCGGAGCTGTAGATCTTGGGGGCGCTGTCAGCGGTGACGATATTTTTCATTGCGTTACTTGCGAGAGAAAGACCGATCAGAGTTACGGTAGGACCGATGATAACGGGGGGCATAAGCTTCGCTACCCAGTCGGTGCCGACGAAGTGAACGACGACGGCGAGAGCGACGTAAACGAGACCTGCCACGATCGAGCCGAGCACGATACCGCAGTAGCCGTACGTGAGAGCTACGCCGAGAGAACCGAGGAATGCGAAGGAGCTTCCGAGGAACACGGGGCTTTTAAATTTGGTGAAGAGCTGATAAATGAGCGTGCCTACACCTGCGCCGAAAATAGCGGCGGGGATCTGCGTAGGAAGACCGATGATGGTCGGTACGGCAATCGTTGCCGCGAGGATAGCGAGGAACTGCTGGAAAGCAAAGATCAGACGCTTACCCATCGGCGGTTTGTCATGGATGTCGTAAATCAAATTTTGGGACATAAGTACTCCTTGATTTTTGTAATATTGAATTTGGTTAAATTCGTTTTATTATAGCACGGGAATATCGCAAAAGTCAAGCGGAATGAGAAGGAAACGGCGTGTTTTGTCGAAATCCGAGCCCTTTTCGGCGCGTCAATGGGTATGAGATTTTGTCGGTATGAATGTTGTCGTTTGGCATTGCATTTCTGTTACAGTTGTGGTATAATAAAAAGGTAGATTCGGTTATTTTCGGAATAACGTGAAATCAAAAACTTGTTTCAGAAAGGGAACGGCTATGAAAAAGAACTTTTTACGCATTTTCAGTATGGCGCTTGCGCTGCTGACGGTTTTCTCGCTTTGCTTTACGGCGTACGCGCAGAGCGAGCCGGACGAGATCACCGTATTGTTTACGAACGATCTGCATTCCCATCTGCTCCCCTCGGTCAATGAGAACGGCGAGGGTGAGTACGGCGGCTATGCCCGACTCATGACCTTGATCCGCAAGCAGAAGGAGATCGACCCCGACGCGATCCTCGTTGACGGCGGGGACTTTTCGATGGGATCGCTTTTCCAGACGGCATACGCGACCTCTGCCATCGAGCTTCGCATGATGGGCGCGATGGGCTTCGACGTGACCACGTTCGGTAATCACGAATACGATTATCTGCAATCGGGGCTCAAATCCATGCTGAACGCCGCCGTTGCGAGCGGCGATACGCTTCCGTCCATCGTCTGCGCGAACTATATGCCTCCCGTCGAGGGACAGGACGGCTACGATGCTTCCATGTGGGAAGCGATGAACGATTACGGCGTGAAGGATTACGTGATCCTTGAGCGCGGCGGCGTACATTACGCGATCTTCGGTATTTTCGGAACGGACGCGGATGATTGCGCGCCCAACTCCGGCATGATCTTCGAGGATCCCATCGAGGTTGCCAAGCAGACCGTTGAGGAAGCCGTCCGCGATTGTAAGGAAAATTACGGCGCGGATCCCATCGTGATCTGTCTGTCCCATAGCGGCACGGAGGACGGAAAGGGCGAGGACTACGAGCTCGCCAAGGCGGTCGACGGCATCGACGTCATCATTTCCGGTCATACGCACACGAGATTGGACGAGCCGATTCAGGTGAACGGCACGCTGATCGTTTCCGCGGAGGATTACGGCAGATGTCTCGGCGTTCTCAAGCTGACGCGCGACGGCAAGCTCAAGAGCTACGAGCTGATCTCCGTTGACGAGACTGTGGAAGAGGATATCGAGATCGCCGCCAAGGTCAATTTTTACAAGAAGACCGTCGAATCGTATTATCTTTCCGAATACGGTTATTCCTTCGACGAGATCCTCGTCAATAACCCTTACGTTTTCGATACCGTAGGGCAGGTCTACGCAACGCAGCACGAATCCACGCTCGGAAACCTTTTCTCCGATGCCTATAAGGCGGCAGTCGAGAGAGTTACGGGTGAAAAGGTGGACGTGGCGCTCACCGCCACGGGCGTTATCCGCGCGACCGTTCCGATCGGAAACGTGACGGTGTCCGACGTGTTCAACGCCGCTTCTCTCGGTGTCGGCACGGAGGGCGAGCTGATCTGCATTTATCTCACGGGCAAGGATCTCAAAAGCGTCGTCGAGCTGGACGCTTCTCTCCCGCCTCTCATGAGCTCCGCGCAGCTTTTCATGTCGGGCGTGGAATATTCCTTCAACACCAACCGCATGATCTTCAATAAGGTCGATTACGCCATGCTCCGCAACGGCGACGGAACGCTCTCCGAGATCGAGGACGACAAGCTTTACCGCGTGGTCGCGGGTATGTATATGGGTCAGATGCTCGGCTCCGTGGAGGAGACCTCGTTCGGCATCATCTCCATTACGCCCCGTGACGAGCAGGGCAATCCCATCGCGACGGAGGATCTCGTCAACCACGTCGTCATGGATCAGAACGATAGACCTCTCAAGGAATGGTACGCCATTGCGCTCTATCTGCAGAATATGGGAACGGAGATGGACTCCTATTACGAGCAGGCGGACGGTCGAAAGGTCGTTTATTCCAGCTTCAAGCCTGCGGATCTTCTCCGCGGCGCGAACGTCTTTACCTATATCGCTCTTGCTATTGCTTTGGCAGTTCTGATCTATATCGTTTTCGCGCTCATTGCGCTCGGTTCCCTCGTTGTCAGAAGGATCGTCGCGACCAAGAAGAAAAAACAGAAAGCATAATGTAAAGTCCCCCGAAAACACGCCAAGTTTTCGGGGGACGTTTTTGGAGCGGAGAAAGATATTTGCGGATCATTTGTGATTACGGCACAAACGGCGCCGGAAAAAATCCGTATTTTTGGGGCAAATGCGTAAAAATTTCTTGTCAAACGTCATTTTTTGTGTTATGATGATGTAGACAGCGGATCACGGAGATCTTCCGTGATCCCGATCACGATACGAAAGGAATACGAATATGTTATATAAGAAGAATGGTACGCCCCGTCTGGACGAGGCTCTTTTCGAAAATCCGACGGCGGAATACCGCGGTACGCCCTTCTGGGCATGGAACTGCAAGCTCGACCAGAAGGAGCTTGATTGGCAGCTCGAGGTCTTCAAGCAGATGGGCTTCGGCGGCGCGCATATGCACGTCAGAACGGGTATGGCGACGCCTTATCTCAGCGACGAGTATCTCACACTGATCAAAAATTGCGTTGAAAAATCGAAGAGCGAGGATATGCTCGCGTGGCTTTACGACGAGGACAGATGGCCCTCCGGCTCTGCGGGCGGATTTGTCACGAAGGAAAAGCGCTTCCGCGCGCGCCATTTGCTCTTCTCCTACGAAAAGCAGACGGACGATTCCATTTGCTACGCCGACGAGGCGCGCAGAGCGGAATTCGCGGAAAAGGGCGGTCTGCTCGCTTGCTTCGACGTGAAATTGGACGAGAAGGGCAATCTTCTCGATTGGGCGGTCATCGGTGAAAACGAGTCCGCGCAATACGAAAAATGGTACGCCTACATGAAGGTCGCGGAGGACAGCGCGTGGCATAACGGTCAGGCGTACGTCAATACCCTCGACAAAGCGGCGATCGACCGCTTCATTGAGCTGACGTACAAGAGCTTCGAACGCGCGGTCGGTGACGAATTTGACCGCACGATCCCCTCCATCTTCACGGACGAGCCTCAGTTCATGACGAAGACCGCGCTGAAATACGCGACGGACAAGGGGTCTGCGATCCTTCCGTGGACGGACGATCTTCCCGTGACGTTTGCCGCGGCTTACGGTGGGGAGGATCTTATCACGAACATTCCCGAGCTGATCTGGGAACGCGCGGACGGCGCGGCTTCCGTTATTCGTTATCATTATCACGACCACGTCTGCGAGCGCTTCGCCTCCGCTTTCGCGGATAATTGCGGCAAGTGGTGCGACGAGCATGGCTTGAAGCTGACGGGACACGACATGCGTGAGCCCTCTCTGCGTACGCAGACCAACGCCATCGGTGAGGCAATGCGCCTTTACAGAGGCTTCGGTATGCCCGGCGTGGATATGCTGGAGCGCAATCTCGAATACACGACCGCAAAGCAGGCGCAATCCTCCGTCCATCAGTACGGCAGAGAAGGTATGCTCTGCGAGATGTACGGCGTTGCCAACTGGGACTTTGATTTCAGAGAACATAAAATGAACGGCGACTGGATGGCGGCGCTCGGTGTAACGGTCCGTGTTCCCCATCTTTCCTGGGTATCCATGGCGGGCGAATCCAAGCGCGACTATCCCGCGTCCATCCACTACCAATCACCGTGGTGGAAGAAATATCCTCTGATCGAGGATCATTTCGCTCGTGTCAACACCGCTATGACGCGCGGTAAGCCTCTCGTGAAGGTGGGTGTGATCCATCCGATCGAAAGCTACTGGCTCCATTGGGGTCCTCACGCGGAAACGCTCTGCGCGAGAGAGGATATGGACGGCAATTTCCAAAATCTGACCAAATGGCTTCTGTTTGGCGGCATTGATTTCGATTTCATTTCCGAATCTCTCATTCCTACACTTTGTAAGGATACGGGTGCGCCCTTCACGGTTGGTGAAATGGCGTACGACGTCATCGTTGTTCCCGGATGTGAAACGCTCCGCTCCACCACACTCGAAAGACTCGAATCCTTCCGCAAGGCAGGCGGAAGAGTGATCTTCATGGGAGAGCTTCCTACCTTGGAAAACGCAGTTCCGAGTGATCGCGGCGCGATCCTCGCCAATATGTCGAAAAGAATTCCCTTCACGCGCGGCGCGGTGCTGGAAGCGCTCGATGAT
>JAZRLQ010000060.1:0-2805 GCA_045646925.1 Eubacteriales bacterium
AGCCGAAGTAGGTGAAGAACCAGATGATGACCGAGGAGAGAAGGATGACGGTGCCTGCCTTTTTGATGAAGGACCAGCCGCGCCCCCACATGGAGCGAAGCACGTTGGGAAGGGTGGGCATATGGTAAGCGGGAAGCTCCAGCACGAAGGGTGCGGGCTCACCTTCAAAGGGACGGGTCTTTTTCAGCATAATGCCCGACAGGATAATGGCGACCATGCCGAGGAAGTATGCCACGGGGGCGACCCACCAAGCGCCACCGAAGATGGCGCCCGCGATCATAGCGATGAAGGGCAGCTTAGCGCCGCAAGGCATAAAGCTGGTGGTGATGATGGTCATACGGCGGTCGCGTTCGTTTTCGATGGTACGGGAAGCCATAATGCCGGGAACGCCACATCCCGTTCCGACGAGGATCGGGATGAAGGATTTGCCGGAGAGACCGAATTTGCGGAAGATCTTATCCATGAGGAAGGCGATACGGGACATATAACCGCACGCTTCGAGGAAGGCGAGGAAGAGGAAGAGCACGAGCATTTGAGGAACGAAGCCGAGGACCGCGCCGACACCCGCGATGATGCCGTCGAGGATCAGACTCTGGAGCCAGGGCGCGCAGTTAACGGAAGCAAGGAAGCTTTCGACGGCGGGCGGAATGATCTCACCGAAGAGAACGTCGTTCGTCCAGTCCGTGACCCACGTGCCGACGGTCGTGACGGATATGTAGTAGATCGCGAACATGATCGCCGCGAAAATGGGGAGCGCGAGCCATCTGTTCGTGAGGATCTTGTCGATCTTGTCGGAGGTCGTGAGCTTGCCTGCGTTTTTCTTCGTATAGCAACGCTTGATGATCGAGGTAACGTAATTGTAGCGGTCGTTGATGATGATGCTGTCGGCTTCATCGTCAAGCTCCTTTTCAGCGGCGACGATATCTTCTTCGATATGCGCGCGGAGACCTTCTTCGAGCCGCATGACCTCGAGAACCTTTTCGTCGCGTTCGAAGATCTTGATCGCGTACCAGCGCTGCTGCTCCGCAGGAAGATCGTGAACGACGGCTTCCTCAATGTGCGCGATGGCGTGCTCTGCCGCGCCGCAGAAGATGTGACGGGGAATGTTGACGTTCTGATTCTTCGCCGCCTCGATCGCTTTTTCGGCAACCTCGGTAATGCCGAGTCCCTTCAGCGCGGAAATCTCAACGATCTCGCATCCGAGCGATTTGGAGAGCGCTTCGATGTCGATCAGATCGCCGTTCTTTCTGACGATGTCCATCATGTTGATGGCGATGACGACGGGAATGCCGAGCTCGAGAAGCTGGGTTGTGAGGTAAAGGTTTCTTTCGAGGTTCGTTCCGTCAACGAGATTGATGATCGCGTCGGGACGTTCGCCGATCAGATAATTTCTCGCGACGACCTCCTCGAGACTGTAGGGGGAGAGGGAATAGATGCCGGGGAGGTCGGTGATGATGACGCCCTCGGATTTTTTGAGCTTTCCTTCCTTTTTTTCTACGGTAACGCCGGGCCAGTTACCAACGAATTGGTTGGAGCCTGTGAGCGCGTTGAAAAGCGTTGTTTTGCCGGAGTTGGGGTTTCCTGCAAGAGCAATGCGTAAATCCATTGTATGAATCCTTTCTGAAATGTCAAATTTGATTTTGAAGTAAGTTTTGACTAACTGACGGGTAATAAAAAACTATGTGTCGTTTGCGGGTATTATTCAACTTCGATCGTTTCCGCGTCTTCTTTTCTGAGCGAAAGCTCGTATCCGCGGACAGTGATCTCGATCGGGTCTCCGAGAGGAGCGACCTTGCGTACCTTGATCTCAACGCCCTTGGTGATGCCCATATCCATGATTCTGCGCTTGAGCGCGCCTTCGCCGTGGAGCTTGACGACCTTTGCGGTACCGCCGATCTTGACTTGCTTTAACGTCTTCATATAATATCCGTATCCTTTCCTTGCTTGATTTTTTTGGTAGTTAGTTTAACCTAACCATGAGTATTCTACATGAAAAAAATGGATTTGTCAATAGTTTTTTGAAATTTTTTGGCGGCGCGGAAAAATTTTTTTCTGTTGGACTTTTTTGGTTTTTCTACCGAAAATTTATTATAATACGCGCGTGAAGGCGCTTTTTTCGGTAAGAATGCCTGTCGGAAACGTAATCCGGCTCGGAATACGGAAAAAATTATGTGAAATGTGCAAATTTTCACTCCAAACGGCGCCGATGTTCGTAGTGCAAAATAAACAAAAACGAGGCGGCGAGAACCTTGTTTTTGTTCTTATCCGAAACAATCTGTGTGCAAAACATAAAAATCTTTGTTTGTGTTTGATTTTTTGGTTTTTTCGTGATATCCAGTTGACATTTATGCAAAAATGTTGTAAAATAGAAGGAGATTAGTATCCGGAGGTGTATTGTTTGAAAACATTCTATACAGAAGATATCAAGAAGACTGACCGAATCGGTCGTCTTGTCGAAAACCTGTACAAAAAAATGCCGGAAATCGAAGCGGACCGTGCAGTTTTGCTGACGGAATCCTATCGTCAAACGGAAGGTGAACCGATTATTCTTCGCCGCGCGAAAGCGTTCGCGCATATTCTGAAGAATATCCCGATCACCATTCGCGACGAGGAATTGATCGTCGGAAGCGCAACTCAAGCGCCGCGCGGCTGTCAGACTTTCCCGGAATATTCTTTTGAATGGTTGGAGGCAGAATTCGATACTGTCGAAACACGTGCTGCGGATCCCTTCTACATTTCGGAGCAGACAAAGGCTGCTTTGAGAGAAGTGCACGAATATTGGAAGGGCAAGACCACAAGTGATCT
>JAZRLQ010000061.1:0-10489 GCA_045646925.1 Eubacteriales bacterium
CGTCAAGCAACTCGCCCTATTCGACCCGCAGTAAACAAATAATTAACCCCGACAGATTTTTAAAAAATCTGTCGGGGTTAATTTGTTCGGTTCGATAAATTGGAATTTGTCAAACAATCCACTCGTATTCAATATAGTCGGATGCTATGTCGAGAGTGATATAAGTTTGGCTAAACAACTTGATAATAATAGATTGATAGCCAACATAATGGTAAAGATATTCAAGGCTTTCATTTTTAGCGATTTTTTCAAGTTGGGCGTTATCAATACGGGAATAATCCCCTCTACACCAAGGCATTTTGCAGTATTTCATTTTGTAGGTATCAAAATCATCAACTAAATGAATTTTGATGACTAAGGATTTTGCATCAGGATTGATGTGCCGAATAGAATCATAATACGAAATGTCATCCTCAAACTCAAATATAATAAAATCGCCTTGTATAGTGACTTTCTTTATTTTACAATCGTGCGGTGTAGGTATTGTTGGAACTGTGTCTTTATTTAGATAATAAATCATATTGCTTATCTCCAATACAAATTCTTATTTATTGTTCTGTTTTATCGCCAGTTTCGCCTTTGTATTACAAAGGCACAGGGCTTAGCCCATACCCCTATTCTTCCGCGTATAATTCGTCGTAGTACCAACGAATAGGGTTTTCGTATATATATTTTACGATTTCTTCGTAGTCCTCACGACCTCGGATTATATGCTCGTAAAATGAGGTCTGAAATAATTTCCCTTCAAAGCCGTTATTTTTACATTCTCTCGTTGTTAACGATTTATAGGCGCAAACGATATCTGTGATCGTAGGGCGGGGGCTTGCTCCCGCCGCTTCGCCTTTCAAAATCATAATTACGTGGATATGGTTAGGCATGATTACATATTGGTCAATCGAAAGATGAGGATATCGGTCTTCCAGCAAGAGTAATTGCTTCTCTGCAATCTCTCCGAAGGAGGTATATTCTATTCCCTTGGTTTCGGCGGGAGCAAGCCCCCGCCCTACGATGCGAGATAGCAGGCACCGTCTGTTTTGAGTGCATATCGTTATAAAATATGCTCCCGCTGAGCTGTAATTATAATTGTCAAGACGAGGATGTTTCCTTTTCGGCAAGTCTTTTTCTTTATCCATTTTCATCACCCATATCATAATAACGCATTATAACACAAATCGGCAGAGAAAACAAGTTCTCTGCCGATATTTCGTGTTCGCAAATTCTCCGTTAAGAACAACAGAGAAATGGAACGAGGGGGGTTTGGGACTGAAGTAAGCCTTCCCCTTGGGGAAGGTTTTAGAAATGCCGGCTTTCCCATTCAACTCATTCAGATCTGCGTTTCCACTCCGAAGATATCCTTCGTTGCCTTCAGAAATTCTCTTGCGATGAGGGCATGGCCCGCTTCGGTGGGGTGCGTGCCGTCCCAAAGCCAATACGCAGGCTCGCGCACCTTCAGCGCTTCGTCAAAAAGCTCCTGCAGAGGCACGAAGACGGCATCGAATTCCTTTGCGAGTCGGCGGACGATCTTCTGCTCGCTTCTCATGATCGCGCGGCGGATCGCGGGGGTGGATTTTGTCACGGACTGCGTTTCGGGATAAGCGAACGGCTCGAGCAGAACGATCTTCAGTGAGGGATTTTTCTCGCGGCTTTGCGTGAGGATGCGGCGGTAGTCCTCCTCGAATTGCGACGCGGAAAAGTCCTTGATAGCGCGGTCGCCCGCGCGCACGCAGTCGTTTACGCCGACCAACACGGAAAGCACGTCGGGATCGATATCCAGCGCATCCGTCTGCCAACGAGCCAGAAGCTCGCCTGCCGTGTTGCCCGAAATGCCGCGGTTGACGAATTCGAATCTGCGCTCGGGATATTGCATACCGAGAAGCCCCGTGAGAATGTAAACGTAGCTGTGACCGATCTGATGGTTTTTGTCCCATTCGGACGCCTTGCTTTTGTATCGGTTGCCGTCCGTAATGGAATCGCCTTGAAACAATATTTTCATATGATCTCCGTTCTGCCGAAATCGGCGCTTTTGTTCAGAATGCCGTGACGGCGTGATTTTTCGTTTCCATTATATCACGGGAGCGCGGGAAATGCAATCTTTTTCGCGGTGGGGAGGAGCGAAAACCCGAAAAAAGTGACTCTTGTGAACGATTTGTTTCTTTTGCACAGAAAGCGCTCGGGGATATCGTGAAAAAGACGAATGGATTTTTCAAAATTTCTATAGATAAAAGAAAATTTTGTGGTATAATGATTATATCGCATAAAAATATTATAAACGTAGATTTGAAAGGAAATGATAACCATGGCTATCAAAATGCAAGTTCTTCACTATCCCGAAAAAGGCAAGGTCGCTACCATCGCAACCACTCTCGGCACCGAATATCAGGTAAAATTCGATAAAATTCCCCCCGCATACGGTTGCACCAGAGAAAGAGTCGTTTTCATCGGTATCTCCTCCAAGAGCAAGATCCTCGATGACGCACTCGCTCGCTTCCTCGCTCTCCTCAACAGAGAAGCTACACAGAACGTTGCTATCTTCACCGACGCTTCCGAAGCTGCTGTCGAAGAAGCAAAGAGAATCATTACCGAAGCAGGCGCAAACGTAATCGACGTCAAGACCTTCAAGAAAAACGCATTCTCCTTCCTCGCAGGCGTTAAGCCCGAAGAAATGGCAGAAATCAAGGCTTGGGCTGACGGCGTTATCGCGCAGATTCAGGATTGATCTTCGTACATACCGATATTTCCCTCGGACGTCGTCCGAGGGTTTTTGTTTTCCGCAAATGCGTGCGCGACCGTACATGGCGGGAAAGGATCTACGAGTGGGGGAGGTGCGATTCGACAGAGGCACCCTGCATCGACAAGAACAAAATCTCCACGAATCATGAAACGCGAACCCATACGGTTCGTGTTTCGCGGTTCGCGTGACGAGAATGGACAAGAACCGCGCCCATCAAATCGAAGCCGACCGTTCATGAACCGAGGATTTCCAATCTCATAGCTTTTGGTATAGGTGAAGCCCATTTTCGAGGCACTGTGCCTGCGGAAACAGAAAAGCTAACGGCGGGACAATTGATGGGCGCGAACTGACGGCGAAGCGTCAGTTCATCTTTCTTTGCAACCTTTTTTTCTTTTTGGCAAAGAAAAAAGTTGACCGTTTCTCCTTTTTTAAAGGAGAGGGAGAAAGGGCAGTGAAGAGTGAAGAGTGAAGAGGCGCGCCGCTTCGCGACACAAGCCGCCCCCCTTGTTCCGTTGCGCGAAAAGCGAAACGGACAACGAAAGCCACTTGACAACCGCGCACGTTTTTCGGTATAATAAGAGCATAACAAAATTCCGTACGGGAGGACACAGTATGAATTCTTGGGAACGATTCAAGCGTATGTACGAGCATAAAGAGGCGGACCGCATTCCGATCATCGATCAGCCTTGGGCAGGTACGATCCGACGTTGGCACAGAGAAGGAATGCCCGTCGGCGCGGATTGGCGCGATTATTTCGGCGTTGACAAAAACTCGGTCATTTTCGTCGATATTTCGCCGCGCTTTCCTTCGAAGATCATTGAGGAGACGGATCGCTACGTGATCTCGACGACGTCTTGGGGACTCACGAAGAAATCCTTCAAGATGGAGGATTCCACACCCGAAATGCTCGATTTCAAGGTCACGACAGCAGAGGCGTGGGAGCGCGCGAAGGCGCAGATGACGCTCGAAGACAACCGCATTCCGTGGAAGAAGCTGGAGGAAAACTTCGCGAAATGGCGCGCGGACGGCCATTGGATCACGGCGCATTTCTGGTTCGGCTTCGACGTGACGCACTCGTGGATGATGGGAACGGAGAACGTTCTCATCGCGATGATGGAGGAGCCCGAATTGATTCAGGATATGTTCGACACCTATCTCGACCGCTGTGAAAAGCTGTTCGGTCGTATGTGGGACGCGGGCTACCGTTTCGACGAGGTGTTCTGGCCCGACGATATGGGATATAAGGGAACGACCTTCTTCTCGCCCGCCATGTACAGAGAGCTTCTGCAGCCGTATCACAAGAGAGCGGTCGATTGGGCGCACGAGAGAGGTATTGTCGCAAGACTCCATTCCTGCGGAAACGTGATGTCGCTTCTGCCCGATATCGTGGCGACGGGCGTTGACGCGCTGAATCCGCTCGAGGTCAAAGCGGGCATGGATTCCTTCAAGGTGAAGAAGGATTACGGCGACAAGATCGTTCTGCACGGCGGTATCAACGCGGCGCAGTGGACCAATACCGAGGCGGTCATCGCGGAGATTCGCGAAAAGGTCCCCGTCCTCAAGCAAAACGGCGGATATATCTTCTCCTCCGACCATTCCGTGCCGAATAACGTTACGCTCGAAAATATGAAGCGTATCGTTGAGGAAGCGAAGATCGCGGGTACGTACCGATAAGAAAAGCCCCTTTTCTATGATCTTTCGATCGCAGAGAAGGGGTTTTTCACGGAATTCCGTCGGCGCACGAACTCCGATTACATCGAAGGGCGATGTTTTCTTGACAACGCCTCGATTTTGTGTTACAATCAATTCATCAATACAATCAAAAAAAGCGGTAAGACTATGAATTTTCCGGAAGAACGCATTGCGCGTGACGGCATTGTAAAAGAAGGCAACGTACTGAAGGTGGACAGCTTTCTGAATCATCAGATGGACGCCCGTTTGCTCGACGAGATCGGCGAGGAGATGTACAGACGCTTCCGTCATTGCGGCATTACAAAGATACTGACCATTGAAGCATCCGGTATTGCGCTGGCGTACGCCGCCGCGATGGACTCCGAAACGAGAACCGTCGTATTCAGAGAGCAGAAAAACGTCTGATTTTATGTATACCGCCGCAGGCGGAGGAAAGGAGAATACAATGAAACAGTTTAACGTAGAGGGACACGCGCCGAGCTTTTTGCCCGACGGAGAATGGCGTCTCGCATGGAGTGACGAATTCGACGGCACGGAGCTTGACCGCACGAAATGGGGATTCCGACTGAACTTCTGGGGCGAGCGCTTCGACGCCTATAGCGACGAGGGCATCGTCGTGCGCGACGGCTGCGTCGAATTGCACCGAACCGAGAAAAACGGTTGCTACGTCTCCCCGCAATTGCAGACCGGCGCCAATTCGTTCGACCATCTTGTGAAAACGCGCGACAATCCGTGGGGACAGGACGGCATTTGGCCGCTCGACAAATTGGAGGCGCCGAAATTCGTACATCGCTACGGCTATTACGAATGCCGTTGCAAATTTCAGAAATACCCCGACGTCATGTGGGCGGCGTTCTGGCTGCAATCCCCGACGATCGGCGCGCGATTCGAGCCGGAATGGTGCGGAATAGAATCCGATATCATGGAATATTTCAGACCCGACACCATCACGTCGGGCAACATCATGGGCGGCTACGGCAGACAGTATAAAAACGAGGGCAGGATCACCCGTACGCTCGACACGACCGAGGACGGCTGGCATTATTTCGGTTTGGATTGGCAGCCGGACGGCTACGTCTTCTATTGCGACGGAAAGGAAACGGCGCGTTGCAATACGCACGTATCCCACGTCCCCGAATTCATTCTTCTGACCACCGAGATCCAGGGCTACCGCTCCGTCAAGCAGGGCAAGTTCAAGCTTCTGAACGGCGGTGTCGTCGAAGAGCCTCCCTTCGCGATCAAGGACGGATTCGTCGACGACGCGTTCATCGTCGATTTCGTCAGAGTGTACGATAAGATCGGGTAAAGCGCGGCTTGAAAGAGGTTCCGTCTGCGACGGAACCTCACCACTTGGGGAATTTCACTTGCCGTGTGAGGCGGCGCACAGACTCGCTACATCGTAGGGATCGACGGTTTTGCTGCTCCCGAAAGCCTTCCCCTTGGGGAAGGCTTTTTGGAGTGTCGACTTTTAAATGAAACATTGCAGCAGAGACGTTCCGTCAACTCCGCACGCATTCCGAAACACAAAGAAAGGATTCAAAATCATGAAATTGGCAACGACAACAGGCGATTTCTGCGCCTACTCCTCCTCGCAGGTGTTCGCGCTGGAGCATATCCGAAGCGCAGGCTTCCGCTACGCAGACTATAATTTCGGCATTGACCTCTCGCGCGCAAACGGCGTATACGCCGAGAATCACGAGGCTTATCTCGAAGAGATCGCCCGCGCCGCCGACAAGTACGGCGTGAAGCTCATTCAGGCGCACGCGCCGATGGGGAAACCGCTCGCGGACGGCGGAAAGCTGCTCGGAGAGACCATGCGTTGCGTGGACGCGTGCGGCGCTTGGGGGATCCCGAACCTCGTCGTACACTCGGGCTACGTAAAGGGCCTTTCCGC
This sequence comes from Eubacteriales bacterium, assembly GCA_045646925.1. Classification (GTDB taxonomy): domain Bacteria; phylum Bacillota; class Clostridia; order Oscillospirales; family CAG-272; genus QALR01. The sequence continues at coordinate 6,318 of JAZRLQ010000061.1, forward strand.
AAAGGAGACCTTCGCGCGAAACAAGGAATTCTTCCTGCCTCTGCTCGAGCGCGCCGAAAAATACGGTTTGAACATCCTTGTGGAAAACTTCAATAAAATGTGCGTGGACGGCCTTTACTGGATCGACAACGCGCCCGAGCTTCTCGAAATGATCGAGACCGTGAACCATCCGCTTTTCCACGCGGTATGGGATACGGGCCACGCGAATATGCAGGAAATGCCGCAGGACGAGGCGCTCCGCATTCTCGGCGGACACGTTCGCGGCTTGCACGTTCACGATAATATGGGTGACGCGGATTCTCATCTCGCGCCCTTCCTCGGAACGCTCAGCATGGATGCGGTCATGAGCGGACTTCTCGATATCGGCTACGACGGCTATTTCACCTTCGAGGTCGGCGGCTTCTTCACGCCTGCGGAAAAGAAGAGACCGTTCGAGCGCAATACGAGCCTCGCCTCCGCGCCCATCGAGCTTCGCCTCGCCTTCGAGCGCTATCTGTACGAGATGGGCAAATGCATTCTCGAAAAATACGGTTGCTTTGAGGAGTGAGACATGATGAACGAACCTTATTACACGGCTTACGAAAAGCGATACAAAGCCGTTTTCGAAGCGGGCGTTTCCCGTTGGGGACACGCGCCCGACGATCCCGTTTTATACGAAACGCTGAAAACGTGGGTGGAGAAAAACGGTCTTGCGGGAAAAAGGATCGTTGAGTTCGCGTGCGGTGAGGGCGCGTGCGGCGCGATTCTCTCGGAGCTTGGTTGCATTTATCAGGGCTACGATATCGCCCCCAGCGCCGTCGAAAAGGCAAGAGAACATCTCTTCCGATACGAAAACGCCTCCGTGGACTTGCTCGACATGGTAAAGGACAGAGCCGACGGTCTTTACGATGCCGCGCTCGATTGCATGGGACTCCATATGCTCGTTACCGACGGAGACAGAGAGGCTTATCTGAAAAACGCCTTTTCCGTATTGAAAAGCGGCGCGCCAATGCTCTTTTTCCGCGAGGCGTACCGAAACGGACTCGGCGGCGAGGAGGCTTATAAGGGGACCGTACCCTCCTTCGAGGAGTGGAAGCGCGTGACGGGTTGCGATTACGAAACGCCCGAGGCGCGCACCGCCAAATGCGAGGGCGGAACGGTCGAGGTGATGATCCCGCTCGTTCCCGCGAGAGCGAGGGACAAGGATGACTATCTTGCGGAAATGGAAAAAGCGGGCTTTGCGGTGGAAGCGTTCACCGAAATGGCGGATTCGAACGCCATCCCCTACTCCGTTAGCATTTTCGCGCGAAAAAAGAAAGTGAAGAACGTCGTTCATATCTTCGGCGCGTCCGGCTCGGGAACGACCACCATGGGCAAAAAGATCTGCGACGAGCTTGGCTATAAGCACATGGATACGGACGATTATTACTGGCTCCCGACCAATCCGAAATTCACGCAGAAGCGCCCCGCCGAAGAGCGCCTCGCGCTGATGGAGCGGGATATCGACACGCACGAAAACATCGTCATCTCCGGCTCGCTTGCCGGTTGGGGCGATCCGCTGATCCCGCGATTTACGCTTGCGATCCGTATGGAGCTGGAGCAGAGCTTGCGGATCGAACGTTTGCGGAAAAGGGAATACGAGCGTTTCGGCGCGCGCATTGAAGAGGGCGGCGATATGTATGAGCAACACCTCGCGTTCATCGAATGGGCAAAAACCTACGATACGGGCGATATGGCGCACCGAAGCAAAATGCGCCACGATGCATGGGAAAGAACCCTCCCGTGCGAAACCGTCCACCTCAATAGCGCCGATTCCCCCGACGTCAATTTCGAAATCATAAAAGAAAAGATACAATGAGAGCAAGCGCCGACGGTGATTCCGTCGGCGCTTGGTAATAAAAACCGCAGATACGGAACGAGGTCCGTGTCTGCGGTTCTTTCGTTTATTTTCCGGATTCGATCTCGGATTTCAACTGCTCTTTCTTTGCGAGAAGCGATTGCTCGATGGTTGCGATATCGTCCGCGTGAGCGTTTTCGAATTCGGCAAAGAAGTTATCCTTCGCCGCGTTCAGATTCGCTTCGATCTCCGTTGCCTTTTCCTGCAATTTTTCTTCGATGTTTTCGTCAAACAAGGTGTCTTCAAGCTCGATCAGCTTGGCTTCCGCCTGTCTGAGCTTTGCGATCAGCGCTTCGAGCGAGGCGTTGAGGTCGTTGCCGATCTTTTCGTATGCGGCAAGCATCTTGTCGTAGTTTTCCTCGGATGTTTTGAGCGTTACGGTCGCGGAAGCGTACTCCTCGCCGTTTACGTCCAAAGAAGCCGTGTAGTTCTTCTGCTTCAGAAGCTCGACCTTTGCTTCGCGAAGCTTGGTCAGAGATTTCTGATATTCGGATTCGGGGGAAACGAGCATTTCGTAGCGGAATTCGTCAAGCTCGGTGATCGCGGTGCTGTAGAGATCGAGCGCGGTCTTGTACGCGGTGTGCGTCAAATTGTAGAGGCCGCCAAGCTCTTTGATGATCCTTGCGGTTTCTTCTCTCTCTGCAAATGAGATCTTGTATTCCTTCGCGGAATAGTACGCGCTTCTCATTTCCTCGGTCAGAAGAAGCGCCGTTTCGATACGGCCGGCGGAAATGACCTTGTAGAGCTGTTCTTCGTCCATAGCGGCGAGCTCTTCCTCGGTGTAGAGCGAGGTGGAAAGCGCCATCTGACGAAGCGCGTCGATCTTGAGCGCCTCCGCTTTTTCGACTTTTCCGTTGATGTCGAGCGCCTTCAATGTGTCGTTGGCGGTTTCGGTGATCGCCTTTTTGAGCTTTCTTGCGTATTTGGAATCACCGGAGATCGAGATCTTGACGGTGTTTTCGGAAGCTTCTGCGTTGCCCTGCACGAGATAACCCGTGTCGGAAGCAAGCGTTACCATCAGTTCGACGGCTTCCTCCGGCGTTTTGCCGATGAAGGCTTCTCCGACGATGAGAATGCTGCCGTCGTCGTTGAGCGCGGTGACGGAGACGATCTTGTTCTGATCGTCGATCATGAATTCAACGCTGGGGTTGATGTCAACGGTCATTCGCGTGACACTGCCTTCTTCGGGCTTTGCGTTGGAGCAGGACGTAAATGAAATAGCGGTTAAAAGCATTGTACAGATGAGAAAAATACTGAGTATTCTCTTTTTCATAGCGATGGTTTCCTTTCTTTGAGAGATGCGGTGACGGAGATCCTCCGTAATTTCATTATATCACACAATTGTGGAGTTTTCAATGGGCAAAAAGACGAAGATGGGAAACTTTGAGTCGATCGTTATGTGGAAAAATCAAAAAATGGAGGCAGGGCGAATGAGACTTGCTGCTCCCGCGAATACATGGCGAATCCGCATTGCAATTTCGTCGACGGGATTCTGCGGGTGCTCCCCTCACCAACGAAAAAAGAGAGAACATCGTGGCGACAAGACCACTTGCGGTTCTCTCTTTCGTTTTACGCTCTTATTATTCCTCCGCCTCGAAGCAATAGAAGTTGCCGTAGCTCCAATTGTAGCTGCTGCCGTTATGGCGGTCAAAAGTCAGCCAGAAGTAGCGCTTTCTCGAGCCGAGCGTGACGGGAAAGACACAGCCCCATCCGCGGAAGCCGCCGTCGGGATGACGGAACTGCACTTCCTTCATGCCGTCCTTGTTGTAGACGCGGTAGTCGGAGCGCTTCGTGAAGGAGTTGCCGCACGCGAAGTGAAGCTCTCCGTTCACGCGGAGGAACGAGCCGCCCGTTTCCAGCGCGCCTTCCACGACGCCTCTGCCGATATAGCGGAAATCACGGAACGGATCCTTCGATTCGAAGAAGCAGTAGATGTATTTTCTCGTTTCCTTGCCGACGCGGCAGATGGCGAGCAGCCAACGGTCGTTTTCTGCATCGTAAACGAGGTCGGGGTCTTCGTCCTGAAAAAATCCGAGAAAGGCGGTGTCGGGATCGTCCTTACCGGCTCTTTCCATGATGGTCACGTCAGCGACATTGATACCGAAGCGAGGCTCTCCGTCGAACTGTCCGTACGCGAGGATGTGCGCGTGCTCGAAGGAGCTTGTCCAGACGTACCATTTGTTCGCCATGCGGTTGTAAACGAGAGAGGAGGCGATGTATCCGCGCCAATAGCCGTCGCCGTGGTCGAAGAAGAGACATCCCGTCATTTCCAGCTGCATGGTGCCGGGTAAGTCGG
>JAZRLQ010000062.1:0-3921 GCA_045646925.1 Eubacteriales bacterium
AAGCGTTTGCTTCGCAAACATGAAGCGAATCGCGCCCGTGCATCCTCATGTGCCGTAAGGCACACTTCATAGGGCGAAGCCCTGCTTCATTTTTCATGCGCCGCAGGCGCGCTTCATTCAAAAAACGCACCTTTGTCTTGGTAGACAAAAGTGCGTTTTTTGTTGGTGGGAGCGGGTGGATTCGGACCACCGAAGTCACAGACAACAGATTTACAGTCTGCCCCCTTTGGCCACTCGGGAACGCTCCCATATGGAGCTGGTGAACGGAGTCGAACCATCAACCTGCTGATTACAAATCAGCTGCTCTGCCATTGAGCCACACCAGCATTTTCATCCGTCGCCTCAGACTGCAATTGCTATCGGCATTGCCTTGCCCTCGCGACGGATATTAGTATATCACAAAGGTTTCTTTTTGTCAATACTTTTTTGAAAAATATTTTAAAATTTTTTCAGTTGATTTTGAACAAATTTCCCCCTGCTTTTTTGTTTGTTTTCACTGATTATGCCTTCGCGCGAACGTAAAGAACAATGTCCTCCGTAACGACGGCGCGGTCATACTCGTAAGGCTGTGTACAAGCCTCGTCATAGAAGAATTCGTATTCGTAGTCCGCGGTATCCATACCGAGATACACGCCGGAGGGGATCTCGAAATGTCTGCCCTGCTGTTCTGCGCCGACGAAGATGAAATCGACCTTGACGGATTTCTGCAGAGAAGAGACGGCATCGAAAATACCCGACTTTTTCTCGTTTGTCTTTTCGAAGTTACGGGAAGCGAAGAAATACGTCTCGTCCTTCGCGATGACCGTGTAATCTACGGACGAGATGAAATTTCCGTCCGTGATGACGTAATTCGTTTCGATGGTCTCGGTTCCGTCGATGCCGAAGCTTCTGAGCTTCGCGGTCTGCTGAGGTGTGAGCGTGGTGTGATACTTCGCGGTGAAGGTATTGCCGTCACCCTTTGAGCTTTGCTGACGAAGGACCTGACCGTCGAGCGGAAATTCCGACTTCAGATAAGAGGAAAGAAATTCCGTATAGGTGGAGCTGAAAAGAACGACTGCGGTGATACCCTTTTCGGTTTCCGTATAGACGGAGCCCTCGTAAGCGTAGAGCGTATACGCGCCGATGGTTTCGCGGACGTTATACATCGAGTAGATATCCTGCGATTTTTCGTAATAGTATTCCGCGCGGAAGGTGTCGTTTCCGCTCTTGTCCTTATAAACGACCGTTTCCGTGAGGGAGGCGATCTCTTTGTCCCAAACGAAGAGGTTTTCGACCTGATTATCGAGGATCACGGCGTGGATACCGATCGAGGTGCCGTTGCCGCAGGCTGCCATGCAGAACGCCATGGCGAGAAGCAAAGCGATGGCGAATATTTTTTTCATTTGATTTTCATATCCTTTCTTACGTACGTTATTCTCAGAGAGAAAATCTGTCCCAAGGAGTTACCGTGCCGTCGGGCAGAGCTTCAAAGGTCATTATTTTTTTGCGAATGGGATGACGGAAGGAAAGTCTGCTCGACCAAAGCGCAAGTCCCATACGGTCGCGCGCGCCGTATTTGCCGTCGCCCGCGATCGGCATGGAGCGCGATGCGAACTGCACGCGGATCTGGTGCGTTCTGCCCGTATAAAGACGGACGCGGACGAGAGAAAATTCGTTTTCCATATCCTTCGCGAGCAAGGTATACGAAAGCTTCGCGTCCTTCGCATCTTTATGATCGGGCGCAACGACGGTCGTCAGATTCCGACGGGCATCGTGAAAAAGGAAGTCGGAAAGCTCACCCTTTTCCTCTGCGGGGGCGCCGTGGATGACCGCCATATACTCCTTTTCAAACTGATCCGAGGTCACGAGCGCGGAAAGCTTTCCCGCGGCAGATTTCGTTGTGGCGAAGAGCATAACGCCGCCGACGGCGCGATCGAGACGGTGAACGGGAAAGACCTCCCGTCCGAGCTGCGCCTTCAACAGCGTGACCATGGAATCCTCTCCCGTGCGGTCGGGTTGGGAGAGAACGCCCGCGGGCTTCACGGCAACCGCGAGCATATCGTCCTTATACAAAATTTTGATCATATCTTTCATTTCACTTCAACCGTAAAAGCAGAATCCTTGACGTCGACGAAGATCTCGGAAATGACCTCGCGGTAGCCGGAGATGATCTTTTCAGCGGCAACGTCCTCGATCTCGCGGCTGATATAACGTCTCATATTGCGCGCGCCGTATTTCGCGGAGAACGATTCCTTCGCAACGAACGCGGCAACGCGCTCGGAATAACGAACGGTGATGCCTCTTTCGCGAAGCACCTTCGCAAGATCACCGAGCATGATCTCGGCAATGCGCTCGAAATCGGCGATCTCGAGTCCGCGGAAGGTGATGATCTCGTCGACGCGATTGATGAATTCGGGGCGCAGAAATTCGAGAAGCGCCTTTTCCGTGCGGTTTTCCGCAATGGTCGCAGCGCTGTTTCCGAAGCCTGCCGTGTTGGCAACGCCGGAAGAGCCTGCGTTGGTGGTCATGACGATCACGCAGTTATCGAATTTGACCTCCTTGCCGTGAGAGTCTGTGACTCTGCCGTCGTCGAGGATCTGCAAAAGCACGTTCAGAACGTCGGGGTGCGCCTTTTCGATCTCGTCGAACAGAACGACGGAATAGGGGTGTCGGCGGATCTTCTCCGTGAGCTGACCCGCATCGTCATAACCGACGTATCCGGGAGGCGATCCGATCATTCTCGATACGGAGTGCTTTTCCATAAATTCGGACATATCCAGACGGATCAGCGCGTCGGGCGTATCGAAAAGATCCTCCGCGAGAACCTTGACAAGCTCCGTCTTGCCGACACCGGTCGGACCCGCAAAGATGAAGGAAGCGGGCTTTTTCTTGTAGGAAATACCTGCTCTGCTTCGCTTGATCGCTCTGCATACCGCGGAGACCGCCTTGTCCTGACCGACGATCCTCTGCTTGAGACGGGATTCCAATCCGATCAGACGTTCAAATTCGTTCGCCGTAATGGAGCCAGAGGGGATCCCCGTCCATATCTCGATCACGCGAGCGAGATCCTCGAGTCCGAGATCGATCGTCTGCATCTGTTCCTTGAGCTGTTCGTATTCCTGCTCGTTTTTCATCTGACTTGCCTTGATGGAAGCCAGCATTTCGTAATGCTTGTTTCTTTCCTCGTCCGTTGCCTGCGCGGGCGCTTCGGCATCGAGGTTTTCCGCTTCTGCCGCAAGTCTCTTCAATTCGTCCTCGACGAAATAAGCGCGGTCAAGCACGGGAGAGTGGATGGCAACGTAAGCCGCCGCCTCGTCAAGAAGATCGATCGCCTTATCGGGCAGGAATCTGTCTGTGATATAACGCTCGGAAAGCTCTACCGCGCGGCTGATGATCTCCTCGGAGATGTGGATCTTGTGATAAGTCTCGTAATATTTCTTGATGCCGCCGAGAATCTTCTTCGTTTCTTCGATGGAGGGCTCGTCAACGATGATCGGCTGGAAGCGGCGCTCCAGCGCGGAGTCCTTCTCGATATATTTTCTGTATTCGTTGAGCGTGGTCGCGCCAATAACCTGAATCTCACCTCTGGAAAGAGAGGGTTTCAGAATATTCGCCGCGTTCATGCTTCCCTCGGAGTCGCCAACGCCGACGATGCTGTGAACCTCGTCGATCACGAGAATGATATTGCCGAGCGCCTTGACCTCGTCGACGAGTCCCTTCATGCGACTTTCGAACTGTCCTCTGAACTGCGTGCCCGCAACGAGAGAGGTGAGATCGACCAGATGGACCTCTTTGTCACGGAGCTTATACGGAACGTCGCCCGCGACGATCTTCTGCGCGAGCGCTTCCGCGATGGCGGTCTTACCGACACCTGGCTCACCAATGAGACAAGGATTGTTTTTCTGTCTGCGGGAAAGGATCTGCATCATTCTTGCCGTTTCG
>JAZRLQ010000063.1:0-6328 GCA_045646925.1 Eubacteriales bacterium
CTGGTGCCTCGGCAACGAGATGGACGGCGAGTGGCAGATAGGCCACAAAACTCCCGACGAATACGGCAGAATTGCCGCCGAAGCCGCAAGGCTTATGAAGTGGGCAGACCCCTCGATCGAGCTCGTTGCCTGCGGAAGCTGCACCTACACTATGCCTACGTTCGGCGTATGGGATATGACGGTTCTTGATCACACGTACGAGCTCGTTGACTATCTCGCCCTTCACCATTATTACGGAAACGCCTCCAACAAAACGGCGGATTATCTTGCGCGCGGCGCGCAAATGGACGCTTACATAAAGGCGGCAGAGGCGTTCTGCGACGCGATAAAGGCAAAGAAGCACTCGAAGAAAACACTCAACCTTTCATTTGACGAATGGAACGTATGGTTCCACAGCAGCGATAAAGATGCGGCAATTCCCGATTGGCAGGTGGCACCGCCGAAGCTTGAGGATATATATAACTTCGAGGACGCTCTTCTCGTCGGCTCGCTCATATCAACGCTTCAGAACAACTGCGACCGCGTAAAAATGGCGTGTATGGCACAGCTTGTCAACGTCATTGCGCCCATCATGACGAAAAACGGCGGCGGCGCGTGGGCGCAGACGACGTTCTATCCTTATCTTTACGCTTCGCGCTACGGCAGAGGCGAAACGATGCGTCCCGTTCAGGAGAGCGAAGCCTATCGGACGACGGACGGATTTACCGTGCCTTATTTGGAAACCTCCGTCATTCATGACCGTGAAGCAAAAACGCTGACTGTGTTTGCAGTCAACCGTTCAAAAACCGAGGATATGACCTTGTCGCTTGCTTTGGATGGCTTTGAAACGGCGGCTTTGATCGAGCACGTCGAATTGTATCACGACGATCTGAAGGCGGTCAATACCGAAAACGCAGAGGCGGTCAAGCCGAAGAATCGGGCGCTTCCCGATCATGACAGAGAAATCCTTTTGAAAAAGCATTCGTGGAATATGTTACGTTATACATATTGATAAAAAGAAAAACGGTAGTTCCGTGCCGCAAGGCATGGGACTGCCGTTTTTAGTTTGTCGAAAAAGCTATGTAGAAAATAGAGAGCTTCACAAAAAGACTCAATTCTTTTGTCCTTGTTCTTTTTATTGACAAAATTGTCAAATATAATTGACAAAGAGGAACGGTTATGATATAATGGCATTGTCAAATATAATTGACAGGAGGAAAACATGAACGAAAAAATGAAGCAGGCGCGTCTGGAAAAGAATTTATCTCAGACCGAGCTTGCAAAAAACATCGGTGTTTCGCGGCAGACGATCAATATGATAGAAAACGGGTCATATAACCCCACGATTGAGCTTTGCATCCGCATTTGCAAAGAGCTTGACGTTACGCTCAATGATTTATTTTGGAGGTGATCTTATGTTTTATGATGAGAGAATTGAAAACGCAAAGGGAAGGATCGCGCGAAAGGCTATTCTGATATCGTTGGGTATATCCTTGGTTCTCGGAGCCATACATCTTTTCAATATTATCCGAAATGCTCCCGAAACCAAGTTTTTTTGGTTTGCCGGCTTGGAAATCGCGATTGTGATCGGATGTCTGACCGTACTTGTGATTGGCTTCATAAGAAGTAAGCTTTACGCAAGGGATGAACGAACGCTGTCGGAGCAGAATGCTTTTTACAATCGGTCTGCTTCGGTCTTGATGAAGTTTGTTTTGGGTGTTTTCGCATTTGTCAAACCGATCGCTCTGTATATCGGAAAGCCCGTTATTAATTTTTCTGATCCGGGGTTTGGCGGTATTCTGGATGTGTTGCTTTTCATTGTAGGAATTTACGTTGTTTGCGGTTTCAGACGAAACGATATCTATTTTAATTATTCTATTATGGACAGCGACCGCTATTACAAAGGCGTCTTAAAGAATATGGGCAGATTCGGACTCTATGCATTGGCGTTCTTCGGCATATCCGTCGTTTCATTTGTGGGTATTATTGCTCTCAAAACACCGGAATCCGAGCGCGTCGTTCGGATTTTTCTGGATATGATGGTGTATTACGTCGGCACGTTTGCGGAGGTGGCGCTGTTGTATCTGCTCTATTCCTTTCTTGAAAAAAGCAGTTATCGTAACGAGAATTCCATATCTCGATCCTCTGTGATCTCCTTGGGGATTACAATCTTTTTATACGCCGTTTATACCGCGGCCGTCATTTTTATCGACTCACTGCCGATATCACAGGCGAATGTTGCGTGGCTCGTTTCTCTGATAGCTCCGATTGATGTTTATATCTTGTTTGCGCTTCTGATCTTCATTACCTATTTCGGATATGAATACCAAAGAGTGCGTAATAATAAACTCCTTTCGGCTGCTTGTGCAATCATACTTTTAAGCGAACCCCTGATTGTTTTTCTTGATCAGATTATCGGGTACTTGATATTTGTATTTATGCCTGAGATTCTTGGTCGAGATGGATATATCATTAATCAGTTTTTTTCAACGGTGAGTACGTTTGTGGAAGATGCTTTGTGTCTTGCGAATATTGTAGGATTTGTTCTGATGATCTTTGCTCTTACAAAAGATCAAATGATCTGCAAAGCCCATCGTTGGGCGATCTTCGGATTTGTTATTCTCGGTGGTGTTGAGCTGTTTTTGCGCACGCAGGTGGATTTTTTGTCTGTAAGGATATATCATTTCGTTGCAGAGATCATCGTGCTTTGCTATTTTGCAGTGATTGTCGCTTGTGTTGCTGTGAAGGTGAAGAAAAAATCCGAGTCGTGATATCAAAAGCCCTGTTCTTTTTAAAAGAACAGGGCTTTTGATATGGTTAGTTCATTTCAATTCTGATAAAATCCGCGCTGTTTTCCGTTTGCGGTATGGAGAAGGTCAGCGTTCCGTTTTCATCGGAGACTGCTTGGAGGGTCTTTTTCTTCGGCTTGGAGGCTTCGATGAGAGCGGCGGTCTCCTCTCTCGTGGGAAGCTCCGTGAAATTGCCGTCGAGATATGCGTTATAGGCATCGCCCGACTTGTAGCCGATGGTTTCGACGGTTACGCCGTAGGTCTTGTTTGGCTCAAATCCATTCAAAACGATCTGCGTGTCGTCGATGGCTTGCGCGGGGAGCGGACGGGCGAAATATTTGCGGTTGCCCTCCTTGGTTTCGGGCTTTTTGATGTTCCAGAGAAGGACCTGCACGGCGTTTTCCGAGCGGCAGACGTAGCAGTCCTCGTCCTCGCAGAGAAGCTCCGTGTCCCCAAGTCTGTGGAGAAACGTATAGGCGTAATAGGTGGGCTTGGGGATGGACTGCGCGTTGATCAGTCCGAAGCCGCCGTGAAAGGGCTTTCGGGGGGGAGAATTTTCTTCAAAAATATCGGTATAGACCCAATAGGAAAACATATCCGCAAAGCCTTCGCTTCTTTTTATTGCGCGGAGGATATAGGGCGCGTTATAATAGCTGTCGTGGATGAAATCCGTCGGAGAAAAGGAGCTTGACCATTCCGTGATGAAAAGCGGCAGTCCTTCCTTTTTGCAGAACTCGCCCCAGTGGCGGATCTCGTTTGAGACCTTGTCCACGCTCGGCAGGTAAACGATGGCGTTGCCTTCGGGGTCGAAATCGCCCTTGATGCCGTAGGAATGGCTCGTGATGAAGTCGAGCGGAACGTCGCTTTCGCGGCAATGCCCGACGGTCTCTCCGATCCATTGCATGCCCGCCGTTGCGGGACCGCCAACCTTATAGTCGGGATTTACTTTTTTGATGGTGCGCGCGGCGGCGTCGTAAAGCTTGAAATATGCGTTGATGTCCCGATATTCCGAGAAAAAGCCTTTGTGATTGGGCTCGTTCCAGATCTCGAAATACCATTTTTTGATCTCTTCCTCGCCGTAGCGGTCGGTGATGTGCCGTACGAACGCCTCGATCAGCATCTCCCATTCGCGGATATCCCTCGGCATGGAGATGTTCATCTTCCACCAGAAAACGTAGGCGTTCTTTTCAGCCATCACGTCGGGCATGAGACCGATCTCCACGAGAGGGCGGATGCCTGTTTCCAGAAGGCTGTCGAAAAGCATATCGACGTATTGAAAGCAGAAGGAGAGACTTCCGTCTTCCTCTCTGTGCACGACGTTCATTCCCTCGTGAAAGATTCCGTGGAAGCGGATATAGCGGAAGGGACATTCCTTTTGTACCCGTTGTAATTGCTTCATCGGAATATGGCGCATGACCTCGGCGGCGCGGCCCGCTCCAATGCATTCCGAAAAGAATCGGTTGAGCGGACCTTTTTCGTTTTTGATGCTTGCAGTAATCGTTCTCATTGTGTACCTCGTTAAATGATATCGGTAACGGTTAATGCTTGTCCGTCTACCTTGAAATGCACTTCAAAATCGGCGTACGCCATGCGGTAAATTCTCTCGGGATCGTTCTGATAACCGGGGCGGGGATCCTCTGCGAGAAGCGCAATCGTGCTTTCACGAAGATGTTCGGGAATCTTTGCGAGAAGCTCGTCGGAAATTTGAACCTCTACGCTTCCTTCTCCCGGCTTGAAGCCGAAGCCGCCGACGGCGTCGGGGTGGGAATCCGTGTAGGGAAGATAGGGCTTGATGTCATAGATCGGCGTTCCGTCCAGAAGATCTGCGCCCGCTACGTGAATGACGGGGCCCTTCGGGGTGTGAAGCTCAATGTCGATGATCTTCACGGAGGAAAGTCCGACGGGGTTCGGTCGGAACGGAGAACGCGTGGCGAAAACGCCCATCCTTTTGTTGCCGCCGAGACGGGGTGGACGTACGGTCGGTGTCCACGGCTTTTCGACACATTCGGAAAATTGCCACAGAAGCCAGAGGTGCGAATAGCCGTCGAGTCCGCGCAACGCGTCGGGATTGCGGTATTCGGGTTCAAAAACGATGGTGGCGTGGGTGGATTCGACGAGTCCGCTCTGGCGGGGAATGCCGAACTTCGCGGTGAAATCGGAGTGAATATGAGCAATGGTGTGAAATGCAGTAGTTTCTCCCATGATAGTAGTTCTTCCTTTTATATTATATAGCGTTTTTAATATTGTAACATGAAAAGAAGAGAGGCGCAAGAGGAAAATCGGAAATATGTCATATCATAGCGGCTAATCGTACGATAAAGTATGCCGGTGATAAAATAAATACTGTGGCGATGAGGTCGAGTAACGAAGAATCCAATCTTTTGTTTGTGGTTTTTGCCAAAAAGACGAATGGCTTGCCGTAATGCTCTATGTTATGCTGAACTCGGGAGAATTCATTCATATATGCCGTCAATGCGTAGAGCAAGACGTTCATCGGACAAAGAATCATATACATTTCTTTTATGAGTCCGGTCAAAAGAGTGAGCGCGAAGAGCGATATATATAATAAGGTATAGAATTTGTTGAGGAGATAGATTCCTCCGAGGTTTTCTTCTTTGTGTAACGCCTCGAACCACCAATAATTTTTCTTTCCCATTTTCAGCTTGCTGAATCTCGATTTACTGATATGTTTGGTTCGCATAACCCAATCTTCCACTCCGAAACGGAATAAAAAATAGAAGATAGGAGGCAGAAAGAGCATAAACAATAAGGATACGAAATAAAGCGCCGAAACGTCCGGATCGTAAAGCTGCGGATTGTTTATCATAAAGACCGAAATTGCAATCATGGATCCGCCGATCAACAGACAGGGAACGGTTACTTTTCGTCCTCGGTATCGGTAAATGAAGGCGATTGGGAGATTGGCGAGACCGACTCCCGTGACCAAAGCGCCCAATATCGTAAGAACAGGGAATCCGGAAACGCTTTGCTCGTCGTTCAGACCGGACACGTAGATGATCGAACAGATTAATGGAATCAAGAAAAGTGCGGCGGTGACGATCAACATGGGGATGGGACGGCTTTTTGCAGATTTTCGGAGGTTTTTGAACGTTTCCTTTGAGATTTGAATGTGGATCGTGTTAATATCGTTGAAACAAAGTTCTTCATATTTATTATTAAAAGCTTCGATCTCTTTGGCAAAGGAGCGGAAGCTTCTTTTCTTTAAGGCGACCTCGGGCATATCTCGGATGAGATCGAGAAAATCACGTGTTTTTTCGGCATTGCCTTCTTCGATGATTGCAAAGAGAGTGTCGATAGAATACGTAAGAAGCTTTCGTGCTTTTCTCCTTGCTTTTTTCTCGAGCTGCTTTCTTGTAAAGCGCAGATCGCCAAGCACGCCGTCGAGCTTGTTTGCGTTCACAGCGCTGCCGGAGAAGAGGGAAGAGAGCTTCTCGAAGGATCTTTGGATGGAAAGGTAAAGCGGGGCAGGGGATTTTTTCTTCTTTTTCATGGAGGGCTCCTTTTTAAAAATGATATATCGCTTATGCGATATGATATAC
>JAZRLQ010000064.1:0-5877 GCA_045646925.1 Eubacteriales bacterium
CGGTATGAAGGTTATGGAAGCCGTTCCGTACGTGAAGGGACTCGACGCATGGCTCGGAAACGAGCTTGACGACGCCGCTTGCACCTATCTGAAGGACTTCGGCGCGGCAACCGCTTCCAACGGCGCGGTCGGTCTGTACCACATCGACGGTCTGACTCCCGAAGCGAAGGAGCAGGGAGAAAGCCTCGTTGCCGAAGGCGCAAACGTTTACGTGATCGACGACGCTGAGCTTCAGCGCGTTTATGATAACTATCCTGTTATCTGGAAGAACCCCAACGCGAAGCCGAAGCTTTGCTTCATGGGTTGCCCTCACATGAGTCTCGAGCAGCTCAAGAGCTGGACCGACAAGGTGGAAGCAACTCTCGCCGCAAAGGGCAATCAGAAGGTAGCGATCCCCACCGTGTTCACCTCCGCCCCCGCCGTGATCAAGGAATTCAACAAAACGCCTTACGCGGCTCGTCTGAAGGCGACCGGCGTTATCGTTTCGTACATTTGTCCTTTGATGTATATGAATAACCCTCTCTGCGGTAAAATGCCCGTTATCACGTCGTCCAACAAGCTTCGTACCTATACGACTGCCCGTTATTACACCGACGACGAGATTCTCGATCAGATCACAGGGTAAACGCTGAAGAAAGGAATGGTTATAGAATGATGAAACAGTTTAAAGGAAGAGTTGTCGCTCCCGGCGAAGTACAGGCGGAAGCCGTCGTATCCCACGCGGGCCTCAATACGCTCGCTTCTTTCCAGAAGGCTCTCCAGTTCGGTGACAAGACCGCGACCTGCGGCGACCAGAACAACGCCGATCTTTACGGCAAGCAGATGGCAGGAAAGGCGCTCTGCCTGCCCCAGACCATCGGCTCCACAACGGGCGGTCTCGTTATTTATTGCGCGTGCTCCATGGGCAGACAGCCTGCTTGTATGCTTTTCTCTCAGCCGATTGACTCCCTCGCGGGCGCGGGCGTTATCCTCGCAGATATCTGGCTGAAGGGCGATCACACGAAGATGCCCGTTATCGACTCCCTCGGCGAAGAGTTCTTGAACTACGTGAAGGACGGCATGACGGTCACGATCAAGGCTGACGGCATCGTAGAGGTAGACGGATGATCGCAAATCCCCCTCGTTTTGTCCCCATCAATTGGAGGGGACGTACGCTGAAGATTTTCCGTATCATCAACGATAAGGATTACGGCGAGATCTGGGACGGCTTTCTGGATCACAGAAAGGTCTATATCCTGAACGGCGATACTCTCGAGGTCGTTGAGGAGCAGAAGCATATCGACGAGCTCGATAACCGCTACGGCATTCCCGTGAATGAACGAGGACTTGACTATTGATCGATATATCGATATAAGAAACCCACCGTTTCCGTCGGAAACGGTGGGTTTCTGTTACTGGGCGCGACGATCCAACGGAACGTTGGGCTGCTTCTTTTTGAACCTTTTTCTTTCAAACAAAGAAAAAGGTTATCCTAACAAAGAACAGTTGGAAAAACCGTTTTCTCTTTCCCAAGGGGACGAAAAAGCGGGCGATCGCCCCTACGGGTTTGTTCGCAGACGGAATTTTGCGTGCAGGATCGCAGGGAAGCGCCAGATCGCTCTCTGAAATTGTGAACTTTTTGTGAACAAATTGATTTTTTGCGTGATTGCGGAAAAATTCCGCGTCTATATAAGTAGAAGGCAAAAAGGTTGCTTTTACGAAGAATTCATGTTACAATATAGATAGCGCAATGGCTCAAACTGCTCCGGGAGGTGTGTCAATGTTATTTTATCTTTCCATGATCGACAGCGAATCGGACCGATCGGAATTTGAACGGATCTACCGTCGACACGAACAAACGATTTTTCGGAAAACGCTCTTCATTCTGAAAAATCAACAGGACACGGAGGACGTTCTGCAGGAGGTCTGGCTCAAGGTCGCAAAGAACGTGGATATCGTTCGCGATATGAATGACGCGACGGCGTTTTCTTACGTCATGAAGATCGCGGAAAACCAAGCGATGACTTTTTTCCGAAAGCAAGACAAAAAGGAGGTCTTTCTGACGGAAGACGAGCTTGACGGCGCCGTTTGCGACGATGAACTTTTCACCGCGTGCGATCGCGTGGATATCAACGAGATCCTCGCTTGCTTCGCAGAGCTTCCCGATATTTACAGAGACGTTCTCAGCTTGTATTTTTTCCATCATCACTCCGTCGCGCAGATCGCCTCGCTGCTCGGCCAAAAAATATCGACCGTCAATTCCCGCCTCGACAGAGGCAGAAAAAAACTGATCAAATTACTGGAAAGGAGAAATATCCATGGATAATCAGACGACCTGCGGAAGCTTTCGTTTGCGGGAAGCCATCCGACGCTTTGAATGCGAATATTACGATTCTCTGCCGCAATCCGAAGCGGAGATCGTTTACTCCGCTCGCTATCGCAAAAAAATGGAACGCCTCTGCAAAAGAAGCGAGCTTTCCTTCATTTTTCCACAGCTCAGTGTAAAAAAATGCACTGCCGTCGCGCTCCTCACCTGCCTTATTCTGATGACGGGGATCTTCTCCGTTTCCGCAACGAGAAACGCCGTCACGGAATGGTTCATCAACGTTTACGAAAGCTTCACGGAGATCTTCTCCGCGCGGGCGGATATCGGAAAGAAGCCGGACACCATCGAAACGGCGTATACGCCCGAAGGAATACCGAGCGACTATTTCCGAACGGAAACGTATCGCGCCCAAAGTGAATGGAAGCTTACCTGGACAAACGAGGCGGGCGAGTGCATTTACTTTATCCAGACGCCGCTTTCCTCCAAGATCACGGTGGACAACGATGAAACCGAATCCGAAACGCTGTGCATTGCAGGCAATCCATGTCTTATTACACGAAAAAACGAAAAAGTATGCGTCTATTGGAACGGCAGGGACTACGCATTCTCTCTGATCGTTCCCGAAACGATTGGGTTTGAACAATATTCAGCCATGATCGCCTCCGTAGAAAATCAAAGCAATTCCAATAAATGAAAGAAAGGATATCCGTCATGAAATCAAAATTCAGCAAAAAGCGCGTATTCATCACGCTTCTTTCCGCGCTGATCTCTTTTATCGTCGTCGTCGGGATCACGCTCAGCCTTCCGATCATCCTCTTCAATATCAATACCATGCACACGGCATCCAGCTTCGGCTTCACCGACGGCTATGCGCGCGTGGGCGCGGATTATATCGGATACGAGGACACCGCGGAGATCCACGTCAACGTTCGCATCGAACGCAGACGATTCCTTTTCGGCTACACGGAGATCGTAAACGAAAGCTACACCGCGCAGGGCTCGAGCTATCAGAAAGAATTTCTCTATCCGCTCGACCGGAACGGCACGTACCGTTGCACCATTACTTATACGGTCACCGGTGAGGAAGGGCAGGACGTCGTCACCTTCCGCGACGTGAAATCGTACCGCGCCGATGAGTATTCCGCGCATACGCACGCGTGGGGAGCTCCGCAGATCACGAAGGAGGCTTCCTGCGCCGAGGAGGGCCTCTCCGAAGCGTTCTGCTCCTGCGGCGCGTCGGAAAGCGCGAGTATTCCCAAGCTTGCGCACAAGCCGGGCGAGATCGTCTCCGTCGAAAACTATTTGCGGAAATACTGCACGGTCTGCGGCGAAATCGTATTCGAAACGGCGGGTGTCGAAAGTACGAAGGGACTTGCTTATCGCGTGCATTCCAATCAGAAGACCTGCACCATCACCGGTATCGGCTCCTGCGCGGAGACGGATATCGTCATCGGCACACATATCGACGGCTACCGCATAACCGAGATCGCGGAAAAGGCCTTCTCATATTGCCATAGCATTACGAGCGTTACCATCTCCGACGGCATTACCAAAATCGGAAAATCGGCTTTCTATACTTGCAACAGCTTGACGAAAATATCGCTGCCCTCCACGTTGACCACGATCGAAAACTCGATTTTGTACGATTGCCGTCAGCTGACGACCGTGATCATTCCCGATGGCGCGCAAACCATTGAGAAAATGGCGTTCGCCCTCTGCTCGAGTCTCAAAGAGATCTCCCTTCCCGATTCGATCAAAACGCTCGGTGAACGCGCCTTCTATCGTTGCGCCGCGCTGGAGACGATAAAGCTCTCCGAGGGATTGACCGCCATCGGAGAATCCGCGTTTGAAAGCTGCGAGCAATTGCCGCATATCACGATCCCGAATCAAGTGACATCCATCGGCAAGCACGCCTTTTCTTACTGCTACAAGCTCGAAACCGTCACGCTTTCCGAATCCTTGACCGAGCTTGGTGAGCGCGCGTTCTCTGTCTGCAGATCGCTCAAAAAGATCGCGATCCCCGAAGGTCTGACCGTTCTCGAAAGCTACGTGTTCAGCTCCTGCGGATCCTTGACGGAGGTCACACTCCCCGATTCTTTGCTCCACATTTACCGCGGCGCGTTTGATAACTGCGCCTCGTTGAAAATCATAACCCTTCCGTCAAAGCTCTCCTTCATCACAAGAGAAGCCTTTTATCAGAGCGGAATCGAAACGATCTGCTACAACGGAACCAATAACGAATGGGATTCTATCGATAAGCAAGACGGCTGGGACAAAAGAATGCCCGATTACACGATCGTTTATCTCAAGGGCGAATCACACAACTTCACCTACGACGTAAACGAGGACGGTGTGTCCTGCACGCTGACAGGAATGGGAAGCCGCAGTGACACGACGCTCGTCATTCCCGATACCGTCGACGGTTACCGCGTCACTGCGATCGGGGAAAGCGTTTTCTACGGAAACGACAAGCTCGTGCGCGTCATTTTGCCCGAGAGCATAAAATCGATCGGTCTGTCCGCATTTGCGCAGTGCAAGAATCTGGAGGAGGTCACGCTTCCGAGCGGACTCGGCTATATCGAAAGCTTGGCGTTTTTCGGTTGCGAAAAATTGGAAAGCGTAACGATCCCCGATACCGTTTACTATATCGGCGAAGCGACATTTGCCTCTTGCACAAAGCTTGAAAGTGTGGTTATTCCCGATAGCGTTACCGATCTTGCGATGGGCGCATTCGAAGACTGCACCTCGCTCGAAACCGTTTCTATCGGAAAAGGACTTCGCAATCTGGGACAATTCGTGTTCCGCGGTTGCACCAAGATCGCGGCGTTTGACGTGAGCGCGGAAAATACCGCCTATACCGCCATTGGCGGCGATCTGTACACGAAGGACGGCTCTACGCTCATCCGCTACGCCGTTGCAAAAACGGATATTCTCTTTTCCGTTCCCGAAACCGTAACGAAAATCGAAGAAGCCGCCTTCGAATTTGCCACCCATCTGCAATCCGTCACCGTTCCCGCAAGCGTGACGGAGCTTGGCGCATACGCTTTTTCGGGTTGCTATAGCCTCACCGAAGCCAAGCTGCTCGGCAACGTCACGGAGATCGGAGAAAAGACGTTTTTCAATTGCTTCGAGCTGACCGATATCCGCATTCCCGACAGTGTTACCGCCATTGGCGCTTATGCGTTCGCCAACTGCTCGAAGCTGCTGAGCGTTCAAATGCCCGACGGCGTGGAAACGATCGGAAAGAGCGCCTTTTTGGACTGCGTTTCTCTCAAGAGCTTCTCCATCGGAAGCGGCGTTCAGAAGATCGAAAGCCATGCTTTCAACGGTTGCGTCTCCATCACCGAATTCCGCTATAACGGAACGGAAGCCGAATGGAAAACGATCGAAAAGGGCGTTTATTGGGACGGGTATATCACGAAGTATACCGTCGTCTGTCTTACGCAAGGATAATCTTCGTTAACAAACAAGCCTGCCGCAGAGAATGTCTCTGCGACAGACTTTTTTTCAGAAAACTATTGACAAGTAGTATACTTCGTGTTATGATGTATTGCGTAAGGAGGAGTATGCTA
>JAZRLQ010000065.1:0-11653 GCA_045646925.1 Eubacteriales bacterium
GTACACTCCTGTGTAAATAGCTTGGTGTATATGACCATAATGTAAAAAGAAGTGAATGTTTATGTAGAATCATTCCAACTACTACAAAACGCAATTGCCAAGGCTCTTCCAAGTCGGAGGCCAAGCGGTCTTAGGAAGACAAAATTTGTATTCAACTCCTTGGCTCACAGAACGACATGGCTACGATCCGACTTCCTATTTCAACGCCTGAGGAAGATCTGAAAAAGATTCTTGGATAAAGATAAAATATAGGGCTGATCGTTTTTTTCAATCAGCCCTATATCGATTAGATAGGGAAGGTTGCCCATCAAGGTGAGTGACTCATTGAGCGTGTGAAAACGGAAGCCAACGGGAAGAGCCTTGGCAATTGCGTTTTCTACCACTTCGAAGCATTCCAGCGAAACCTTGAGTCCGTCTTTGTTTTCCTCATTATATTTGAGGTCGTAATCGGAGGTGTGATTCGCCCCCAAATACGAGAGAGCTCCGGACAACTGTTTTCGCCCGACGGGGAGTTGAACGTGAGCAGTTTTGTCGCCCTTTGAGATAATTGCATTCATCTGTTATCATCCTTTCTGCAATAAAAAAAGCCAAACGCTTGGCTGATAAGCATTTGGCTATGTAGAAAGAATATTTTCGATTGTTTACAGGATAGAGGTTTACTTGTTCTCGGTTTTGTGATATAATTATCTCATCGATAAATAAGAATTTGACGGAGAAAATGACTATGGAATGGAATTCATCATTGTATGATAACAAACACGATTTTGTGGCTGAATACGGCAAAGGCTTGTTGGAGTTTATTCCCAAGAACAATGTACAAACCATCTTGGATTTGGGCTGTGGAACAGGAACGCTTACAGCACAGTTAGCAGATCTGTGTAGCAAGGTCGTTGGCGTTGATAGCTCACAGAATATGATAGACAAAGCAAAAAAACAGTTTGAAAACATTGAGTTTTCCGTATGTGATGCACTTGCATTACCTTTTGAAAAAGAATTTGACGTTGTTTTCTCAAACGCTGTTTTTCATTGGATAAACGACCATGATGCATTGCTGAAAAACATACATAAAGCATTGAAACCAAGAGGATTGCTTGTATGTGAGTTTGGCGCGAACGGTAACATTGCTACGATTGAAAATGCGTTTATCAATGTGTGTGAAAGATTGGGTTATCATTATAAACCTAAGTTTAATTTTCCTACGGTAGAGATGTTTGGAGAAATGTTAGAGAAAAATGGGTTTGTAATTGATAAAATCTACGATTTCGATAGACCGACCGTATTCAAAGACGGCGAGCAAGGATTGACTAATTTTTTGAAACAGTTCTTCGCTTCCGAATTGGAGGTAATGCCTGAACACATTCAGACTTCGCTTTTTAATGAGATTGCGGAATCAACAAGAGGAACTCTTTGGAACGGAAAAGAATGGGTTGCCGATTATCGCAGATTAAGAGCAATCGCTCATAAATAAACAAATTCCAATTTGTCGGGGAGTTTCACTTGAAAGAATTTGCCACGGTTCGCCGTGGCTTTTTCTTTGTCTTCAGTGGGGCAATATTGGGGATTCGCTGGTTCGAATCCTTTTGTCGGCTCAATGGATCTATTTCGAAAAAAACTTTTTTTAGGGTTTCGCGGGTTCAAATCCTTTTAAAAGGGAAAAGGGCGTGTTTTGAAAAGCCAAAATAAAATTTTTTAAAATTTTTTTCAAAGAAAATAAAAAAACCGAAAGAATTTTGAACTATGTCGCGAGTTCGAATCCTTTCGGTCGGCGAAAAATCGATTTTGGATTTATAAAGATTAATATCCACCTGTAAAACTACCAAAAACCAAAACTATTATATTCAAAGCAAAAAATATAACTGAACCTATGAGCGCACCTAATGTTATATAGGATAAGAAAGATAAAGAACAAATCAATTTATCAATGAGCATGGAGGACAGTGATATAATTGCTAAAGTAATTACCAAACCACCCAAAATATTACGGAATCTTTCAACCATCAATGTTACAACAATGATAATAATCGCTATTATTATTTGAATAATCATAATCGTCCTACTTTCTTCACATATCATTTTATATGTTGTCATCACTACCTCATTTTGCGCGGAGATCAAAAATGAGGTATACTTTTCAAGTGAAATATTCGGCTTACACCGAATGTGAAATAATTTCCTTACGGAAATTGTGAAATATCTCACGCCGCCTTCGGCTCTGTTCGATGTGAAACGAAATTTGCCCACATTCGCGTCAGCGAATATTTCACATTTGCGGAGCAAATATTTCACAGCGAAACTATTTCACTTGCCCGAAGGGCAAATTTCACTAAAAAAGCCGATTGCTTTCGCAATAGGCTTTTTTCTTGTGTGGGCAGGTCAAAATAGAACCCGTTGCCCATTTTTTCAAAAAAGAACCGGATTTCGGAGTATGAAGAAAGCAACGGAGTTCTCGGATACAGACAGATGAATATCGTCCTTAACCGCGAAAAGAGTGACGAGCTTCCTCAGAGAGTGAATGTTAAGAGAGTTCGCCGTCTTATGCGTATTCTCGGCCTTAAATCCGTCATACGTAAGAAACGTCCGGATTATGTGAAATCTACGCCCGAAATTACCGCCGAGAATGTTCTGAAAAGAGATTTCAAGGCGACTGTTCCGTTTGAAAAATGGCTTACGGACGTTACAGAATTCAAGTATTACGTTGGAAACGAAGTGAAGAAACTATACCTTTCTGCAATCCTTGATCTTTATGATCGACGAATTATTGCCTACAAGATCGGTGATAGCAACAACAATGAATTGGTTTTCACAACTTTTGACGAAGCACGAAGTCTTTACCCTAATGCCAAGCCAATCTTTCATAGTGACAGAGGCTTTCAATACACAAACAAAGTGTTTCACCAAAAGCCTCTTGATGCGGGTATGACGCAAAGCATGTCCCGTGTCGGCAAATGCCTTGACAACGCTCCGATGGAAGGCTGGTGGGGAATATTGAAGTCTGAGATGTACTATCTGAAACGGTTTACAAGCCGTGAATCCCTTGTTTCCTCTATTGAAGATTACATACACTTTTACAATACTCGTCGTTACCAAAAGCGTTTGAACTGCATGACACCATGTGAATATTACTTCGCCACCGCCGCGTGACGAAAATCTCCCCCTGCTGCGCAGCAGGGGGAGATGAAAGAATCTTATCCAATTTGTAAATTCTTTTGTTTTTTAGGCTGTCTACTTGACAGGGGGCACATTATTTGCAATCTGTCGGGGTTAATTATTTGTTTTCTGTGGATCAAATTTTTGCGCTAACGGACAGTCGAGGACCCTGTCCCTACAAAACAGGTACAAACTTCCTTATGAGAAGGAGCCTTTAGGGTCAGTTTTTCTCATTACGCATAGGCGCAATCGATTTCATTCCGAATTGCCAAACGTCAAGCACAAAGCTTGAAATGGAATTATTTGTTAATGGTGGTATACATGAAAAACTTGTAGCCGAGCGGGATGGAGAAGAAGCCTTCCACGCTGCTGTCGATCATGTAAACGTCAGTATAGTAGTAGATAGGAGTAATGCAACCGGTAGCCATGATCATGTCTTCTGCAACGTGCATGAGGTCGTAACGCTTAGCGGCGTCCTTGCAGGACTTGATTTCAGCGATAAGAACGTCGTAGGTCTGTGCCCAAGTACCGTTTTCTACCTTGATGTCGTAGCCGAGGGAGGTAAGGTCGAGGTCGTAGACTGCGAGATCCTTATGAGCACCCTTACCGAACTGAACGTCGTTGTTACCGGAGTTGGAGGTCCACATATCGAGGAAGGAGATCGGGTCGTTGTAGTCTGCTACCCAACCGTTACGTGCAACGGAGTAATCGCCGTCCTTACGAGTATTCAGGAAGGTGTTCCATTCCTGATTGGTAAGGGTCATGTTGATGCCAACGGAAGCAACTGCACCCTGGATGTATTCCGCGATCGCCTTGTGACCTTCGCCGGTGTTGTAGAGGTACTTGATGGTAGGAACGTTGGTGAACTTCTTGGTGGTTTCGTCGTAGTTGTAGTATTTCTTGAGGGTTTCAACTGCGGAAGCGAAGTTTGCTTCGTAGTCTTCAGCCTTTACGCTGAAATAACCGTCAAACTTATCGGAAACGCCGGTATTCTTGTAGAATTCGGTGCCGTCTTCCTCGGTCATACCGCTGGGTACGAAGGTGGAAGCGGGAGCCTGACCGCCCTGTGCAACGGAATCTGCGATGTAGTTACGGTCAAGGAGGAGGCTGATAGCGTTACGGATTTCTGCTTCTGCTTCTGCTTTTGCAGCGCCGGTGAGATTAGAGCCTGCGGGAAGAAGCTCTTCGTTTACGTTCCAGCAAACGTAGTAGGTACCGATCTGACCTGCGATAACGAATTCGCCGGGATACTGGTTCTTGAGTGCGGGGATTTCAGCAGTGGGAACGTCGTCGATGAGAAGCCAAGTGCCGTTCTTGAAGTTGGTGAGCATGTTGTTTGCGTCATCGGAGAGGTAGCACTTGAGCTCGGGCATGGTAACTGCTGCAGCGTTGTGGTAGTTGGGGTTCTTCTTAAGAACGATCACACTGTCGTGAGTCCAGGAATCCATGACGTAAGCACCGTTGCAGACGTAGGTGGAAGCCTCGGTAGCCCAGCCTTCGTTCTTAACAACGTCTTCTCTTACGGGGAAGTAGGTCGGGAATGCGAGGAGCTCGTTCCAGTAAGCAACGGGGTTGGAGAGGGTAACGACGATAGTCTTATCGTCGGGAGCGGAAACGTTGAGCTTTGCGTCCGCAGCGGGATTTTCAGCCCAGATGTCAGCGTAACCGTCGATTACGTCGAACATGTAACCGTAGTCTGCAGCGAGTTCAACGGAAGCCGCACGGTTCCAAGCAAAAACGAAGTCGGAAGCCTTGAGTGCTACACCGTCGGACCATTTCAAGCCGTCCTTAAGGGTGTAGGTGTAGGTGATGGTACCGTCAGCGTTGGTAACGCCTTCGGGAAGGGATACCGCGCAGTCTGCTACGATGACAGGGTTACCGTTTGCGTCCTGCTCCCATTTAGCAAGACCAGCAAACATCTGAACGAGCATGGTAGCGCCGTCAACTGCGGAGTTGAGCGCGGGGTCGAGGGTGTCGGGCTCGGAAGCGAGACATACGGAAAGGGAATCTGTGGTGGTAGTCTTATTCTTGCCACAGGATGCAAAGCAGCAAACCATCACTGCCATTGCGAGGAAAATAGCTACAAGCTTTTTCATGAGATTTTCTCCTTTATATAATAGAATTTAATATATTTTAGTGCGTTAAACCGAATCGACAGGCTCTCTGCCTCTCTTGCAAAAAGTGAAGGAAAGCACCGACGCATCGTCATTAACACAATAAAATCGAAATCATATTGAGATCAGTCGTTGATCTCAGCCACACGGTGGCAGGCAACGAAATGTCCCTTGGACACTTCCTTGAATTCAGGCATGGACTCCGCGCACGCGGGCGTTGCGTAACGGCAACGGGTGCGGAAGGGACAGCCGGAGGGGGCGTTCAGCGGGCTGGGAATATCGCCGTTCAGAACGATTCTCTGATTTGCTCTGGCGATCTTGGGATCGGGGATCGGGATCGCGGAAAGCAAGGATTGCGTATAGGGGTGAAGAGGGCGCGCGTGGATCTCCTCCGCGTCCGCAAGCTCGACCATGCGGCCGAGATACATAACGGCGATTCTGTCGCTGATATGTCTGACAACGAGCAGGTCGTGCGCCACGAAAAGATAGGTCAGTCCCATCTCCTCCTGAAGCTCGCCGAACATATTGATGACCTGCGCCTGGATGGAAACGTCAAGCGCGGACACGGGCTCGTCGCAAACGATGAATTCGGGATTGACGGCAAGCGCGCGGGCAATGCCGATTCTCTGACGCTGACCGCCCGAAAATTCGTGAGCGTAGCGGGAGGCGTGCTCACTGTTGAGCCCGACCTTCGACATCAATTCCAGGATTCTGTCCTGACGGTCCTTTCTGCTCGTATAGAGCTTATGTACGTCGATCGGTTCACCGATGATGTCGGAAACGGTCATACGGGGATTGAGCGAGGAATAGGGGTCCTGAAAGACCATCGTCGCTTTCTTGCGGTATTCCTTGAGGTCTGCCGCGCTTTCCAGCTTCTTACCGTCGTAGACGATCTCGCCCGCGGTAGGCTTGTAGAGGTGAAGGAGCGATCTGCCGACCGTCGTTTTGCCACAGCCGGATTCACCGACGAGTCCGAGCGTTTCACCCTTTTTGATGGCGAAGGATACGTCGTCAACCGCCTTGAGGGGCTTATTTTTGAAAAGACCGACGTTAATATCAAAATATTTTTTGAGGTGGTTTACCTCAATGAGCGTTTTATTTTCACTCATTATTTTTGCCACCGCCTTTCTGCGTTTTTTCGGGTGCCTCCACGGAAATCGTTCCGTTTTCAATGCACTCCTTGACGCACATCCAGCAAGCAACCCTATGCTCGTCGTTGATATCGAGCTTGGGTGCGTGCTCCGTCATGCAGATCTTCATCGCCGCATCGCAACGGGGCGCAAAGGGACATCCCTGCGGCATATTCAGAAGGTCGATCGGGGTACCCGCGATCGGTTGGAGCTTCTGACCGAGCGTAGCGGAGGAGGGGATGGATCGGAGCAAGCCCTTCGTATATTCATGCTTGGGATTGTAAAAGATCTCGTCCGCGGTTCCCTGCTCGCAAATGGAGCCCGCGTACATGACTACGACCTCGTCACACATCTGTGCAACGACACCGAGGTCGTGGGTGATCATGATGATTGCCATGCCGAGCTCGCGCTGGAGGTCGCGCATAAGCTCGAGGATCTGCGCCTGGATCGTTACGTCAAGCGCGGTCGTAGGCTCGTCCGCAATCAGGATATCCGGCTCGCAAGCCAGCGCCATCGCGATCATGACTCTCTGTCGCATACCGCCGGAAAGCTCGTGCGGATACTGCTTCATACGCTTCTCGGGCTCGTTGACGTTGACGAGACGGAGCATTTCCACCGCGCGCGCTCGCGCTTCGGCTTTATTGCGGTCGGTATGCAGGAGAATGGCTTCGCAAAGCTGCGCGCCGATCGTATAGGTCGGATTGAGGGACGTCATAGGGTCCTGAAAAATGATGGAGACCTTATTGCCTCTGACGGTCTTCATCTTTTTCTCGCCCGCGCCGACGAGCTCCTCTCCGTCAAGCTTGATGGAGCCGCCCACGATCTTACCCGTGGAGGCAAGGATCTGCATGATGGAATACGCGGTTACGGATTTACCGGAGCCGGATTCACCGACGATGCCGAGGACCTTTCCGCGCTCCAGAAAGAAGGAGACGCCGTTGACGGCCTTGACTTCGCCCGCATCCGTAAAAAAGGAGGTGTGTAAATTATTAACTTCCAAAAGTGCCATATCGTTTCTCCTTTCTTAACCGTTCAGCTTCGGGTCGAACGCGTCGCGCAAGCCGTCACCGAAAAGATTGAGGGACAAAACGATGAGCGAAATAACGATTGCGGGAATCACGAGTCTGTAGGGATAACTGTTAATGCCGTTGAGCGCATCGGAAGCAAGGGAGCCGAGGGAGGGCATCGGAGCGTTAACGCCGAGGCCGAGGAAGGAAAGATAGCTTTCCGTGAAGATCGCGCTCGGGATCTGCAAAGCCGTAGAAATGATCAAAACGCTTATGCAGTTCGGAATCAAGTGCTTGCGGATGATCCTGCCGGGATTTGCACCGGAGGTCTTCGCGGCGAGGACGTATTCCTGCTCGCGGAGGGAGAGGATCTGTCCGCGGATCAGACGCGCCATCGAAACCCAATACAAAAGCGCAAACACGAGAAAGAGGCTGATGATATTGCTGCCGAGCTTTTCAAGCGCCGTACCCTCAAGCACGGGCTCCAGCGTTTCGTTCAGAACCGCCGCAAGCAAAATAACCATGAGCATATCGGGTAACGAGTAGATGATATCGACGATTCTCATAATAACGAGATCGACTTTACCGCCGACGTAGCCGGCAACAGAGCCGACCAGAAGACCGATCACAAGGACGATAATGCTGGCAAAAAAGCCGACGGCGAGAGAGATACGCGCTCCGTAGACTACACGGATGAAGTAGTCGCGTCCCTGCGCGTCCGTACCGAAAAGATGCGGGAAAACGAATTCTCCGTTTTCCATTCTTTTCTGCTCCGTCGCACCGTATGTCAGGGGCTTGAGATTGGAGTAAGAGGGATCAACGGGCTTGCCGGGCGTAATACCGAGCTGCTGATCGTACGAATACGGCCAAAAAGCCGGAAGAACGATGGACAAAACGGTAATCAGAACAACGATAAAAAACGATATCGTCGCAATTTTATTTTTCAAAAGGCGCTTCACGCCGTCCTTGAAGAAGGTGGAAGCGGGACGCATCTTGACCAGATATTCCTTTTCCTCCGCCGTTGCGGGGATAAAGCGGTCAAGATCGACCTGAAGAGTGAGCTTATTTTTATTCATGTGGATTCTACTCCTTACTCCAATTTGATTCTGGGGTCCACTACCTTGTAGAGGATGTCACTGACGAGATTCATCACGACGATGAGCGTCGCAAGCACGATCGTCGTACCCATAATCAACGGATAATCTCGGTCCGTAATGCTGGAAACGAATGCGCGTCCGATGCCGTTGACCGCGAAAATACGTTCTACAACGAGAGATCCCGTAACGATATACGCAAGCATGGGACCGCAGTACGTGATGACGGGGATCAGCGAGTTTTTCAAGGCGTGCTTGAAAATAACGGATACGGGAGATACGCCCTTCGCCTTAGCCGTGCGGATATAATCCTGACCCAGAACGTCCAGCATGGAGGAGCGTGTCAGACGCGTAATATACGCCGTTGGATACAGGGCAAGCGTGATGATCGGAAGAACAAGACCGCCTTCGAGCGCGCCGTTTGCGGGAAGAACGGGAATCGTAATACAGAAGAGGATCAGCAGAAGCGTACCCATGATAAAGGAAGGCATCGAAACGAACGCCGTCGTGACGACCATGATCAGCTTATCGATAAATTTGTTTCTGCGGAGCGCCGCGATCGAACCGAGAACGACACCGCAAACGACCGCAATGGCTGCCGCCGTAATGCCGAGAATGGCGCTGACGCCGAGTCCGTCGCCGATGATATCGATAACGTCACGTCCTCTCTGCTTGAGAGAGGGACCGAAATCAAATTTTGTAAAGATATCCTTGAGATACGTCAGATACTGCTGAAAAACGGGCTTGTCCAAGCCGTATTTTGCCTCCAGCGCCGCTTTCGCCTCGGGCGTGATCGCCTTTTCACTCTGAAAAGGTCCGCCGGGGACGAGACGGGTTACAAAAAATGTAATCGTAATAATAACCCATACCGTGACGAGTGAAAGAATCAATCGCTTCAGTATATAGAAAAACGTTTTTGAATTCACTGTAATAACCACCTTTTTCTGAAGATTTCAAACAAAAAATACGTTTGAACGCCCGTTTTTGAAAAACGAAACATCCAAACGTATATCGCTTGTTAAAAGTCCAAGATCCAAAGTCCAAAGTCTAAAGCCAAAAAAAGTCTAAAAGCCTAAAGTACGGAGTCCAAAACTAAAATTCAAATATGCGTCGATTTCCAAAACAGTCGATTTGTCTATTATATACAATTATAAAATAAAAATCAAGTGGTTTTTTAATATTTTTTCTCAATTGATTTAATTTCATAAAAATTCAATAAAAATATAAACCGTTTTTTATAAACATCATCCATAAATAAGCACCATTTTCCATGATGTTTTTTAGATATAATTGCCTTTCGTTGCAATCTTCTCCGTTTTCATTGCTTCGGCAGTTTCGCTTATACATACATGGTGATATTTTCCGTATTTACCACAAATTCTATGATTTTGATGACAGCCTCATCGAATCAGAAGCATCCCGCATTGTCTTTGAAATCCATCTTCCATTCCTTGGTCATCTTGATCGGCAAAACATCTCCGTTTTCATCAAGAGACATATCGTCTATGCACATAAAACGGGCGTTACCGGCGCGAACGCTGATTTCAGTTTCTCCATCAAGCTCTCCCAAAAATTCTTCGAACGCTGTGTAATTTTCGAGGTCATCGTAATCTCTCGGAATACCTTTCACGAGAAATTCCGCTTCGCTTCCATCGGGCGCGGATACCCGAACGTGGGAGAACAGCAGTGCCATCACATGCCTCCCATTTCCATGCTTTGGTTTTCGAGGCGTTCCTCAAATTCGCTTTCGTTGTCAACGAAATAATCATCATCGAAATTCCAGAAGCTGACGTACATAAATTGTCCGTACCGACCGTTTTCAAAATAGATCTCTTGCTGTTCGAAGCCTTCGCCGAGACCGTCCGAGTTCTGTCCCGTGATCCACTCCTTGAGAGATTCTTCCTCTTCGCTTGAAAGAGGTCCTGCCGTGCGAACCGTGATACAGCCGTAAAGCGCATCGCCTTTGCGCTCGAAATCCCAATCGGCGGAAATGATTTTCTCCTTGACTCTGTTGTCGCCGTGAAAATATTCTGCCATATTGACTTCGTCGTAAGCCGTATACGCCTGCAGAGCACTTCGGATCACGTCTTCATGCCGTGCCGCGAATTCTCCGTCCTCCGCGTAGCCCTCATTGTCAATATCACCCCATGAATCTCTTCCGTGAACCTGAAGCGTCAGAGGGCAATAGTATTTGGTCGTAACAGCCCTCGGTGTAGCATCGACAAGCATTTTCTCAAGCTGTCCAAAGGATGCCAGCCCATTCAACGCAATGGAATCTTCCAAATCCCTTTTGACCCGATAAGGCAGATTTTTCATTAAGGTAAGCGCGTCGTTCAAGACTCTGAAGCGCAATCCGTTCGGAACTGATTTTGCAATGGCGTTTTCCACGAGTCCGTGACAGTCGAGCGAAACCTTGAGACCGGCTCGGTTTTCTTCGTTGTATTTGAGTTCATAATCGGAAGCGTGATTTTCACCCAAATACACGAGTGCGCCTGCAAGCTGTTTTTGTTCAGCCGGAAGCTGAACGTGGGCGGTCTTGTCGCCCTTTGAAATAATTGCATTCATCTGTTATCAATCCTTTCTGCAATAAAAAAAGCCAAACGCTTGGCTGAAAGCATTTGGCTATGTAGAAAGAATATTTTCGATTGTTTACAGGATACGGGTTTACTTGATCTCGGTTTTGTGATATAATTATCTCATCGATAAATAAGAATTTGTATTGCTTCGCGTGTGGACTTGTAAGAAAGGAAATTTTCAAATGGAATATATAAAAAGTGAAAAATACCAAACCCCTGATTTAATGAAGAAAATAATGGGGCCTAATCCGGTAAAATTAGAAGAAGAACTATTAATGGGGCATAAAATCAAAGACGGTGCCGTTGTATGTGACTTGGGAAGCGGTCAAGGTTTGACCAGTGTGTTTCTCGCAAAAGAATACGGCTTTCAGGTATATGCTGCAGATTTGTGGAGCGACCCTATTGAAAATGCTCGGTTTTTTGAAACGATGGGACTTTGCGAAGAGCAAATTATCGCCGTCAAAGCAGATGCAACAAATTTACCTTTTGAAAAAGATTTTTTTGACGCTATTGTTAGTACAGACTCTTACAATTATTTTGGGCGGGACACTCACTATCTTGATGATAAACTCTTGCCATTTGTAA
>JAZRLQ010000066.1:0-20260 GCA_045646925.1 Eubacteriales bacterium
GCGCTCGCTTCGAAGGAAGCGCTCGATTATTGGATGCCTGTTGACTGGTACAACGGCGGTATGGAGCACGTTACCCGTCACATGATCTACTCTCGTTTCTGGCACCACTTCCTCTACGATATCGGCGCAGTTCCGGAAGCAGAGCCTTACGCAAAGCGTACCGCGCAGGGTCTCATTCTCGGTCCCGACGGTGAAAAGATGAGTAAATCCAAGGGCAACGTCGTTGACCCCAACGACGTCGTTGAAGAATACGGCGCAGACGTTCTCCGCGTATACATTCTCTTCATGGGCGATTACGGCTCTGCTGCTCCGTGGTCTCCCTCCAGCATCAAGGGCTGCAAGAGATTCCTTGAACGTGTGGAAGGTCTCATGTACATGGCAAAGGGCGAGGGTGTAACCAAGAAGCTCGAAACCTCCTTCCATAAGACCATCAAGAAGGTAACGAACGATATCGACACGATGAAGTTCAACACCGCGATCGCTTCCATGATGGCGCTTCTCAACGAGATCTACGATGCGAAGAGCCTTACCGTTGACGAGCTCAAGATCTTCGTGAAGCTTCTCGCTCCCTTCGCTCCTCACCTTGCGGAAGAGCTCTGGCACAGACTCGGCGAAGAAACCCTCGTTTCTCTCGAAGCATGGCCGACCTACGACGAAGCGAAGACGGTTGACAACACCGTTACCATCGCCGTTGCCGTTATGGGTAAGACGAAGGACACCGTACAGATTCCCGCAGACGCAGACGAAGACACCGCTTTCGCTGCCGCTATGGCAAGTGAAAAGGTCGCAAACCTCGTCGCAGGCAAGACCATCGTCAAGAAGATTTACGTAAAGAATAAGATTTTCAACATCATCGCGAAATAATGCGGCATGATCGAAAAAGCGGACGTTACGTCCGCTTTTTTCTGAAAAGGATATAATATGGATTTTACAATTGATTTTTCAACGCCGAAAGGTCCCGTGAAGCCCGTCAACGGCGTTTGCAACGGTCCGTCCAAAATGACGGCGAAGTATTTCAAAAAGGCAAACATTCCTTTTTCGCGTCTCCACGATATGCGTACGCATTTTCATGCCTGCTGTGATATCCCGAGCATTTTCCGTGATTTTGACGCGGACGAGAACGATCCCGCAAGCTATGATTTCACGCTTTCCGATTATTATATCGAAAAGATCAAGGAATGCGGCACGGATATCATCTACCGACTTGGCTCAAGCATGGAGCAGGGAGATTTCCGTTTCTACAACGAGCCGCCGAAGGATTACGCGAAGTGGGCGCGTATCTGCGAGCATATCATCCGTCATTACAACGAGGGATGGGCGAACGGACATCGTTACGATATCAAATATTTTGAGATCTGGAACGAGCCCGACGGATGCAATCCGAATCGCGCGATGGACGGACAGTGGACGGGAACGCCCGCCGAGTTCGGTGAATTTCTGAGCGTGGCGGCAGCTCATCTCAAAAAGTGCTTTCCCGATCTGTATATCGGCTCGTATCCGAGCTGCAATATCCTCACACCCGAAAGAGAAGCGTTTTTCCGAACGGTCTTTTCGATCCTGCGAAAAAACGAAACGCCGATCGACTTCTGCCCGTGGCATTGCTACGTGGACGATCCCGAGCGCACAAAGCGCTACATAGCGAAATTGCGCGGACTTCTGAACGACTACGGCTACGAAAACGCGTTTCTCGTCTGCACGGAGTGGAATTACTTCTGGATCCGCACGGGACTTTGGGCGGAATTTGAGCTGGAGGGCGGGGAATATCTCTTCGAGGAGATGTTCAAGACCGCAAGCTCCGAGGTCGGCGCCTCGTATAGCCTCGCGCAGATGATGACCTTACAGCAAAGCGAGGTGCAGGCGGCGACCATGCACAGAGCCGACGCGCTCTCCATGTATTGCACGATGTTTAATATTTACGGCGTTCCGCAAAAGCAGTTCGACGCATTCTACGCGTACGACGCTTTGCGACAGGGTAAAACGGAGGTCTCCGTGATCGAAAACGGCGTGCACCCGGGCGTTTACGTTATGGCGAGCAGCTGCGGCGATTATTCCTGCGTTGCGATTTCCCAATATCGGGGCGCATGGAAGAATTATACGATCGGATTGCAGGGATTGGAGGAGGACGCGCTCTATACGGCGGAATATTATCTGACGGATGACCGTCGTCATTTTGAGCAGGTTTACGAGCAGAAAACCGACGGTAAGACGCTTTCTTGCGGAAGATATCTGAAAGAAAATTCGATTCTCGTGATTAAAATTCGAAAAAATGCCTAAAAAGCAGGGAGCTTTTCGCAAAAAATAAGAAAAAGCCTTGACAAAGAGAGAATCTCCATGTATAATGAATATGTTGTATTTTGGTGTTATGTAGGTTCAGCTAAGGAGGTAAAAATGATTCTTGATATGTTGCCGATTCTGTCGGGTTCTTTACAACAGATTGATTTTGATTTTTCCTTTCGTCCGACCGAGGACAGCCTTCTCGCGACTGTTTATTCGGACGTTGATTTTGCAGAGCCCATTATTGTGACGGGATATGTTAAAAACATGGCAGGCTATATGGTTCTTTCCGCAGACGTGAAGGTTTCTTATAGTACCGTGTGCGCGCGATGCGTTGAACCCGTCAGCAACGTGCTTGAAATTTCGTTTGAGAAGGATATCGCTTCGAGCGGAGATGTTTCGGATGAAAATGACGATTACATCATTATCGAGGATAAAAAACTCGATTTGCTTCCCTCTGTAGAGGAGGAGATCATGCTCGAAATGCCGTCGAGAACACTTTGCAAGGAGGATTGCCTCGGTCTTTGTCATAAATGCGGCAAAAACCTGAATGAAGGCGATTGCGATTGCGATAAAAAAGAAGTGGATCCCCGACTTGCGATTCTTAAAACCCTATTGCAATAGCGGAATTAAATTTATCATTAACGGCATAGGCCGTAATCTTTAAATTGGAGGTGTGGTAACATGGCAGTACCGAAGAGAAAAGTATCGAAGGCAAGACGTGACAAAAGACGTTCTATCGTTTGGAAGCTTGACCTTCCCGGCATGACTAAATGCCCCAAATGCGGCGAATACAATCTTTCGCACAGAGTTTGCAAAAATTGCGGAACCTATAACGGCAAGGAAATTGTAAAACAGGACGCGTAATTTGCAGCATTGGTTGCAATCTGCGGCAGGTATGCGTGCATACCTGCCGATTTTCTTTATATTCAAGTCATTTCTATAACATTCGAAAAATCACGAAAAGAAAGGATGCGTACAATGGTTGCGATTACGGGCGTTCTGAAGGGCTCTTCTGCGGACAGACACGGGATAAAAAAGGGCGATCTTCTCGTTTCCGTCAACGGACACGCGATTGCGGATATTCTCGATTACCGCTTTTATCTTTGCGAGAAACGCCTCTCCGTTTTGCTTTGCCGCGACGGTGAGGAATATACGGTCAATATCAAAAAGGACGAGTACGACGATATCGGGCTCGAATTTGAAACTTTCCTGATGGATAAGAAGCATTCCTGTCGCAATAAATGCATTTTCTGCTTCATCGATCAGCTTCCGCGCGGAATGAGAGATACGCTCTATTTCAAAGATGACGACAGCCGCCTTTCTTTTTTGCAGGGCAATTATATCACGATGACCAATCTGACGGACGACGACGTTTCCCGTATCATCAAAATGAAAATGTCGCCGATCAATATCTCCGTCCATACGACAAATCCCGAGCTCCGCGTATTTATGCTGAAAAATCCGAAGGCGGCTTCTTCGCTCGCTTATATGCAGCGATTTGCCGAGGCGGGAACGGAAATGAACTGTCAGATCGTTCTTTGCCGCGGTGTGAACGACGGCGCCGAATTGGAAAAGACCATGCACGATCTCGCGTGTATGTATCCTTCCGTGATCCACGTTTCCATCGTGCCTGCGGGCATGACGAGATTCCGTGAGGAAAACAAGCTGTATCCGCTGACCGCTTTTTCTGCGGAGGAGGCAAAACAGGTGATCCGAACGGTAGAAACGTTTGCGGAGCAGTGTCTCAAGCATTACGGAAGCCGTATCTTTTACGTCGGTGACGAATTTTATCAGCAGGCGGGAATTCCGATCCCCGATGCCGAATATTACGAGGATTTCCACGCGATCGAGGACGGTGTCGGCATGATCGCCTCCATGAAGCAGGAATTTGAGGACGCGCTCGCGGATGCGGAGGCGGACGAGTCGCTCGAAAGAGAGATCTCGATCGCGACCGGCAAGGCGGCGTACGGATTCCTTTGCGAGCTTGCGGAAAAATTCCGCGTGAAATATCCGAATGTTAAGATCCATATATATGAGATAGAAAACCGCTATTTCGGCGAGTCCGTGACGGTTGCGGGGCTTCTGACCGGCAAGGATCTGAAGGAGCAGCTCTCCGGCAAGCCGCTTGGCGAAACGCTTTATATTTCGACGAATATGCTTCGCTACGAGGAGGACCTCTTCCTTTGCGGTATGCATATCGACGAGCTTTCCGAGTCGCTCGGCGTAGCGATAGAGACCTGTATCTCGGACGGCTACGAATTCTTTGACAAATTGACAGGTATTTAAAATAAATTTAAAGGAGGATGTTCCCATGGCAAAAACAGTTGCGGCGATCGTTGGCAGACCGAATGTCGGCAAAAGTACGCTTTTCAATAAGATCGCGGGCACCCGTATCTCCATCGTTGAGGACGTTCCGGGCGTTACGCGCGACCGCATCTATTATGAGACCGAATGGAACGGAAAACCCATCGTTCTGATCGATACCGGCGGTATTGAACCCAAAACGGACGATCTGATTCTCGAAAAAATGAAGACACAGGCGGAGATCGCGATCGAAACTGCGGACGTTATCGTATTTATGTGTGATATTCACGCGGGATTGACTGCGGATGACCGCGATATCGGCGTTATGCTCCTCAAGAGCGGCAAGCCCGTCATCGTTTGCGTCAACAAGATCGACTCCGTCGGCGCGCTCCCTCTCGAATATTACGAATTTTATGAGCTTGGCTTCGATGGAGATCCCATCGCGCTTTCTTCCGTACACGGAACGGGTACGGGTGACCTTCTCGACCGCATTCTCGAGCTTTCCGATGTGGAGGACGAGGAGGAGGAGAAGGACGATTCCGTCAAGGTCGCCGTGATCGGTAAGCCGAACGCGGGCAAAAGCTCTCTCGTCAACCGCGTTCTCGGTGAAGAGAGAATGATCGTTTCCAATATCGCGGGCACGACCAGAGACGCTATCGACAGCTTTGTCGAAAACGAGCACGGCAAATACACCTTCATCGATACCGCGGGTATCCGCCGTCAGAGCAAGGTGCTTGACCGTATCGAAAAATACAGTGTGCTTCGCGCGCACGCCGCCGTTGAAAGAGCGGACGTATGTCTGCTTCTGATCGACGCGACGGAGGGTATTACCGATCAGGACGAAAAAATCGCGGGCATTGCTCACGAAGCGGGCAAGGCGACGATCATCGTCGTGAACAAATGGGACCTCGTCGAAAAGGACAACAACAGCGTGAAGGAATTCACGGAAAAGATCCGTACCTCGCTTGCGTATATGCCTTACGCGCCGATCCTTTTCATTTCCGCGAAGACGGGACAGAGACTTCCCAAGCTTTTCGAATTCATCAATTACGTCAATGAGCAGGCGTCCCTGCGCGTTTCCACGGGTATGCTCAACGACGTTCTTTCCGAAGCGATCACGAGAGTACCTCCTCCCACCGATCGCGGCAGAAGACTCAAGATCTACTATATGACGCAGGTGGACGTCCGTCCCCCGTCCTTCGTTATTTTCTGTAACGAAGCCGAGCTTTTCCACTTCTCCTATCAGCGTTATCTCGAGAACAAGCTCAGAGAAGTGTTCGGCTTCAACGGTACCCCCATCCGCTTTGTGATCCGCCAGAAAGGCGACGAATAAAGAATAAGGAGTTTGTTATGGGAGAACTTTTAACAACAGGTCTGATCGGAAAATTGGGCTATGAAATGGGCACGCCGATCTTCTTCTTGGCGATGGTATTTTGCGTCGTCGTTCCGTATCTGCTGGGCAGCATTAGCTTTGCCGTCGTCTTTTCCCGCGGAATGCACCATGACGACGTGCGTCAGCACGGAAGTGGTAACGCAGGCTCGACGAATATGCTCCGCACGTACGGCTTGAAAGCCGCGTTGCTTACGCTTTCCTGCGATATCCTCAAGGGTGTGATCGCTACTCTGATCGGTCTTCTCGTCATGCCGTATTATACGGGCTTTGCTTATATCTCCGCGCTGATGTGTATGCTCGGACACGCATTCCCGATCTTCTATCATTTCAAGGGAGGCAAATGCGTTGCGACCTTCGCGGGCGCTCTGCTTGTGCTGAACCCTCTCGTATGGGTGCTTATGCTGCTTTGCTTCGTACTCATCGTATACATTTCCCGTTACGTTTCTCTCGGCTCTGTGATCTGCGCGGGTACGTTCCCGATTCTGATCAACATGATCCCCTTTATCACGATCACGCTGGAAAACGGCGCCGTTGCGGCAGTCCCCCCTGCGGGCATTATCGCCGCCGTTCTGATGGGAATTCTGATCATTTTCCTCCACAGAAAGAATATCGTTCGTCTGTGGCAGGGTACGGAATCGAAAATTTCCCTTAAGAAGAAAAAAATTTGAAAAAAATCAAAAAAATTTTTGAAAACCTATTGCTATTTGTCAGAATAAGTGATATGATAGTATAGTAATGCAGATAGAAAAAGGATAATCGCCAACCTCTCATGGCGACCCTGCTTCTTATCAATTCGACAAGGAGGTGTAAACGATGCCGAATATCAAGTCCGCGAAAAAGCGCGTAAAGGTTATTGAAACCAAGACTCTTCAGAACAAAATGTTCAAGACTGCGCTCAAGACCGACCTTAAGAAATACGAAGCTGCTGTTGCTGCAGGTGACAAGGAACTTGCTCAGCAGACCTACAAGCAGGCTGTTAAGAAGATTGACCAGGCTGTTGCTCACGGTATTCTTCACAAAAACAATGCTGCAAGAAAGAAGAGCAGATTCACTAACATGCTCAATGGCATGAACGGTTAATTTTGCAGTTCAATTTCTTCTCATAAAGAAAAGAAAGCACCCATCTCACCGGGTGCTTTTTTATTTCCCTTAAAACGCCTCAGCTCCCGTATTCGAGAAGCTCGGAGACGGTCACGAATTCGTATCCCTGCGAGAGAAGCTTCGGGATCAGGATCTGCAGAGCCTCCATCGCGTGCGACTTTTTGCTCATATAGTCGTGGAAGAGCAGAATGCTTCCGCCGCGAACGCCGCTCGTGACGGTCTTCACGATATCGTCGGCGCTTCTGTTTTCCCAATCCCGCGTGTCCACGGTCCAGAGGATCACGCGGTAGTTCTTGCTTCTGACCACGTTCAGCGCGCATTCGTTATACGCGCCCTCGGGCGGTCGGAAGAGCGTCATTCGATAGCCTGCGGTCCGAAAAACGATCTCCTCGGTCGATTCGATCTCCTCTGCGGTGCTTGCCTCGCACGATTCGGAGAGCAATGCGTGATGATAGGTGTGATTGCCGATCTCGTGGCCGAGCGAGACCGCGCGCTTCAGCGGCTCGGGGTAGTAGGAGACGTTTTCACCGATCACGAAAAAGGTCGCCTTTACGCCGTACTGCTCGAGCAGATCCAGAACGGCGTCCGTTTTGTACGGGTGCGGTCCGTCGTCGAAGGTCAGCGCGATCTTTTTCGAATTCGGATCTCCCGAACGGATGACGGGCTGATCCGATCTTGCCGACGGGATGAGCGGAAACAGAAAAAACGCCGCCGCGATCAGAAGAGCGAGATACCGTTTCATGCGTTCTTCTCCGTGAATTCAAGCAGAGAGCCGAAGCGGTAGCCCTGCGCCTCCCATTCCGTTAAAAGCGCGTCGAGAATGTCGGCATTGGTCTTCGACGTCGGGTGGAGAAGAATGACCGCGCCGTTGTGCAGATGATCGCAGAGAAGCTTTTTCGCCTTTTCGGGATCGGGCTGCTTTTCGTTGTCCCAATCCGCGTACGCCAGACTCCAGAACGCCGTGTGATATCCGAGCTTTTTCGCCACGACGAGGCTTTTGCGGTCGAATTTCCCCTCGGGCGGACGGTAAAAGGGCGCAAGCTCGCACCCGAAGGTCTCTCTGTAAAGCGACGCAAGACAGCAAAGCTCCTTTTCGATCTCCTCTTCCGTGAGAAGCGTCATGTCTTTGTGTCGGGCGGTGTGGTTGCAGACGAGGTGGCCCTCGTTTTTCATCCGTTCGACAAGCTCGGGATTTCTGCGGATGAGATTTTCCAGAATGAAGAACGCGCCCTCGGCGTTGTGCGCCTTCAGCGTGTCCAGAACACGCGCAATATTGCCGTTTTCATATCCCGCGTCGAAAGTCAGATAGATGACCTTTTCCTCCGGATCCTTCCCGATAAAAAAGCCGTTTTCTTCTTCGATATACGACATATTCGGATCAATGGCGGGGCGGACGTGTTCCTTTTCGCGCTTGCAGTACCAATTCTGCGCGGCTGCGGCATAAAGCGCGGATTCGTTGACGAAAATGAATGCAAGAGCCGCCGCGATGACGGAAACGCATTTGACCGATCGTTTTAGCATATACGTACACCTTCCTTTTTTGATTTGCGGAAATCCTCTTGCCTTGAAAAAGGATTTTCGTACTCATTTTTTGCGGAAAAGAAAAAAATACACGATGAAATTTCTGTATATCGTATAAAAAGATTGCTTTTTTCAGAAAGATGCGTTATAATAAATTAGTTAATCAAAAGAATTATATAGACAACGGAGATCATTATGACGAAAATAAATATTGTTCTGGTTGAACCGGAAATTCCTCAGAATACGGGCAATATCGCGAGAACCTGCTCTGCGACGGGAGCCGCGCTCCATCTCGTATATCCCATGGGCTTCGTGATCGACGACCGCAAGCTGAAGCGCGCGGGGCTCGATTATTGGAACACCCTCGAAATCTATATGTACGATTCGCTTGCCGATTTTATGGAAAAGCACGGTAAGGATAATCTGTGGTTTTACACCACGAAGGCGAGCAAGCTTTATACGGAAGCGACACTCGACGAAACAGGCGAGATCTATCTCGTTTTCGGAAAGGAAACGAAGGGGCTTCCCGAGGAGCTGACCTCTGCGCATTTCGACCATAGCGTGCGCATTCCCATGCTTTCGGACAAGAGAAGTCTGAATCTCTCAAACAGCGCGGCGATCGCCGTTTACGAGATTCTGCGACAGACCGCGTTCGAGGGACTGAAGACCGACGGCGAGCGTCTCGGCGCGCTTCTTTCGGACGCGCAGGGTGAAATTGTCGGATAAAAAGTTCGGGATTTCATTTTGTTTACAAAATCATGTGGTATTTTTTTGAAAAATACAGTATAATACATATTGGACTTGCCATACGTCCGATGCTTTTTTGAATCGACGGACGTAATTACTTGAAATTTGAAAGGATATTGAAAATGTCACTTGGGGATAAATTGTTCGGCACATACAGTGAAAGACAGATCAAAAAAATGAGATCGACCGTGAACAAAATCGAGGCTCTTGCGGAGAAATACGCCGCGATGAGCGACGACGAGCTTCGCGGTACCACTGTTTTGCTGAAGGAAAGACTTGCGGCGGGAGAAACGCTCGACGGTATCTTGCCCGATGCGTTTGCGGCTTGCCGCGAAGCAGCGGACCGTGTTCTCGGAAAACGCCCCTTCCGCGTACAGCTGATGGGCGGTATCATTCTCCATCAGGGACGTATCGCGGAAATGAAAACGGGCGAAGGTAAAACGCTCGTCGCGACCATGCCCGCTTATCTGAACGCGCTCACGGGAAAGGGCGTACACATCGTCACGGTCAACGACTACCTCGCTCGCCGCGACAGTGAAGAAATGGGAAAGGTCTACGGCTTCCTCGGTCTTTCGACGGGACTCATCGTTCACGGACAGAGCGCGGAAGAGAAAAAGGCGGCTTACGCTGCGGATATTACTTACGGCACGAATAACGAGATCGGCTTCGACTATCTGCGCGATAACATGGTCATCTACAAAAAGGAGCTGACACAGAGAGGATACGCCTTCGCCATTGTGGACGAGGTGGACTCCATTCTCATCGACGAAGCGAGAACACCTCTCATCATTTCCGGCAGAGGCGCGCAGTCGAACGAGCTTTACAAGACGGCGGAATCCTTCGTACGCCGTTTGCGCGCGCACATCGTGAAGGAAATGGATACGAAATCCGACAACGAGGACGTTGCGGAGGATTATATCGTTGACGAAAAGGCAAAGCGCGTCGTTCTGACGAAGCACGGTATCGAAAAGGCGGAGGCGTTCTTCGCTCTCGAAAACCTTGCCGATCCCGAAAATATGGAGATCAACCATCACATCCAGCAGGCGCTCCATGCCCACGGCATTATGAAGCGCGACGTGGATTACGTGGTAACGCAGGACGGAAAGGTCATGATCGTCGACTCGTTCACGGGCCGTATTATGCCCGGCAGACGCTTCTCCGACGGCTTGCATCAGGCGATCGAGGCGAAGGAAAACGTCAAGATCCAGGACGAAAACCAGACGCTCGCAACGGTCACCTTCCAGAATTTCTTCCGCCTTTACGACAAGCTTTCCGGTATGACCGGTACGGCGCTGACGGAGGAGAACGAGTTCCGCGAGATCTACGGTCTCGACGTCGTCGAGGTGCCGACCAACCGTCCGATGATCCGTTTGGACAGAAATGACGTCGTATACAAAAATCAGGCGGGCAAATACAGAGCGATCATCGCGCAGATCAAGGAATGTCACGAAAAGGGCCAGCCCGTTCTCGTCGGTACGGTCTCCGTCGACAAATCCGAGGTGCTTTCCGCGCTTCTGAAAAAGCAGGGCGTACCGCACAACGTATTGAACGCGAAGCACCACGAAAAAGAAGCAGAGATCGTCGCGCAGGCAGGTAAGCTCGGCGCCGTCACGATCTCCACGAATATGGCGGGACGAGGAACGGATATCATGCTCGGCGGTAACGCGGAATTTCTCGCCAAGAACGATCTGAAAAAGAACGGCTACACGGAGGAGGAGATCTCTCTTGCGGTCGGTATGTCCGAGCAGATCGACGATCGCGTGCGTGAAGCGAGAGCGATGTTCCGCGCCTCTTTGCAGAAGCACAGAGACGAGATCGCGCCCGAAGCGGAACGCGTGCGCAAGGCGGGCGGTCTGTTCATTCTCGGTACGGAGCGCCACGAAAGCCGCCGTATCGACAACCAGCTCCGCGGACGCGCGGGACGACAGGGAGACCCCGGCGAGAGCCGCTTCTTCCTCTCTCTCGACGATGACCTCATGCGCCTTTTCGGAAGCGAGAGGATCATCGGCATTATCGAAAGACTCGGTCTCGGCGACGATCAGCCGATCGACGCGAAAATCCTTTCCGGCTCCATCGAGAGCGCGCAGAAGCGCCTCGAGGGCGAAAACTTCAACCGACGTAAAAACGTCCTCGACTACGATGACGTTATGAATCAGCAGAGAATCATCATCTATCAGCAGAGAAGAGAGGTTCTCGACGGCTTGGATCTCAGCGAAAAGATTCGCCGTATGGCAGACAGCGCTGTGACGGAGACTCTGCGCCGCTGCGCAGACGAGGACGGCAGATACGCGCCCGAGGAAGCAAAGCACCATCTCGCTTGGATCCTGCGCGCAGACGATCCCGCGGACAACGCGAAGGCACTGGAATCCGTTCTGCTCGCGAGAGTGGCAGAGCTTTACGATAGCCAGGAGGCGCTCTTCGGTGACAATATGCGCGAATTGGAGAGAGTGGCTCT
Organism: Eubacteriales bacterium; assembly: GCA_045646925.1. Taxonomy (GTDB): domain Bacteria; phylum Bacillota; class Clostridia; order Oscillospirales; family CAG-272; genus QALR01. The sequence continues at coordinate 11,799 of JAZRLQ010000066.1, forward strand.
TCTGCGCGCGGTCGATACCTCTTGGATCGCGCATCTGGACGAAATGGACGATCTCCGCGACGGCGTTGGTCTCAACGCGTACGCGCAGAGAAATCCTCTGACTGAATACCGCATCCAATCCGGCATCATGTTCGACGATATGATCGACAAGATCAGAACGGACACCGTTCGCATGGTACTGTTCGCAAGACCCGCATCGGAGATCCGACGCACCGAGGTCGCAAGACAGAAAGTAGCGGGACTCGCGGGCGTTGGCGGAGATACCTCCGAGAAGAAAAAGCCCGTCGTCAGACGCGCCTCCGAGCGTGTCGGCAGAAACGAGCCCTGCCCCTGCGGAAGCGGTAAAAAATACAAGCAGTGCTGCGGCAGACCCGGCAGCACGGACGCAAACGCGTAAATCTTACGTTTCCGGACGGTGAGCGGTATGCTTGCCGTTCGGAAGCTCTTACCTCGCAAAAATTTTCTCTGAAAGGCTTTTCGTTATGGGTTTTGCATGGATGTTCCTCGGCTATATTTTGCTGCTCGGAACGAATTTTGATATACTTGGCGTAACGCTCGATATCACGCCGGACGTGATCGGCTTTCTGCTTTTGTCGCACGGATTTTCCGTGGCATCGCAGTACTGCGATTGCTTCAAGTTTTCGAAGCTTCTCGCGGCGGCGGGCGTTCCGCTCTCTCTTCTCTATCTCACGGCGGAGCTTTCTTCCTCCATGGAGATCATCCGCTTCGGTGGCAATTGGCTTTCCATTATCAATTACGGCTACGCCGTTTTCAAGCTGATCTTTTCGCTCTGTCTTCTGTATTCGCTTTGCCTGATATCTGCGCAGACGGGTGTCGAAAAACTCCGCAAAAAGTCGATCCGACTCGCGATCTATACGGTGATCTTCTTCTTCGCGGAGCAGTTTCTGCCGTCTCTTTTGCCAAGGTTCGGCATTACGCTCGACGCGTCGAAGATATCGGGTCTGCAGATGCTGCTCGGGATCTGCTGTATTCTCATCAACGCGACGCTCATTTTCGGATGCTATATGTGGATCTGTCTTGAGGGCGACGAGGATATGCCCGATAACCGCAAGCACAAATACAAAACGCCGTTCGATTATTTCGACCGCGCGAAAGCGGAACAAGGCGCAAACGAAAACGCCGTCCGCACGCACAAGCATAAGAAGAAATAACGAGCTTCTTCTGCAAATTTTCTGAAAGAAAGGGGAAGATCACATTTATGAAGATCGGATATATGATCGTCGGATGTATTTTCTTGTTCAATCCCTTTATCAATATTATTGACGTTTTGCCCGATTTTATCGGATATCTCTTCATCATGAAGGCGCTCTCGGAGCTTTCCGATCTGGAGCGCAATATCCGTAATGCGCGCGCGCGGTTCAAATCTGCGATGTGGGTATCTCTCGTCAAATGCGCGCTCATTTTCGCCTCTATGATCTTCGACTCGACGTGGTATCTGATCCTCACGTTCTCCTTCGGTATTCTCGAGAGTATGTATCTGATCCCCGCGTTCATCGATCTGTTTTACGGTATTTCTTATCTGGAGGGGCGTTACACCAATCACAAGAGCCGATTCGAAGCGGTAGCAAAATTCGGCGGTATTTTCGACAAGACCGAATTCGAAAACGGAACGGCTTACTTCGAGGTCTACGCGCAGAATACGAGAGACCGCAACCCCGCTTTCACGGAGGAGAAGGTCTTTTTCGGCGATCGCTACGCGACGATCGCGCTCGGTGAGGCAGGCTTTGCTTCCCGCATTCAAAAGAAGGTCGCGTATTTCTACGAATCGACGGAGGCGCGCACGCTCACGGTAATCTTTCTCATCGTTCGCGCGGCGGCGGCGATCATTCCCGAGCTGACGGCGATCGCCGAAACGGGAAGCGGCTACGTCGAATCCAATCCCGTCGAGGACTTTTCCGCTTTGCGTTGGCTTCTGATCCTCGTGCTCGCTTTGTTCGCGCTGGCGGTCGGTGTCATCTGGCTTATCCGCATGGTGCGTTATTTCAACGTTTTCCGCAAGGACGAGGAATTTCTCACCGTACTGCGCGATAAATATAACGAGGAGATCGTGCCGAACAAGGCACTCTGGACGAAGAGAAAATCGCTCTCCTTCTGCGCGGTCGCAACGGCGGCGTTCGCTTTTCTGATGTGTCTGCGTATCGATTGGTTCTTGCTCGTTCCGAAATTTGAGGACGGGATTCGTTTCGCGGTCTACGATCTGCCCGGATTTTTCCCCGTTCCCGAATTTCTTTTCGGTGTCGTCATGATCTTCGCAGGAATCGCGGCGAAGGATCTTGCCGAAAGACGAACGGAATTGACGAAAAACGCATGGCTCTTCGCCATCGCTTCTGCCGCTTCCTGCATTCCCATGCTTTGTATCTCGTGGCGATACGGAAGGATTCTGTATCCGTATCAGGAGACGGGATATCTGATCCTTTTCGCGATCTACGTCGCGCTTTTTGCCGTTTCGATGTTCGCTTTCGTAAAGATCAGCAGGGAGAAGAGCGTGATCTACCGCAAGATCGCCTTTGAGATCGCGGAGATCGCGTGCCCGCACGTGCATGAATTTTCCGACAGAAGACGTCAGACGCTGACGGAGGAATTCGAATTGAAAATCAGAAGACTTCATATGCTGGAAACCGTATACGCCGCTTTTTCCGTCGTGATGGTGTTGGGTATGCCGTTTGCGGGAGATTACGATATTTTCGGACTGTTCTGGTTTTTCCGCATGATCTTCGGCGTAGCTCTGATCGTATACAGCCTTATGCTGACGGATGCGCTGCAAAAGGAAATCGAAAAGATCGTGGAATAAGCGAATGCAGATATCTTTTGTATCTGAAGAAAGGAATACGATATGATGGATGAATTCAAGAAAATGGACACGCCCGAGTCAAACGAGGCGGAAGAAGCCGAAAAAGCGCCGAAGGCGCCTCTTATGCACACCGTGTTTGACGCGATCGAGGTTTTTTGCTTGTCTGCGGTGCTTGTCGTTTTGCTCTTTACCTTCGTCGGCAGAATGGCGACCGTTTCGGGCGATTCCATGTACCCCACGCTTCACGATTACGACAGAGTTCTCGTGTCGAGCTTCTTCTACACGCCCGAATGCGGCGATATCGTTGTGGTGCAGAAGGATAGCGGATATTACGACGATCAGCTGCTCATCAAGCGCGTCATCGCGAAGGGCGGACAGACGATCACGTTCGACTTCGCAAGCTGGACGGTCACCGTTGACGGAGAGATCATCGATGAGCCTTATATCAACCGCGTGCTTGGCGTTGCCATGCGAAGAGGCGATATCACGGGGGACACGGTCACCGTGCCCGAGGGCTGTTATTTCGTGCTTGGCGATAACCGCAACGAGTCCGCGGACAGCCGCTTCGATACGGTCGGCTTCGTCAAGGAAACGGAGATCGTCGGAAAGGCGATCTACAGACTCTACCCGAATTCCGACAAATTGGAATGAAGACGACCAAAGAACTGAAATATATGGACAATGAGAAGGGAGGGCATGAATATGCCGTCTGACAGAATACAGTGGTTCCCGGGGCATATGGCGAAAACGCGCCGTATGATCTCCGAAAATTTAAAGGACGTGGATCTCGTCATCGAGCTTCTCGACGCGAGGATCCCGAAAAGCTCGGAAAATCCCGAGATCGCCCGTCTCGTCGCGACGAAGCCGAGACTGACTCTGCTCAGCAAGACCTCGCTTGCGGATCCCACGGCGACGGATGCTTGGAAAAAGCATTTTGCGAGCGTTGGCAGAGAATGTATTTTTTACGATTGCAGAACGGGTGAGGGCATTTCCGCCATCGCGCCTGCGGCGCGCCGTCTCTGCGAGGACCGTCTGGAGCGTTATCGCGAGAAGGGCATGGAGGGCAGAAAGCTCCGCGCCATGATTGTCGGTATCCCGAACGTCGGAAAAAGCTCGCTGATCAACCGCCTTTCCTCGACGAACAAGGCGAAGGTTGAAAACCGCCCCGGCGTGACGTTGAACAAGCAGTGGATCACGACCTCGCTTGGCATCGATCTTCTCGATATGCCCGGCATTCTGTGGCCGAAGTTCGACGATCAGAGAGTCGGTGAAAATCTCGCTCTCACCGGCGCGATCCGTGACGAGATCATGGATATCGAAACGCTCGCTTGCGTGCTTGCGGGACGACTCAGAGACCGCTACGCCGATCTGCTCGTTTCGAGATATAAGCTGAAGCCGCAGGATCTGGAGGAAACGACGGATTTCGAGCTTGCCGAGCTGATCGGAAGAAGAAGAGGCTTTCTCATCTCCGGAGGAGAGGTGGATTTCCTCCGCACCGCCAATATGTTCCTCGACGAATTCCGCGGCGGCAAGATCGGTAAGATCACGATCGAAATGCCCGAATGAGAGGTTCTTATGCCGGATTATACGTTTGAAAAAGAAGCGGAAGCGCAGGGATACGTCTCCGTCTGCGGCGTGGACGAGGCGGGCAGAGGCCCTCTCGCAGGAAACGTCGTTGCCGCGGCGGTCATCATGCCCGAGGGGCTCGTGATCGAGGGACTCAACGATTCCAAGAAGCTTTCCGAAAAGAAAAGAGACGCGCTCTTTGATATCATCCGTGAAAAAACGGTCTATTCCATCGCGTGGGCAACGCCTGCCGAAATAGACGAATTGAATATTCTGAACGCCACCATGCTCGCCATGCGCCGCGCGGTCGAGGGACTTCCCGTGAAAGCGGATTTCGCTCTCATCGACGGCAATTGCTCGAGAGGCTTTTCCATTCCGACGAAGACCGTCGTCGGCGGGGACGCGAAGTCCATGTCGATCGCGGCGGCATCCATTCTCGCGAAGGTTACGCGTGACCGTCAGTGCGCGGAGCTCGATAAGCTCTATCCCGAATACGGCTTCGCAGGTCATAAGGGCTATCCGACGAAGGCGCACAGAGAAAAGGTCATCGAGATCGGACCCTGTCCCGAGCACAGAAAAAGCTTTCTCTCCTTCGTGGACAAAGCGAAAAATGGGAAAGCTTGAAATCGGCAGAGCGGGCGAGGAGTTCGCCTGCAGATATCTCGTGGCCAAGGGATACACGATCCTTCGCCGCAATTACAGAAGCGGCCATCTCGAGACGGATATCATCTGCGAAAACGAGACGCACGTTCTTTTCGTGGAGGTGAAGAGCCGCGTGGACACGGGCGCGCCGTCCCGATACGGAAGACCGGGCGAGGCGTGCCATGCGAAAAAGCGCGCGAATCTGCGCGTGTGCGCGGAGAATTATCTTCGGGAATCGGGAACGAAGAAAAAACCCCGCATAGACGTGATAGAGGTCTATCTCCGTCATATGAGCGGGGTGTGCGTTCTGTCGGACAAGGGGATCCGTCACATCGAGAACGCGTTTTAGATCATGCCGCTATCGCGGCTCTCGGAAATGCGGCGGTATCAGCCGTTTTTCTGCTTGAAGGTCGCGCAGACGGTGTCTGTGCAGGAGGTCGCGTAGCTGGGACCGACGTTGATCTTTTCCGCGGTGCAGGTGCTTGCGCCGTCGTGATACGCGCAGTTGGTCACGTCGCAGGAAACGCCGTGGTTTTCTTTGCAGGTCTTACAGGTTTTTTCAGAAGAATTGTGGTTCATGATCTTCTATCCTTTCAATCAAAAATCTCGAAAGACTTACCGTTCTTTCGTACTCTATTGTTTGCCCGATCGCGCTTTTTTATGCAGTCGGAGCAAAATTTCTATGCCAACATTCCGCCGTCGGCGGAATCTATCACATTTCGCAAACGGCGAAATATATCACTTCTTTCATATCAACGAGGTTGATATGAAAGAAACATTTGGGGGTTCGAAAATGGCACTTTACGTCATTGGCGATTCGCACTTATCTCTTTCAACGCAAAAGCCGATGGATGTTTTCGGCTCCCGTTGGAACGGATACGTGGAAAAATTCAAAAAAGGCTGGGAATCCCGTGTTCGTGACGAGGACACGGTCGTTCTGGCGGGAGACATCTCCTGGGCAATGAACCTCGAGGAAGCCAAAGCGGATTTCGATTTCATTGAGGCTTTACCCGGCCGGAAAATCATACTCAAGGGCAATCACGACTACTGGTGGCAGACGATGGCGAAGCTGAACGTCTTCATCGAAGAGAACGGCTACAAGACCATCCGTTTTCTGCACAACAACGCGTACGAGACGGAGGATTTCATCGTCTGCGGCTCTCGCGGCTGGTACACCGACGACAGAAGCGCGCCCATACGCGGCGCGGATGCGGCGAAGATCGTCTCGAGAGAGGCGCAGAGAGTCGCTATCAGTCTTTCGGACGGACTAAAGCTGAAGGAGGCGGCGAGCGCGCGCGGAGAAGAGAAGGAGCTGATCGCTTTTCTCCATTTCCCGCCGATCTTCAAGGGCTACGTTTGCGACGAGATCATTCTGGAGCTTTATCGAAAGGGCGTGGAGCGCTGTTATTTCGGGCATATCCACGGCAATTACGATTGCGCCAGAGTGCTTTCCTATTCCGATATCGATTTTTACTTGATCTCTGCGGATTATTTGCTCTTTGAGCCGTTGAAAATTGAACCGAAATCGAGAAAAATCTGAATTCAACACGTAAAAACACAGAAAAAATATTGACTTTTCTATTTATAGATGGTACAATTACCATTGTATGAAAAACTAAAAAGGTATCTCAAGATACCGTGGAGGACAAAATGAAAGTATTGAATGTTGCCGAAATCGGCGCAAATCAAAAGGAAATCGAAATCTTCATCGATCACGAAACCTTTGAAGCAGAATGCGAAAAAGCATACAGAAAGAACGTATCCAAGTTCGCTATCCCCGGCTTCAGAAAGGGCAAAGCTCCCCGTAAGATGATCGAAAAAATGTACGGCGTTGGCGCTTTCTACGAAGATGCTATCAACGCAATTCTTCCCACCGCTTACCCCGAAGCTGTTAAGGAAGCAGCTCTCGACGTTGTAAGCAACCCCGACATCGATATCAAGGCTATCGACGAAACCGGCGTTGTTATCACCGCAAAGGTATTCGTAAAGCCCGCTATCACCGTTACCGAATACAAGGGTCTCACTGCTACCAAGGACGCAGTTGAAATCACCGACGAAGCTGTTGACGCTGAAATCGAATCCGTTCGTAAGCGCAACGCTCGCACCATCGACGTTACCGACCGCGCAGTTGAAAACGGCGACAACGTTATCTTCGACTTCGACGGCTACGTAGACGGCGTTGCTTTCGAAGGCGGCAAGGCTGAAAAGCACGACCTTCTCATCGGCTCCGGCAACTTCATCCCCGGCTTCGAAGATCAGATCATCGGTAAGAACATCGGCGAAAACTTCGACGTTGTCGTAACCTTCCCCGAAGACTACCATGCTGCTGAGCTCGCAGGCAAGGAAGCTGTTTTCAAATGCCTCATTCACGAAATCAAGAAGAGCGAAATGCCCGAATTCGACGATGAATTCGTAAAGGATGTTTCCGAATTCGATACCGTTGATGAATACAAGGCTTCCGTTAAGGCAAACCTTACCGAAAAGGCTGAAAAGGCTGAAGAATCCAAGGTTGACGATCAGCTTATCAAGGCGATCACCGAAAAGATCGAAGGCGAAATCCCCGAAGTTATGTTCGAAAACGAAGCTGAAAACTGCATTCGTGACTACGAAAACAGACTCCGTTATCAGGGCATGGACCTCGAAACCTTCATGAAGTACACCGGCCAGACCATCGAAACTCTCAAGACCCAGTTCCGTCCTCAGGCAGAACAGAACGTAAAGACTCGTCTTGCTCTCGAATACATCGCAAAGGCTGAAAACCTCACCGCTACCGAAGAAGATATCGCTACCGAATATCAGAAGATCGCTGACGCTTACGGCATCGAAGTTGACAAGGTAAAAGCAAGCATCGATGCTGCTGCTATCGCTGACGACGTTTGCGTAGGCAAGGCAGTTCTCCTTCTCCGCGATTACGCTGTTATCACCGTAAACGAAGGCGTTGTTGAAGTAGAACCCGAAGTCGTTTCCGCAGAATAATTATATGAACATTACGATTCGCAGACGGTCAACGCCTGCGAATCGCATTTTCTCCCCCTTTTGACAAAAAAACCTAAAATTTGTATTTTGAAAGGAATTTTATATTATGGCACTTGTACCAATGGTTGTGGAACAGACGAGCCGCGGCGAGCGTTCCTTTGATATTTACTCTCGCTTGCTGCAGGATCGTGTTATTTTCCTTTCGGACGAGGTCAATGACGTGACTGCGTCTCTCGTCGTTGCGCAGCTCCTCTTCCTCGAATCGCAGGATCCCGATAAGGACATCGTTCTTTATATCAACAGCCCCGGCGGCTCCATCACCGCGGGTATGGCGATCTTCGATACCATGAACTATATCAAATGCGACGTTTCCACCATCTGTATCGGTATGGCGGCAAGCATGGGCGCCTTTTTGCTCGCGGCAGGCGCTCCCGGTAAGCGTCTTGCGCTTCCCAACAGTGAAGTC
>JAZRLQ010000067.1:0-2937 GCA_045646925.1 Eubacteriales bacterium
GTTCGTGATATAGAAATTGTCGTTGAGGACGTTACCGCCGATCTGATACGGCGTATTGGTCATGACCGCCTCCATGATACGAGACGCGTACTCACGGGAGCGCGTATGCTCCTTCACGCCGTTTTGCAGGATCTCGGCGTATTCCTTTTCCCAGCCTGCGATCTGTCGCACGCATCTGCGCGGATACTCGTCGAGCGGAATGTTGTAGCGTTCGATCAGCTCGGGGTATTTCGATTTGATGTAGAACATATTGTATTCCGCGTTATGCTCGCTGGATTCGGTGCAATAGTAGCCGAAATGGTTGATGTAGTCGAGACGGACCTTGTCCTTACATTCGGGGTCCGCCATTTTTGCGGCGACGCGGCTCTTGATCTCGGGGTAGAGGTCGACGCCGTTCTTGTCCTTCAGCTCGAGAAGCCAGCCCATGTGGTTTATGCCCGCGATCTTCTCCTGTCTGCCTTCGAGGCGGTCGCTCATGTCGAGCTGCTTCAACAAATGCTCGGAGCAGACCTGCACGCTGTGGCAAAGACCGACGGTCTGAATGGGCGTGTATCTCTGCATGAAGCCCGAGAGCATGGACATTGGGTTCGTGTAGTTGAGGAAGAGCGCGTCGGGGCAGACCTCAGCCATATCGTCGGCAAAGTCCTTCATGACGGGAATGGTACGCAGACCGCGCATGATGCCGCCGATGCCGAGCGTGTCGGCGATCGTCTGACGAAGACCGTATTTCTTCGGGATCTCGAAGTCGATGATCGTGCAAGGATCGTAAAGTCCGACCTGAATGGCGTTGACGACGAATTTCGCGCCGCGGAGGGCGTCCTTTCTGTTTTCCACGCCGCAGTAGCATTCGATCTTGCCGTGGCCGCCGAGAGAGGCGCGCATGGCTTCGAGGATCACGCGGCTTTGCTCCAAACGGACGGGATCGATGTCGTAGAGCGCGAAAACGCTGTCGCGGAGTACCTCCGAGCAGAGACAGTCGCCGATGACGTTGCGGGCAAATACCGTGCTGCCCGCGCCCATAAACGTTAGTTTCATAAGGATCTCCTTTGTATTTAATAAATTTGGTTCGTGGAAAATGGATTGCGGTGAGAGGCTCCCTCCGGGAGGGAGCTCCCGACAACGTCGGGTGAGGGAGAGCGCGGCAATGAAGATAAGAACTCGATTCCCTCTGTCCACAGAATGTATTCTGTTTCTTTTATACACGCAGGCTCATTCCGTCGGCTATGCCGACACCTTCCGTAACATTTTGCGAAGCATAATGTGACGTTCTTGCGAAGCATAATGTGCGGAGGGAGGCAATACCTCATCCATATCTCAACTTCGTTGAGATGTCCCCCTGTCTCTCTGCGGCTCGGTCACGCTCGGGCTCAAACGACCATTCAGGTCGTTATTCACTCCCCTCGCGCCGCTTCGCTACCCAAGGGGAAGGCTTTCGGATGCTAACAAATCTCTCAAAGCACGAGCGCGTCGGAGATTTTCGCGAAATCCGCAAGTCCGAGCGTTTCGCCTCTGACGTCCGCGCGGTAGCCGAGCGAAACGAGAACCGCCTCGATCTCCGCCTTCGTGTGACGGGAGGTCTCGCCGGCGAGAGAGTTGGAGAGCGTTTTTCTGCGCTTTGCGAACGCGCCGCGGATCACGCGGAAGAGGTTCTCCTCATTTTCACAGACGACGGGGGGCGTTTTGTGGATGTTCATGCGGATGACCGAAGAGGTGACCTTCGGGGGCGGGATAAAATTCGCGGGGGAAACATTGAATATTTTCTCGATCCGCGCATAGTATGAAGAAGAAGCCGTGATCGCGCCGTATTCCGCCGTGCCGGGCGCGGAGGCGAGACGGTCCGCGACCTCCTTCTGTATCATGACCGTGACCGATTCGAAGAGCCCCTTCGTTTCGAGCAATCGCATGATCACGGGCGAGGTGATGTAGTACGGGAGATTCGCGCAAACGGCAACACGCATACCGTCGAATTCGTCGCGCACGAGCGCCTCGAAATCCGTCTTCATCGCGTCACCGCTGATGATCTTCACGTTGTCGTAATCGGAGAGCGTGTCCTCGAGAACGGGGAGCAGCGAGGTATCTATTTCAATGGCGACGACCTTGCGGTAGCGCTCCGCCAGCTTTTGCGTCAGCGTACCGATACCGGGACCGACCTCGATGATACCGAGCGATCCGTCCTCAACGCCCGCGGCGTCTGCAATACGGGATACCACGTTTTCGCTGATCAGAAAGTTCTGACCGAAGCGCTTCTGCGGAGAGATACCGTGCTTTTCCATCACGGCGCGCGCGTAGGAAATGTCCGTCAGTTTCATGTTGTAATCATTCCTTTCTATATTGAACGGGTCAAAGAGCGGTGCTGTGACCCGAAAAGCCATCCAAAAAAATTTTTTGAGAAATTTTCATTTTGGTGTTGACAAATGGTTTTTTATGTGTTATGATAATCAAGCAAATTTCAATTACGCCTTTTGCTAATGTGGCTCAGTCGGTAGAGCAGTTGATTCGTAATCAACAGGTCATGGGTTCGAGTCCCATCATTAGCTCCAAGCTCCGATTCGTTCGGAGCTTTTTTGTTTTGTCATTCACACACGAAAAACAAAAGAAGCCACACGGCAAAAAGCCAGTCTCCGCCTCGCTTTCAGCGAGCCGAAGGCAGAAAGCCGCCATGCCCTTCTATTATATAACATCCCAAAGAGAAATGCAACAGAAAGCTCAAAAAAATTAAACGAAAATCGCTGACGGAATGATTCTTTCGTCAGCGATTTTTCATAATCCGCGCAGACCAAACGCGGATTTGCAGCATAATGAATCATGGGGTTGTAGGGGAGGCGTTTCGCCGTAGTCGAAAGGCTCCATCCGGGAGGGAGCTGTCACCAACGGTGACTGAGGGAGAGTGCGGCAATGAAAACAAGCACTCGATTTCCACTGTCCACGGAAGGTATT
>JAZRLQ010000068.1:0-6367 GCA_045646925.1 Eubacteriales bacterium
AATTCAAGCAGGATCTCGGAGGCTCTCGCCATCGTTTCGGGTTCGCTTCCGAAGATCTGAATGGCGATCGGCGTTTCATACTCGCGGATCGCGGCGAGAATCGGCGTTTTCTTGTCGCCGTAGCAGAGCGCTTTCGCGGAGACCATTTCCGTCGTCATGTAGTCCGCGCCGTGCTCTTTGCAGATACGGCGGAAGGCAGCGTCTCCCATGCCTGCCATCGGCGCGAGAAATACCGTTCCGTACTCTTTGCCCGCGATCGTTATCGTTTTATTCATACGTAATTTCCTTTCTGATAAAAGCCAAAAACACGAAGCTTCGGAATGATTTCCGAGCTTTTTTCTTTCTCTTCCGTTTATAATATAATACATCTTCATCATATCGCAAAAAAGCGCTTTTGTAAATAAAAAATTGAAAATTTCCGCAAAAACATAAGCGGCAAAGGAAAATAAAGTATTAAAAATTCCGCTTTTCCCTTGCAATGCGCGGAACAATGTGCTATGATATAAAATGAACAATTATAATCTATGGAAAATGCGAGAAAATGCCTATGGAAACGATTGCGGGAAACGCTTTTGATATCATTGATAAAAATCTGAAGAGAACAGCGCTTTCGATGTCGGGCGCGCTGGAAAAAAGCTTCGCGCATCTGCACGAGCAGGCGAACGCGATCGCGGGCGAGATCTACAGACAGACGGGGCAGAGGGACGTTCTGCGCGCGGTTCTGACCTCGGACGAGGCGGCGCGGATATACAGAGGAAGCTTTCTCGACGGATATGGCGGCGCTCTTTTCGGAGAAGTCAATCGCGAGGAAGAGCCCTACTTCCACCGTTCGAAAATCCGTCATTTTAAATATTATTTGTGTAATATCCTCGCGCAAAAGAGCAGTCTCGGCGATCTTGCGTCGCTTTTGCCGTATATTTGCGGAGAGCCTGCCGTTTTTCCGAAGGGCGGAGAGCGAACGGTCGCATTTCTCCGAAACGGACAGGCTATGCGCGCGTTCGAGCGGTTTGCGAAGCTTCTTGACGGCGTATCGGCGGTGTACGAGAACAATTTTCTCAACGCTTGTGAATCGGTCTATACGGGACACGCGACCTTCGCGATCATTCCCATTCACAGCACGGCGGACGGCAGATTGAATAGCTTTTACAGACAGATAGAAAAATACGGTCTGTCCATCGTCATGACTTGCGAGATCGATTCCGACGACGGCGAAAATACAACGACGTTCGCGCTTGTTTACAAGGATCTCTTGTTTCGGGAATCGGATACCGAGCCCGTTTACGAATGCAAGATCACGTTCGACGAGCTGGATATGCTTGCCGATATTGCGGATGCCGCCGCGTATTACGGCGCAGAGCTGTATTCACTGGAGGCGTTGCCCGTTCTTTTTTCGGGCAGAACCAATGCATTCTCCATTGTGTTCGGTCTGAAAAACGCGAATATCAAAGGACTTTTCTGCTATCTCGCGCTCGAATATCCGCAGACGGCGGCGATCGGTATTTACCGTCGGCTCGCGTAATCGTTCCCGAACGGGAAAGGAATGAGACCTCATGATCATACTTGGAATCGACCCCGGAATCGCCATCGTCGGTTACGGCGTCATTGAATATATAAAAGGAAAGATGCGACCCATTGCGATGGGCTCGATCGAAACGCCTGCAGGCGTCGACGTGGAAGAGCGTCTGAAGATGGTCTACGACGATATGTGTGAGATCATCGACACGTATCGCCCCGACGAGATGGCGATCGAGGAGCTTTTCTTCAACACGAACCAGAAAACAGCCATCGCCGTTGCGGAAGCGCGCGGCGTGATCCTGCTTTCCGCCGTTCAGCGCGGGATAAGGATCAGTGAATATACACCGCTTCAGGTGAAGCAATCCGTCGTCGGCTACGGCAGAGCGGAGAAAAAACAGGTCATCACGCTCGTCGGCATGATTCTCGGTATGGAAAACGGACCGAAGCTCGACGATACTGCGGACGCGCTTGCGCTGGCGATCTGTCACGCCCACACGGGCACCTCTCGTATGCAGGAGTTTTTCAATCAGAAAAAGAAAAGACTTCTGTAGAGAAACGTTACAACATTATTGAAATAGGAGAGTTCCATGTTTTACTATATCAAAGGCGAGCTCGTTTATACGGATCCTACAACGGCAGTCCTTGACTGCAACGGTGTCGGCTATAAAATGAGCGTGAGCAAAAACACCCTTGCCCGACTGACGAAGAGAGGCGAAAAGGTCTGTCTTTTCACCCATTTCTACGTCAGAGAGGACGCGGTTGAGCTGCTCGGATTTTATACGGAAGCAGAGCTGGAGGCGTTCAAGCTTCTCATTACGGTATCCGGCATCGGACCGAAGGCGGCGATGGCGATCCTTTCCGTTCTAACTCCCGAAAAATTCGCGCTTGCCGTCACGATGGGTGATACGAAGGCGATCGCGAAGGCGTCCGGCATCGGTGCCAAGACGGCGGCGCGCATCGTATTGGAATTGAAAGAAAAGGTCGCGAAATCCTTCCCGACGGAGAGCGCTTCGGCAGAGGGCGAGATTCCCGTTACCGACGAGCTTGTTTTCGGTAACACGGAGGAAGCGATCGGCGCGTTGATGGTGCTCGGTTATTCGAGACAGGAGGCGCAGGCGGCGCTCAAGGGTGTGGATCCTCTGCTTTCGCTGGAGGATATGATCACGGCGGCGCTCAGAAAAATGATGCCGAAGTTCTGATCCCGCGCGATCTGCAATTGGAAACGGTACGCACCGAACGGTCGCGTAAATGGAAAGATAACATAATCATAATATAAAAAGGAAATCACCATGATCAAAAAAATCGAAACCGATTTTTCTCCCGAATTTGCGGAGCAGAGAATCGTGGACACCGGCTCTCATTCCGATGACTCCGATATCGAGATCGGACTTCGTCCGCAAACGCTCGACGAATACGTCGGACAGGAAAAAGCCAAGGAAAGTCTTAAAATTTACATAGAAGCCGCAAAAATGCGCGGGGAAGCGCTCGACCACGTTCTCCTTTACGGCCCTCCCGGTCTCGGTAAGACGACGCTTTCCGCGATCATCGCCAACGAGCTTGGCGTCAATATCCGCATTACCTCTGGCCCCGCGATCGAAAAGCAGGGCGATCTTGCGGCGTTGCTGACGAATCTCTCGGCAAACGACGTTCTTTTCATCGACGAGATCCACAGACTCTCCCGCAATATCGAGGAGATCCTCTATCCCGCGATGGAGGACTATTCGTTGGACATCATCATCGGAAAGGGTCCTGCGGCGAGAAGCATTCGTCTTCCTCTCGAAAAATTCACCTTGATCGGCGCGACGACCAGAGCGGGACAGCTCTCGACGCCGCTTCGCGACCGATTCGGCGTTATGCTCCGACTCGAGCTTTACTCTCCCGCGGAGCTTGTGCGTATCGTTACGAGAAGCGCGGAGATCCTCGGCATTGCGATCACCGAGGACGGCGCAAGCGAGATCGCCATGCGTTCCAGAGGTACGCCCCGTATCGCGAACCGTCTGCTCAAGCGCGTGCGTGACTTCGCGCAGGTCAAGGGCAACGGCGTCATCACGGCGGGCATTGCCGACAAGGCGCTCAATATGTTGGAGATCGACAAGCTCGGACTCGACAACGTGGACAGAAGAATGCTGGAGGCGATCATCCGCTTCTACGGCGGCGGCCCCGTCGGTCTTGAAACGCTTGCGGCGACCGTCGGAGAAGAGGCGGTCACCATCGAGGACGTTTGCGAGCCGTATCTGATCCAGATTGGCTTCCTTACGCGTACGCCTCGCGGACGTTGCGCGACGAAGCTCGCTTACGATCATCTCGGACTCTCCTGCTCGGGCATTGCCGAGCAGACGTCGCTTGACGATTGGGACAACGTATAAATATTTTGAAATACAAGCGCCGCGAATGCGGCAGAAAGGTATATTATGTGGACAGCTGACAAATGGCGCGATTACGAGCTGTGCGATGCTTCGGACGGCGAGCGCCTCGAAAAATGGGGAGGCTACGTTCTTCGCCGCCCCGACCCTCAGGTAATCTGGAAAAACGAAAAAGAAAGTCCTCTCTGGAAGAAATCCGACGCGATCTACACCCGTGAGGGCGGCGGCGGAAGCTGGACGAAGAGAAACGTTCCTGCGAGCTGGAACGTCTCCTATGGAGATCTCACCTTCAAGATCAAGCCTATGGGCTTCAAGCATACGGGACTTTTTCCCGAGCAGGCGGTCAACTGGGATTGGTTTTCCGATCTGATCCGTGGTGCAGGCAGACCGATTCGCGTACTGAATCTCTTCGCTTATACGGGCGGCGCCACGATGGCGGCTGCTGCTGCGGGAGCTGAGGTCTTCCACGTCGACGCGGCGAAGAATATGGTCGCGCAGGCGAAGGAAAACGCGGAGCTTTCCGGACTTTCCGACAAACCCATCCGTTATTTCGTAGACGATTGCACTCGTTTCTTGCAGTATGCGGCAAAGAAGGGCATTCGTTACGATGCCATCATCATGGACCCGCCCTCTTACGGCAGAGGTCCCTCCGGCGAGGTATGGAAGCTTGAGGACTGCATCGGCGATTTCGTCGAGCTTGCGGTCAGCGTGCTTTCCGATAAGCCGCTCTTCGTTCTGATCAACTCGTACACATCGGGACTTTCTCCGTCCACGATGGGCTATATTCTGAAGCTGAAGCTGGAAAAGAAGCGCGGAGGTGTCGTTCTCGCGGATGAGATCGGTCTCCCCGTATCGCAGACGGGCGGCGTTTTGCCCTGCGGCGCTTCTGCAAGATGGACGGCGAAATGATCTCGTCGACGTAAAGAAGCGAGGCCTTGCAGGTTATGCAGGGCATATTGAATCTTGAAGAAAGGAATGGACATAACTGTGGCAGAAATCGTTATCAAGGCAGAGGATATCAGCTTTTCCTATGAAAGCGACCATCCCGCCGACCAGATACCCGTTCTTAATCATTTGAACCTCGAGATCGAGAAGGGAAGCTTCGTTGCGGTCCTCGGGCATAACGGCTCGGGCAAAAGCACGATGGCGAAGCTTTTCAATCTGATCCTCACTCCGACGTCGGGCAATCTCTATCTGTTCGGAAAGAAATTCGACGAGGAGACCATCACGGACGACGAATTTTTCGCCCTCCGTCAGCGTATCGGCATGGTATTTCAGAACCCCGATAACCAGCTCGTAGCGACCATCGTCGAGGAGGACGTTGCTTTCGGTCCGGAAAATCTCGGCGTGCCACCTGCGGAGATCCGCGAAAGAGTCGACGCGGCGCTGGAGATCGTCGGCATGAAGGAATTCGCGCGCCATTCACCCCACCAGCTCTCCGGCGGACAGAAGCAGAGAGTTGCGATCGCGGGTATTATCGCGCTCCGTCCCGACGTTATTATTTTCGACGAATCGACCGCCATGCTCGATCCGCGCGGTCGAAACGACGTTCTCGCGACCATCGAGAAGCTCAACCGTGAATTCGGCACGACGATCCTTCATATCACGCATTATATGGAGGAGGCGATCCGCGCGGACCGCGTGATCGTCGTGGACAGCGGCAGTATTCTGCTCGACGGAACGCCCGCAGAGGTCTTCTCTAACGTAAAAACACTCAAATCGGTCGGACTCGATGTTCCGCAGGTCACAGAGCTTTTGCTCGAGATCCGCGAGGACGGCTTCGATCTGCCGACGGGCGTTCTTTCCTGCGAGGAGGGCGCGCAGGCGATCGCGGATTATCTGAATAAACGAAAAAGGGAGAAAGAATCATGAATGCAGCCGAATTGCGCGGCGTATCCTATGTATACAGTGAGCATACGCCATTCTGTAAGGTAGCCGTAGACAAGATCGATATCACCTTCGAGGAAAAGCTCGTGACGGGTATCATCGGACATACGGGCTCAGGCAAATCCACGGTCTCCCAGCTTCTCAACGGTCTTCTGAAGCCCTCGTCGGGTGTTGTCGAGGTGGATGGAAAAAATATCTGGGCAGAGCCGAAAAAGATCAGAAACGTTCGTTTCTCTGTCGGTCTCGTGTTCCAGTACCCCGAATATCAGCTCTTTGAAGAGACCTGCTATAAGGACATCGCCTTCGGCCCCAAAAACATGGGACTCGATGAAAAGGAGATCGATGAGCGCGTTCGCGAGGCGGCGGAAATCGTCGGCATTTCCGAGGAGCTTTTCGAAAAATCGCCCTTCGATCTTTCGGGCGGACAGAAACGACGCATTGCGATCGCGGGCATCATGGCTATGCGTCCGAAGATACTGATTCTCGACGAGCCCGCCGCAGGTCTCGACCCGCGCGGTAGAGACGAGATCCTTTCCCGCATTGTTGAATACCGCAAAAAGACGGATTCCACCGTTATCATGATCAGTCACAGTATGGAGGAT
>JAZRLQ010000069.1:0-4702 GCA_045646925.1 Eubacteriales bacterium
TCCATATCGCACTGCGCTTCCCACTGGAAAGGCGTGAAGGGCTTCGGAATGAAGCAAGCCGTGGAGAGCGTTACGCCGGGCGCCTTCTTTGGACGGTTCGGGGTATGATAGAATTCGTCGATGACGCTTTCCGCAAGCTCCTTGATACCGTCAAGGTCCTCGTAGGTCTCCGTCGGAAGTCCCTGCATGAAATACAGCTTGACCTGCGTTTTGCCGCCCTCAAACGCAACGCGGCAGGCACGGAGCAGGTCTTCCTTTCTGACATTCTTGTTGATAACGTCGCGCAGTCTCTGCGTACCCGCTTCGGGAGCGAAGGTGAGCGAGCCTGTACGAACGGTGGAGATCTTCTCCATCAGCTCCTTCGTGAAGCTGTCCACGCGCAAAGAAGGCAGAGAAAGCGAGATCTTTCTCTCGTCGGTCCACTGCAAAAGCTCGTCGGTGAGCTTGTCAATGCAGGAATAGTCGCTGATACTGAGAGAGGAGAGCGTCATTTCATCGTAGCCGGTGGCGTCAGCGAGAACCTTCGCCTGCTCGCAAAGCACGTCCGTCGTTTTTTCGCGGACGGGTCTCCATACCATACCCGCCTGACAGAAGCGGCATCCGCGGATACAGCCTCTGTAGACCTCAAGCGTGATCTTGTCCTGCACGATCTGAATGAAGGGCAGAACGAGCTTCGTCGGAAACGGAGATTTGTTGAGATCCTTCACGATTCTCTTTTTGATCTTCGTGGGAATATCGTCGTAGATCGGGGTAACGGAGGCAAGCGTGCCGTCTTCGTTATAAGCGGGAACGTAAAGAGAAGGAACGTAAACGCCCTCGATCTTCGCCGCCGCTCTCAGATAAGCCTTCTTGCAGAAGCCGCGCTTCTTATGCTCCTTGTACAAGGAGACCAGCTCGTCGATGACCTCCTCGCCCTCGCCGACCATACAGAGATCGAAATAATCCGCGATCGGCTCGATGTTGTATGTGCAGGGACCGCCCGCCATGATCATAGGGAAGGACTCGTCTCTGTCCTTTGCGAGAAGCGGAATGCCCGCAAGCTCAAGCATATTCAGAACGTTGGTGTAGCAAAGCTCGTACTGAACGGAGAAGCCGAGAATATCGAATTCCTTCAGCGGATCGCCGCTTTCGTGCGCCCAAAGAGGAATGTTCTCTTCTCTCATGCAGGCTTCCATATCCACCCACGGTGCGTATGCGCGTTCCGCCCAGGTGTCCTCTCTGGAGTTCAGAACGTGATAGAGAATACGTACGCCGAGATTCGACATACCGATCTCATAGGTATCGGGGAAACAGAAAGCGAAGCGAACGTCAACGGCGTTCTTGTCCTTTACGACCTGTCCCCATTCACCGCCCGTATAACGAGCGGGCTTTTCGACTTTTTTCAGGATTCTTTCCGGTATTTTCAAGAAAAAACCTCCTTTTCATGTTTGGAAAAATATATTTGAATAAATTGTTGATGAAAAATAAATCAGCGCAGAGCGCGGCAAACGGCCTTCATCTTGCAGTATTCGCACGGTGTGGTGCCATCGTTTTCCATGGGCTTCGCGCAGGCAACGCCCTTTTTCAGCTCTGCCGCGTATTTCAGAATGACGTCCGTCACTTCCTTCTTCAGATCGGCAAACGCGCCTTCTCCGATCAGATTGGACTTGTCCTTTCCGAGATCCGCTTCCTTGACGGGAATGTAGTCCCCCTTGAGCATGGGCTCCATCGCGCGCAGAACGTCCTCGTTTTTCAGAAACAGTCCGCTTGCCGCGACCGTTCCCTCGAACAGAGCGGTGTCCTCGCCGATCTTCATATCGACCTGCGGCGGCTTGATGCCCGCGTACAGAACGGCGGCAGGAATTGGCTCGCTATGGTAACGCGCGCTTCCGTTCTCCCAAATCGAGAACAGATAGAGCAGCATCTGCGTGTCCAATCCGAGCTTGACGTTTTCAATGCGGAAGGTCTTCGAGCCCGTCTTGTAGTCGACGACTCTCACGAAGAGCTTGCCGTCGCCGTCCTCGAAGGTATCGACGCGGTCGATCTTTCCGCGAAGCTCCACGCTGACCTCGCCGTTTTCCAATCGGAGAGGCTCGACGGCGTCTCCCTCTCTGCCGATCGTCAATTCGAAATCACGGGGGCGGAAGGACGATACCTCCAGCTCCTCCTTGATCCTTTTCGCGAAGATCTCCGCGCTTCTGCAAAGATAGTCGAAGAGGTGCGCGAGGCGCTTCGGCACGAGCTCGGGCGGCATACGGAAGACCTCGGAGACGTATTCACCCGCGATCTGTCGCACGTTTTCGGCGATATCGCCGTCACCGCCGTTCGCGATCCATTTGACCGTCTTTTCCAGCACGCCGTGCATAAAGCTTCCGATATCCGGCGCGCCGAAGGAGGCGGGATCGTTATCGCGGAGCTTCAATTCGTATTCGCAGAAATACGCGAATCGGCATTTGATGAATTTTTCCAATCGGGAATAGCTTGCGGAAAGCCTTCCGGGGAAAAGAAGCTCGGCGCTCTCCGCGGAAAGACAGCATTCCGAAGCGGAAAGCGGCGTTTTCATGTATTTCATTTTTTGGGCGTACGTCTCGTCCGCCTCGTAATAGTCGCGCAGTGCTTTTCCGAGATTTCCGCCGACGGAGGTGGATCTTTCGAACGATGCCTTCTTGCCCTCGATCCGATCCTGCGGTGAAAAGCGTTCAAAATCCTCGACCTCGATGCCTTTGAACATCGTACAAATCCGTTTAATTCCGACCGACGGAAACTGCTCGTCACCCGAGAAATTATAGTGCGCGTAGCTGATATGCAAGCGCTCGGAGGCAAGCGTTGCCGCGCGGTAGAAATAGTAAAGCTCCTCCGATGCGCCTCTTTCCAATCGGTCGCTCAGCTCGACGCCGTGGGATTTCAGAAGCGATTTTTCGTGATCGGAGAAAAGCCCCTTCTCGCTGCAGCGCATGGGGAATTTGCCCTCCTCCGCGCCGACGAGATATACGTATCTGTGCTCACCGGGGATCTTCTGCGCCGCGCCGGAGATCGTCACCTCGTCGACGGAGGTCGGGATCTTGCCGATATCGGTCTCCAAAAGCACGGTGGAGAGCATTTGCGAGAATTCGGAGACGGAGGCTTCCGTTTCTCCGCAGGAAACGACGAGTTGATCGAGCGCTCCGCAGAACACGCGCCAAAGCTGAACCGTTTCCGCCGCGAGCGCCGTTTGCTTACGCGCCTGCGCCTCCTTTGCCTTCCGCTCAAGCATGGAGGGAACGCCGAGAGAGGAGAGGAAATCGAAAAGCAGCGCCGCTCTGTCCTTCACGGAAGAGATCGCTCTGCCCGCCGCCGAAAAGTTCTTCAGCGGCCCGATCACTCGAGACCGAATATCGTTCAATACACGAAGTCGCTCCACGTCCTCGTCCGTGAAGGGCGCGCCGTAGCCGCGCGGGTGCATGGTCCACGGCTCGTCGCCCGTGAACGATTTCCCCTTGAGATTCCATTTGATGATATAGTTTTCGAAAAGACAGACCTCGTCCGCCGAAATGCCGGCGTAGCCCGTCTTGATATACGCGATCACGTCCGCGCCGCGAAAGCCGCGCTCCGCAATGGAGAACGCGGAAAAGATCAGCTTGATCAGAGGCTTTTCCGATATTTCCTTTCGGGAGGAGAGGAAGTACGGAATATCGTATTTGCGGAACACCGCGTCCAGCACGCCCTCGTACGGAACGGTATCCCGAACGATCACGGCGATCTCTCGGTAGCGGACGCCGCGTCTGACCGCGCGGCAGATATCCTGCGCTACCGCCTCCGCTTCGAAGAAGGCGTTGGATGCGCGAACGATACGGATATCGTCCGGCGCTTTTTCGGAAGCCCAAGCAGAGCTTCTGCTTCTGTCGATGTTTTCGGCAAGATAGCGGAGCGATTCGCTCTTGTATCTGTGCGATCCGCGCAGAACCGTTTCTTCTATTTTACCCGCGCCCGTCTTTTCGGCGAGTCTGCGGATTCTTCTTTCCGTTTCGGCAAGCACGGAAACGGAGGGCTCGTTTTTGTCCTCCTTCACGAAGGGGAACGTCAGTGTGACGTTGTCTGCGTATCGGAAGATATTCTCCAGAATATCGTACTGTTGGGGTGAAAATGAGGAAAACGAATCGATAAAAACATCCGTTCCCGAAAAGAAATCGTGCTTTTGCAAAAGCTCGTACGCGCTCGAAAGCATACCGTCGGGATCCTCGAATCTCGTCGCGATCTCCTGATCGAACGCCGAGAAGATCAGTCCGAGATCCGCCGTCTTCGCACCGAGAGGCGTCGCCTCTCCGATCGATCGGCTCACGTCCATCAGATTGGACGGCGCGATCTTGTCCTGATAGCAAGCCGATCGGAAGGCGGTCATCTTTTCGAATACGCCGAAATGATTCGTTTTTCCGTATTCCTTCAGAAAAGGCGAAAGCGTCTTCATGACGTTTCGCATGATCAGCTTTTTCGCGCCTGCGCCGATATAATCCACGCAAAGACCGCCGAAATTACGAAAGACGTAGTTGCAAAGACGTCCGAACGTCAGAACGTCGACGTTCTGCGCGCCCGCAAGCTCAGCCGCGCGGCTTTCCGCCGCGACCGCCTCTCTGTCGGGGACGAGCAGAAACACTCTCTTGTTTTCCGCCGCCCGTTCCATTTCCGTGAAAACGGCGGTCGTTTTTCCCGATCCCGTTTTGCCGTAAACAAAGCGTATCATGATTTC
>JAZRLQ010000070.1:0-13212 GCA_045646925.1 Eubacteriales bacterium
GTGCAGGTGGGATCCACAGCAGCATCGATCACCTCGGTGTGAGGCAGAACATCGATCGTCTCCTGAGCAATCAGAACCTCTCCGCAGGCGGAACAATGTTTACCTTCGGTCAAACCGGTTTCGGTGCAAGTGGGATCCACAGCAGCATCGATCACCTCGGTGTGAGGCAGAACATCGATCGTCTCCTGAGCAATCAGAACCTCTCCGCAGGCGGAACAATGTTTGCCTTCGGTCAAACCGATATCCGTGCAGGTAGGATCCATAGCGGCATCAATCACTTCCGTGTGTTCGAAGCAGATCACGCCGTTTGAACACTGGACATTCGTAGCAGGGACATTATGTTTCCATCTAAACGCCTTGGAAATCGTTAGCCACTGCTCCGTTGTGCCCAAGTATCGAATCGTTTGCAAGCTACTGCAATATGCAAATGCATACGAATCAATTTGGGTTATTTCGGCAGGAATCACCACACTCGTCAAACTGTCGCAATAAGCAAAAGAATATGAATATATTTTTGTCGAACCGCTCGGAATTTCAACACTCATCAAGCTACTACAGCCATAAAATGCATCCATACCTATGTATGTCACACCATCCGGAATCTCAATGCTCGTCAAACTAGTGCATTTATAAAATGCTTCCTCACCGATATCCTTCAATTTTTCAGGAAGTTCAATCTCCTTCAAACTACTACATCCGGAAAAAGCATACCAACCTATACTTGTTACACTATTAGGAATCTCGATTTCCGTCAAACTACTGCATCCGGAAAAAGCATACCAACCTATACTCGTTACACCATTAGGAATCTTGATTTTCGTCAAATTCTTGCACTTCGAAAATACCGATGATCCCATGCTTGTCACAGAATCCGGAAGCTCCGCACTTGTCAAATTAGTGCATGAATAAAATGCAGATTGACCAATGCTCACCACACCCTCTTGTAGCACAACATTCGTCAAGTTATTGCAATAGGCAAACGCATAGTCGCTTATATGTGTTACCGTATCGGGCAATGTATAAGTGGTTTCCGTTTTTCCTGCAGGATAACATATGAGATTTGTTTTATTTTTATTGAACAATACACCATTTTCCGAAGTAAAGTTTAAACTATCTTCATCAACGATAATCGTCTTTAAAGCAGTACAATTTTGGAACACACCGTTTTCTATACTTGTTACACTCGCAGGGATCTCAATCATTGTCAAACTGGCGCAAGAAGAAAACGCCCACTTTCCAATGCTCACAACACTATCGGGAATTTCAATATCCGTCAAATTCTTGCAAGCGTAAAATGTAGATTGACCAATGTTTGTTACGCCTTCAGGAATCAACACATTCGTCAAACCACAACCGTAAAATGCGGACTCGCCTATACTGATCAAGCTATTTGGCAGATTAATTTGATTCAAAACAGAGCAACCGGAAAATGCATCTTTGTCTATGTACATCAATCCCTCGCCAAGCTCCACTTTTTTCAAACTGTAACAATTACGAAAAGCCCCTTCACCAATAACCGCCGCACTACCCGGAATCACCACGCTGATCAGATCATCACAAGCTTCAAATGCATATGCGTCAATAATCCTCACGCCATCAGGAATCACAATACTCGTTAAATCGTAACAATAGCGAAAAGCCCATTGACCGATGCTCGTCACGGTATTCGGAATCACCACGCGAGTCAATCCCCAAACTCCCTCAAATGCACCATTGCCTATGCTGGTTACTCCAACAGGAATTACATAAGAAGAACTGTCGTACTTCGCCATTGGATAACTGATAAGCTCCGTTTTGTCTTTGTTGAACAAAACGCCATTTTCTGATGAAAACGCTGGATTATTTTCGTGCACCGAAATTGTTTCAATCATACTATATTTAGTAAAGCCAAAATTTTCTATGCTTGTTATACTCGCCGGAATAAAAATTCCCGTCAATCGACTGCAATCAGAATAGGAAAAATCATAGCTGATCCTGGTTACAGGCATACCATTATATACCGAAGGAATCACAAGGTAAGTATCCGTGCAAGAACCCATGCTATTCAAACAATATGAAAGCCCGTCATCATTCATATGAAATTCCAAACCTTCACTCGCTTGGGGAACAGATGTTTCCGGGATAGAAGATTGATTTATTCCAACATAACCCGCGTCTATCTGCGTACCGTTAGAAAACATAATCCAAAGATGAAGTTGCTCATCTACATAAACACCAATTACACTAACACCCTCTTTACCATCAGATCCATCTTTGCCGTCAGATCCATCCTTGCCGTCTGTTCCAACTGCTTTCACGCCAAGGCTTTCCCATGTCAATCCTTCGTCATACGAAATTTCCCACATATTGGTGCTCTCGTTGATCTGGAGTTTCGGCGTAATTCCATCTTTACCGTCGGATCCGTCTTTACCATCAGAACCATCCTTACCGTCTGTTCCAACTGCTTTCACGCCAAGACTTTCCCATGTCAATCCTTCGTCATACGAAATTTCCCACATATTGGTGTTCTCGTTGATCTGGAGTTTCGGCGTAATTCCATCTTTACCATCAGATCCATCTTTACCGTCAGTTCCATCCTTGCCGTCTGTTCCAACTGCTTTTACGCCAAGGCTTTCCCATGTCAATCCTTCGTCATACGAAATTTCCCACATATTGGTGCTCTCGTTGATCTGGAGTTTCGGCGTAATTCCATCTTTACCGTCGGAGCCGTCTTTACCATCGGATCCGTCTTTACCGTCAGATCCGTCTTTGCCATCAGAACCATCTTTGCCGTCAGTTCCAACTGCTTTTACGCCAAGACTTTCCCATGTCAATCCTTCGTCATACGAAATTTCCCACATATTGGTGCTCTCGTTGATCTGGAGTTTCGGAGTAATTCCATCTTTACCGTCGGAGCCGTCTTTACCATCAGAACCATCTTTGCCGTCAACACCATTAATGACGGATTCATTTTCCAGTCCCGCAGGTATTCGTTGATTGCAAGAAATAGAATTTGTTAACATAACGACCAAAACCAACAGTAATGTCATTACCTTCAAAACATTCTTTTTCATCTTGTTGCCTCCATTATAGCTATAATATTATACAAATAATATTATAAAACACAAGCACTATTCTGTCAAGAGACACAAAACATTTGTAGGAACATATTAAAAACAAAAAGGCGAGGAACTTTCGTTCCCCGCCTTACGTTAAGGAGATTTATTTGGATTGGGTTTTTAACGACTCATCATGATCTCAGAGATAATATCGAGAACCTTCTGGTGACAACCGCCGCAGCCGGTGGAGCAATTCGTGATTCTCTGTACGTCACCGAACGCCGCGAGAACGCTGTCGAAATCCTTGTGCATATCGAGCGCGTCCGCGATATCCGCATAGGTTACCTGCTTACAATTGCAAACCATATAATTTTCTACCATAATATTACCTCCGATTATATTTTAGTGGTGTAAGTCTGATTATTTGCCGAAGTATCTGTTGAGAAGGCCTTCGAAAGCTCTGCCGTGACGAGCTTCGTCCTTTGCCATTTCGTGAACGGTGTCGTGGATCGCGTCAAGGTTAGCGAGCTTTGCGCGTCTTGCGAGATCGAACTTGCCTGCGGTAGCGCCGTTTTCAGCAGCAACGCGCATTTCGAGATTCTTCTTGGTGCTGGGGGTTACAACTTCGCCGAGAATTTCTGCGAACTTAGCTGCGTGTTCAGCTTCTTCATAAGCTGCTTTTTCCCAGTAGAGACCGATTTCGGGATAACCTTCTCTGAAAGCAACTCTGGACATTGCGAGGTACATACCAACCTCGGAGCATTCGCCGTTGAAGTTAGCGCGGAGATCGTTGATGATATCTTCGGAAACGCCTTCGGTGATACCTACAACGTGTTCGGTAGCCCAGGACATCTTCTTTTCTTCAACCTTTTCAAATTTATCTGCGGGAACCTTGCACTGGGGGCATCTTTCGGGAGCGCTATCACCTTCATGAATGTAACCACAAACTTTGCATACGAATTTAGACATAATAAAATCCTCCTAAAATTTAGTAAAAGTAATTAATTTTCTGTTTCTTTCTGCAGACAATCTCTGCAAACGCCTTTCAGCGTAATGTTCGCTTCATGGATTCGGATATGAAGCGTTTCCTCAATCGGATGCGTGTCGAAAACCTCGCTGATATCTTCAATCTTTCCGCATTCCTCACAGAAGAAATGTGCGTGAGGATGAGTGTGACCGTCGTATCTTTCCTTTCCCTCGCTATCGGGACCGACCTTTAAAACGTCGCCCATCTCAACGAGCAGAGCCAGATTGCGATACACGGTACCCAAACTGATATTCGGGATCTCTTCGCGAATGCTTGCGAAGACCATGTCAGCGTTGGGATGATCGTAACGGCTATGAAGATTCCTGAGGATCGCATCCCTCTGTCTGGAATATTTCAACATAGGGTCAACCGCCTTTCGATGTTAGGAATCATTCCTGTTTTTATTATACCATATCCTTGAGATTTGTCAAGGGGTTTTTTGAAACTTTTTATTTTTCTTTTTTCAAGGTTTCAAAAGCATTTTCGACCTCTCGGGATATCGGTAAATATCCGCTTTCGTTTTCTGTAACGATTCCTTCGATCGCCCTTCCGGTAGAAAGATTTCTTACCGCTCGGGGTGATCCCACTTGATGTTAGGAATCATTACTGACTTTATTATACCATAAACATGGATTTTGTCAAGTGCTTTTTGCAAAAAAATCGAATTTTTTTGTTCCCAAAAAATCCCGAAAATTTTAAAACTTTTTTTAAAAAAGGTATTGACAAATCAAATACTATGTGATAGAATAGTGGAGCAGTCAAGCGAGAGCACCGATTGCAAACAACAAAATACGATTTGGAGAAGTCGCCTAGTTGGTCGAGGGCGCACGATTGGAAATCGTGTAACCGGTAAAACGGTTCGAGAGTTCGAATCTCTCCTTCTCCGCCAGAAAAGCCATTCGCATAAGCGAATGGCTTTTTTCATCTAAATCCGCAGGCTGAACATTTCATTAAATGCGACTCTGGTCTTGATTGATTTACAAAAGCATACCTCTCTTCCGCTCAAAAGCTCCCTCAATTTTTCCTCTCCCACGCCATTGACAGAAAAACCGTTTTATGATATAATAAAGAACACTCACCATTGATTCGGTAATATTCTCACGATCGCCTACATTCTTATATAATACGGATCGAGAATTCACTACGATAACGGAGGATTTCAAAATGTTCAGAAAATTCAAAAATTTCCGTGACCTCGGCAACATTCCCGCGGCAGACGGAAGAAAAATCAAAAAAGGCAAGCTTTACCGAAGCGGCCATCTCTATAAGATCTCGGAAGACACGGCGAAGTTCCTGCGCGACCGAAAGGGTCTGCGCACGATCATCGACCTCCGCAGCCCCTCTGAGCTTACGGAGCATAAGGATATTGTGGCTGAAGGCGTCAATTACATCCATCTCCCTCCCTTGAACGACGAGCAAAACCCCTCGATCAACAAGGAGAACCGAAAAGGCGTACTGATCGAGATCATGGCGAAGGAAGGCGGCGCCAAAAAGCACCTTTCCGATATTTACCGCCTCATGATCACGCAGAAGGAATCGCTCGAAGCATTCAAGGAAATGCTTCGTCTTCTCGCGGATGAAACGACAACCGCTGTTTTGTGGCACTGCACGCAGGGCAAGGACCGCACGGGTGTTTCCACCGCGATCCTCCTCATGACGCTCGGCGTTGACCGCAAGTACATCATGCGCGATTATATGCGCACCAACCGCTCCTGCCGCTTCATCAATTCCTTGATCTTCCTCGGCGTCACCATCGTTTTCAACATTCGCGCGGCATTCGCGCTCGATCATTTGCTTTCTGCAAGAAAGTTCTTCCTGCAGGCAGCCTTCGACGAGATCGACAATGTTTACGGCGGGACGGACGCTTTTCTCAAAAACGGCATAGGTCTTACCGACGAGGATATCCTTCGCCTGCGCGAGATCTACCTCGCGTGATCGCGACGTATATTCATACTTTTTTCATATTTTTGTCATATTTTCATGTATTCCCCCGAAAAACCATTGACTTTTCAAAGAATATATGATATAATATGAGAGATATTTCAAGAAAGGAGGTTCTTGACATGAACAATAACACCAACAATGTAGTTAACAACATTGATACCAACAAAGTAGTTCGTTTCCTGCTCACTTTCTTCCTCGGTTGGATCGGTAGCCTTATCATCAACCACACCAGCCTCAAACCCGAAGGTTATACTTCCAGAACTTGGGCTTACTTCATTCTCGGTTACATCACTTTCGGTATCTACAGTCTCGTTGCTTCCATCTGCAACCTTTTCTTTGATCCTTCCAAGGAAAAGAACATCGGTTACTTCAAGAACTAATTCAAATTACGTTTGAATAAAGCGAAAAAACCATGCCGCTCGGCATGGTTTTTTTGTTATCAATAAAGAACACGGAGCGCTATCTCCTTGAGTTCGTCGTAGCCGGGCAGATCGCGGCAGGACCAGATCGGCTTTTTCTCGCCGTTCTCAAGAACGATGAGACGGTCGTCGACGAAATGTCTGCCGTATTCGTCCACGATCTCCTCCGCGTTTTCGTTCCAGCGGAACAGCTCTTCGTCGCGCGCAACGTCAAGAAGACCTTCGACGTAGCGCATATTGCAGCAGAAGGAGTTCTGCAGACTCTTCGCGTAAAGGATCGGCTCATCCATCGTGACGCAGGAATTGGAGCCGCTTCCGCCGTCTGCTCTGTGGCAGAACTGCAAGCCGTTGAACCAGATCCTTCTCGCAAGCGTCAGATATCTTTCCTCGCCCGTATGGCGATAGAGCGATTTCGCAAGCATGAGACTGTCCACGACCGCGCAAGGCTCCGTCCAGGACTTCTCTCTTCCGAACCAGTTGTAATTTTCGTACGTCAAGGTCATGCCGTACTGCAAATACAATTCGAATTTGGAGCTTGCCATATCGAAATATTTCTTCTCTCCCGTCAGCTCGTAGAAACGGAGGATCGCGCGCAGACAAGAAAGCGTACAGTGCGTCTGGAAGCCGTACGCCACGAAATCGATGGTGTCAAAGATCTCGATCAATCTCTCGAGATAACGGAACACGCGCATATCGCCCGTCGCTTCGTAATAATCGCAAAGCCCGTCCATGCACATGAACCCGCAACCGACGTCTGTGGAAAGCTCCCACCCCTCGAGGATCTGCTCGCGGTTGCCGTCGATCCCGCCTCGATTTTCACGGCAACGCTCCAAGGGATAGTTTTCAAACCATTTCAGAATGGGAAGATAGAGCTTTTCGACCGTACGCGCCGCGATCTCCATTGCTTTTTCGCTGCCGAAATTCTTCGCGTAGCGAACGAGACCGCGCAAATACCAATGATGTCCCGTGATCAGCTGCTCGTCTGCGATTACGCCGTCGAACGATTTTCCGATATGTCCGTTTTCGTTGATATGATCATCAAGCGTTTCGATGATCTCGTGCATGGCGGGGATCTCCTTTCCCGTCAGCTCGTACAGATGATTGAGCGCGAGAAGCGTTCTGCCTACCCAGTCACCCGGCCAGCTCTGCGTGGTCCTCGCGTTGTAGACGTAGGGGATCTTGTATTGATCGCTTTCGGAAAAACGGTAGAAGGTG
Organism: Eubacteriales bacterium; assembly: GCA_045646925.1. Taxonomy (GTDB): domain Bacteria; phylum Bacillota; class Clostridia; order Oscillospirales; family CAG-272; genus QALR01. The sequence continues at coordinate 7,644 of JAZRLQ010000070.1, forward strand.
GATGTGATCGCTTTGGAAAGCAAAGTATCGTTTGCCATAATCGTGCCCTGCCCTTTCTGATCGCAAGCCGAACCGCGCGGATATCCGCTCTATACGGATCGGAAGCATTTTTGCTTTTATTATACATGGGTAAATCCGGAAAGTCAACAAAAATTCTTTTTTCGAAAAACAGTTTTCTCGCGCGATATATGTATATATTGACGAAAAACAAAATTATAATCAAAATCTTCTTGACAAATATTACATAAAATGCTATACTGTATACCATTGCGGCGTATATAGTAGTATATGCGCCCTCATTCTTTTCATCTGTGAAAGGTATCTTTTTATGAGCAAGATCATCATTCCGGACGGTTACCGTCCGACACTCGGCTTGTACGACACGCAGACCGCGATCGGTATGCTGAAACGAATTTTTGAGGATAAGCTTTGCTTCGTTCTGAATCTGAAGCGTGTTTCCGCTCCTCTTTTCGTCGATCCCGAAACGGGTCTCAACGACGACCTCAGCGGCGTGGAGCGCGCCGTTCGCTTCGATATCAAGGAAACGGGCAGAGATGCCGTCGTCGTACACTCTCTCGCAAAATGGAAACGCATGGCACTCCATACCTACGGCTTCTCCGCAGGAGAAGGTCTGTATACCGATATGAACGCGATCCGCCGCGACGAAGAAATGGACAATCTCCATTCCATCTACACTGACCAGTGGGACTGGGAAAAGATCATCACGCGCGAAACAAGAACGCTCGAATATCTGAAAAACACCGTCAAGGGTGAAGTCGGCGCGATCTGCGACACTCTTGATATGCTGAAGGTCCGCTATCCGCAGATCACCGTCGATATCAAGCGCGAGGTCAGCTTCGTCACCACGCAGGAGCTCGAGGATATGTATCCCGACATGACGGGCAAGGAACGCGAAAACGCATATCTCCGCGAGCATAAGACCGCATTCATCATGCAGATCGGCGGCAAGCTGAAATCCGGCAAGCCCCACGACGGCAGAGCACCCGACTACGACGACTGGACGCTCAACGGCGACATCATGTTCTGGAACGACGTTCTCGGTTGCGCGTTCGAGATTTCCTCCATGGGCATCCGCGTTGACGAAAAAGCGCTCGACGAGCAGCTCCGTCTCGCAGGCGCGGACGACAGAAGACGCTTCCCCTTCCACAAAGCGCTTCTCGCGGGAGAGCTTCCGCTCACGATGGGTGGCGGTATCGGTCAGTCCCGTCTCTCCATGCTCCTTCTCGGAAAAGCGCACATCGGCGAGGTTCAGGTTTCCATCTGGGACGAAGAAACGCGCCGCGCGTGCAAGGAACACGGCATCGTATTGCTTTGATCCGATTAAAAAATCCGCTGAAATTCAGCGGATTTTTCTTTTTTCGCGCATATTTTCCCGACAATCCTTTCTATAATAGAAGCAAATGCTTCATATGAAAGGATGAATGTTATGAAACAAAGGCTAAGTGCTTTTTTACGGGGCAGATACGGCGCGGACGCGCTTTCGCGCGCATTGCTCGCCGTTTATCTCGTTCTTGCGGTACTTACGGTATTTGTGAAAAACGATCCCGTCCGCATAACGCTAAACGGCATTTCGACTGCGGTCTGTATTTTCATGTTTTACCGTATGTTTTCCCGAAAAACCGACAAGCGCGCGAAGGAAAACCGCCAATATCTGCTTCTTGTGAGCCGGACGAAACGAAAGCTCCTTCTGCATAAAAACAAATGGAAATACAGAAAGACGCACGTCTACCGCGAATGCCCTCATTGCAAGGCGCAGATCCGCCTGCCTCGCGTAAAGGGGGAGCATATATGCGATTGCCCAAAATGCGGCGACACCTTCGACGTACAGATCAAATAAACGCAAAAAATCTCGCCGTTTTATACTCGTCGGATACAGCAAAATACGATAGGCAAGCAACATCGGTGGACATTGTCCACTTATTCCTTCACTTCAAAGGTTTCCGCTTCGGGAGAAGCATAGATATGCTCTCTGCCCTGCACGAAATAGAGCGTACGTTCACCCTGCAGATTATGGAGAAGCGAAACGATGCCCGCGGGGGGAGAGGTATAGTCACCGAGTCCCGCCAGAATGACCGTCTTCTGATGAATGTATTTCGCACGCAAGGTCGTGTCGAAATAGCGGATCGCGCTGCCGGAGAAATCGCCCCAACCGCAAAGTCTGCCGATCTTTGCCGCGTTGATGTCGCAGAGCCACGGAACCCAGATATCAATCAGATTGACCTCGGGAACGAGGAACGCTGCGTGGAGCGACTGCACGCCGCCCTGACTTCCGCCTCTTGCGCTGAGGTTCACGCCGTCCCATTCGGGTCTCGTCATCATATAGCGGAGCGCCTGACCTGCGCGGATCATCATATATTTGAAGTAGCAGGTGTGCGGATTCTTGTTCTGATCGGGATCGAAGCCGTATCCCGCAAGTCTGCCCTTCGTCAGCTCGTCATAGTAGGATTGCGGTTCACCGTTTTTGATACCGTGCGCATTGATACAAAGGATCATTGCCGTGTCGGAATAGGTGTACCAGGCGCTCTTGACGCCGTAGCCCTGATAAACGACCTTCGCGGGATATTTTCCTTCCGCGCGCGGAATCGTCAGAATGCCCGAAACGGGAATCCCGCCTGCGCAAGCGATACGGATATCATAGGTATCGTGGTTCGGATGAAGCGGATCTGCGGGAAGCTTCGTCATTTCGATCGGCGTGGGATCCACGCAATGAAGCTCTTTTCTGCACACCTCCCAGAATTCGCGGTAGCCCTCGGGCTCCGTCATGGAGGTGGTGATTTTTTCGATCTCAACGCCCGCGCCGCCGAAGAAGGTGTCGGATTCCGCGGCAGGCTCGCCGTTTTCGTCGATCGCCTTCACGTTGACGTAAATGAAGCCGGGCTTGTCCAATTTCGCGGAAAGATGAAGCTCGCCCGTCTTGCCGTCGGAAACACCCTCCTCCTTCAAGCCGAAATCGCCTGCAACCAGCCATTTGAACGCGTGAGCGGGGACGGTCACGCCCTCGTCTCTGTAATAAATATGAAAGTTCACGGTCTCGCCGCAACGGTACGTTTGCGGCTCTTTATCCGTTTTGCACATGAAATACTTGTTAGCCATCAGAAAATTCCTTTCCGTATGTAAATATATGATTATTTTACCACAGAAGTCCCAAAAAATCAAGGATAATCTTGATTTTACCTTCCTTTTGATGTATGATAAAGTAGTAAAGAATAAAATCACAAGGAGAACCCCTTATGAAAGCATACGAAAGATTTTTAAATTACGTCGCGTATCCCACGATGTCCGACAGCGACAGCGCGACAGTTCCCAGCTCCGCAAAGCAGCTCGTTCTCGCGGGCGCGTTGAAGGATGAGCTTCTCGCTCTGGGACTTACCGACGCATACGTTGACGGCTTCGGCTACGTTTACGCAACGCTCCCCGCAAACACTGATAAAGAGGTCAACACCATCGGTCTGATCGCGCATATGGATACGTCGAGCGAAGCATCCGATACCGATATCAAGGCTTCCGTCGTTGCGTACAACGGCGGCGATATCCCGCTGAATGAAAAAGAAAATATCTATATGACCGTTTCCGATTATCCTTATCTTACGAAATACGAAGGTCAGCATCTGATCGTTTCCGACGGAACGACGCTGATCGGCGCGGATGACAAGGCGGGCATTGCGGAAATTATGACTGCGCTCGAAAAGATCATCGCGAGCAAGATTCCTCACGGCAAGATCTGCGTTGCCTTCACACCCGATGAAGAAATCGGAAGAGGCGCAGATCACTTCAACGTAGAAGGCTTCGGCGCGGATTACGCGTATACGATCGACGGCGGCGCTCTCGGCGAGCTTGAATACGAAAACTTCAACGCGGCAGGCGCTCACATTGAGTTCCACGGCGTTTCCATTCACCCCGGCTCCGCAAAGGATAAGATGAAAAACGCGGCGCTCATCGCTTGCGAATTCAACGCGCTTCTCCCCGCGGACGAGATCCCCTCGAAAACGGAAGGCTACGAAGGCTTCCATCACCTCGCAGGAATGACCGGCGGCATTGAATACGCCCGTCTGGATTACATCATCCGCGATCACGACAGAGTGAAATTCGAAGAGAAGAAAGCGGGCTTCGTCAAGGCTTGCGAAACGATCAACGCCATCTACGGCACAGGCACCGCCGTCATGGATCTCTCCGATTCTTATTATAATATGAAGGAAAAGATCGAGCCTCATATGTACATCATCGACCGCGCGAAGAAAGCAATGACGGACGTTGGCGTTACGCCCGACGTCGTTCCGATCCGCGGCGGCACGGACGGCGCGAGACTCTCCTTCATGGGACTCCCCTGCCCCAATATCTGCACGGGCGGCGAAAACTTCCACTCCCGTTTCGAATTCGTTTCCGTCGAAGCGATGGAAAAGATCACCGATATCATCGTCAAGCTGATCGAAAATAGCGTCGATCAGGGCAAGATGTAAGAAAGGAACGGAAAGCCATGAAGATCACAAGAGAAATGGGAACCGTCCTTTCGGACACGACCATGCGTTCCCCCGTTTACCTCGATGTCCGCACGATTCCGGGTTTTAAGTTGTACGGCTTCCACGAGCCGTTCCGCCGCGTTCCCGAAGAGGTCGCAAAAGCGACGAGCGAAACCGTCACCCGTCTGCACACGATGGGACCGAGCGCGCGCGTCCGCTTCCGCACGGATTCCGATATCATCGTCATTCACGCCGATCTTTCTAATGAAGAACGCGCGGGTTCGATGCCCGTGCTCGCTACGTCGAGCTTCGAAATGTATTTCGTCGAAGACGGAAAGCATATCTATAAGGGTTCCTTCATCCCCTCGCAGGGAGAGGGCAAAAATTACGTGGAATGCAGATTGAAGGACAAGCCCGTCATGAAGGACGTGATCCTCTATTTCCCGATCAACTCCTCCGTCGAGAATTTCTACGTCGGTCTGCGCGAAGGCTCTGCGCTTGAAGAGGGCGGCAGCTATACGTACGAAACGCCCGTCGTTTTCTACGGTTCCTCCATCGTTCACGGCATCGGCGCAGGCAGACCGGGCATGAATTACCCTTCGCAGATCTCCCGTATGCTCGACACGAACGTATTTAACCTCGGCTTCGGCGGCGGCGCGCTCGGCGAGCCCGCGATCCTTGATTTCATCGCGGATCAAAAGATGAGCGTTTTCGTATACGACTACGATCACAACGCACCGAACGCGGAGCATTTGGAAAAAACGCATTACGCAGGCTACAAGCGCTTCCGCGCAAAACAGCCACTGACGCCCATCATCATGGCCTCCAAGCCCGATTGGGATCTCGTAAACGACCATTCCGACCCCGAAATCAACGAAAAGCGTATGCGTATCATCGAAAACACCTATCTGCGCGCAAAAGCTGAGGGCGATGAAAACGTATACTTCGTCAACGGCTTTACCGACTTTTATCCTTCCGATATCCGCGGCGCCTGCCCCTCCGACGGCTGTCATCCCAACGACCTCGGCTATCACTATATGGCAGAGGCGTTTGCCAAGATCATCAAAAAACTTCTCTGACAAAAAGAAAAT
>JAZRLQ010000071.1:0-8512 GCA_045646925.1 Eubacteriales bacterium
GTCAGTATGTTGCTTAAATTTTAATATTGTCTGCCATAGGGGTGTTTTTGTGCTGTCCGTACAAATTGGGGCTCAACAAACAGACAAAAGGGGTTTTCGTTATCTCACATTCAATTCTCGCTCTTCAGTTCTTCCAGAAACTCTCCAATCAGATGGAGCGCTCTTTCGATATGTAAAAGCGAATAACAATAAGACGCACGGATAAAACCCTCACCCGAATCACCGAACGCCGTGCCGGGAACGACGGCAACCTTTTTCGAGTACAAAAGTCTTTCACAAAATTCCTCGGAAGTAAGTCCCGTGGATTTGATACACGGAAACGCATAGAATGCGCCCTTTGGCTCACGGCAGGTCAAGCCCAACTTGTTGAAGCCCTTGACGATCAGTTTGCGTCGCATATCGTATTCCTCCACCATATCGCGTACGACGTCATCACAGGAACGGAGCGCCTCGATCGCCGCATATTGCGATACGGTCGGCGCGCACATAATGGCGTATTGGTGGATCTTCGTGATCTCGTTCAAAAGCGGTTCGGGACCGCACGCATAACCGAGTCGCCATCCCGTCATGGAAAACGCCTTGGAAAAGCCGTTGATGAGAATCGTTCGCTCTCTCATACCCGGAATGGAAGCAACAGAGGTGTGGCGGATGCCGTCAAAAGTCAGCTCCGCATAGATCTCGTCCGAAATCACGATGATGTCCGTGCCGTTTAACACCTCCGCGAGCTTTTCGAGGTCTTCCCTCTCCATGATCGCACCCGTCGGATTGCATGGATACGGAAGAATGATCGCCTTCGTCTTCTCGCTGATCGCCGCCTTCAGCTCCTCAGGCGTGATCTTAAAATCGTTTTCCGCCTTCGTGTTGATAATAACGGGGACACCGCCGGACAATTTCGTAATCGGCTCGTAACAAACGTAGGACGGTTGCGGAATGATGATCTCGTCACCCGGATCGGTAATGGCGCGGATCGTCATGTCGATGGCTTCGCTACCGCCGACGGTCACGAGGATCTCACTCATGGGCTCGTAGGAAACGCCGTATTTTCTCTCCGTATACAATGCGATCTCTTCGCGCAGAGATTCCAATCCCTTATTGGATGTGTATCTTGTGTTGGATTGCTCAAGCGAATGTATTCCCGCCGAACGCACCTGCCACGGCGTGCGGAAGTCAGGCTCACCCACACCGAGAGAAATAACGTCCTCCATGGTGTTGGCAATATCGAAAAATTTTCGAATCCCCGACGGCTTGATCTCCTGCACCGTGGAAGAAAGAATTTTTTTGTAATTGATCATAAGGAAACATTGCCCCTTCCGTCCTCATCTTCGGATATCAATTCCACGCCGAAATCCTTGTAACGACGCATGATGAATTGCGTTGCCGTGGAGGTCACACCATCGATCACAGCAAGCTCCTTTGCCACGAAGGAAGACACGTCATGGAAGCTCTTACATTTGACGATCACGCAAAGATCACAAGCGCCCGACATCAAAAATACGGATTCCACGTTCGGATACTGCGCGATATGAGAAGCGATCGCCTCAAAGCCAAGTCCCGCTTTCGGAATAACCTTTAACTCAATAATAGCACTGACGGAGGGATCCTCGGTCTTTTCGGGATCGATGATCCCCTTGTAGCCTCGAATAACTCCCTTGGACTCCATTTCGGCAATGGTCGCCGCCACCTCACGCTCGTCAAGCCCCGTGACAGCAGCAATATCCTCATTGCTCATGCGCGCATTATTTTCGAGTAATTTCAAAATTTTTTTGTTCATAATGTCCTCCTTTATTATATGTAACAGAATTAAAGTCGTTCCAAATTCACAAAAATTTGCTTTGAAATCAGTATAGCACACTTCTCGTCGTAAATCAAGAATTTTTTCAAAATCCGTTTTCTCCTTTTTCAAAGTAGATCGCACGGCAAAAATTTTTTTGATTTTTCCGGAAATTTTCGAAAACCCTGTAACTTTTCTGCAACTTTTTTGTTATAGGATAACAGAAGGCCTTCAAAAATTACGAACCATAAAGGAGTTACCTATGAAAAAACTTTTATTGCTGCTGACGCTCTTTATATGCGTGTCAATTCTTCTTTGCTCTTGCAATGCAAATACGAACGGTCAAATGACAACGCAAACGGAAAATCCTCCGCACACAGAAACGAACGACTTTCAAGTCCCTTCCGACGAAAAACGTTCCTTTTATACCACCGCCGCTAGCAACAATGACGGCGTAAGTCTACAGATCACGATGTACGGCTACGCAAGCGAATCCTTGAACAAATCTTTTTATATCAAAAATAACGAATATTTCCTCGTGGATGTTACGGTCACGAATAACTCCGCGCATACCATCCATTACTTTTTGCCGACGTACTGTAACGAAGATTTGGTTCCCCATAATCACGAGATCGGCTTCGACCTTTCATGCGGTGAATATCATATCCATTCCTCTTCATCGGGTTTTATCAAAGAAAGAGCGGACAATATTCGCCTTCTCCTGCCCGGCGAAAGCCGCACATGGCAATTGAAGCTTGCGGTTGGCGAAACGGTTTCCGAGGATTTTGATCTGCCTGCAGACGGAAAAGCATATCCTTCGGGAATCATGCTTTACGGTCCCGAGCTCTATAGCAACGGCTCTTGTATTTTCGAGGGCACCGTTTTCTTCGATTATTCAAAATCATATATGCTAATCAATGCGGGCATCTATGATTTCACTGTTTCTGCTTCTCTTGCCTTTGAAGCAGTTTATATCTCCGACAAACCAAGCTCTTGATTTCAAAGGTATAAAATGCTATCATTGACTTATTGAAAACGGAAGACTAATATTAGATTGGAAGAGAGTTTTTATGTTACCGATTGTTTTGACACTTCCCGATGACGAAAGAAGAGATTTCGTCGAGAATCTCTATCTTGCATATCGGAAAAAAATATATGCTTCGGCATTCAAAATATTGAATAAGCGGGAAGATGCCGAGGACTGCGTACACGATGTGATCAAAACGGTTATTACGCATTTGGAAACGTTCAGAGCCGTTTCTCCGAATGAAATCGGAAAATTGATAGCGGTCTGTACCCGCAATACCGCTATCAATATCTATCAAAAAAACAAGAAACGGCAATCCAACGAAAGCAAGCTTCCGTTAGACTGTGAATATGAAAACGAGCTTCTCCGAGAAATGAAAATCTCGTCCGATCTGAATCGAACGCCGGCCGTTATCACGGTAAGAGAGGAAACAAAAAAGCAGCTCGCGCAAATGATCTCGGAATTGGACGACATCTATAAGGACGTTCTGATCCTGCAGTTCCGATACAAAATGAACATTCGGGAAATCGCGGATATTCTGAAAATTTCGGAAAACACTGTCCGTGTACGGTTGCACCGAGCCAAAAAAATATTATTGCAAGAAAGAGGAGACGAGCTTGATGAAATACGAAAAAACGGATTTCTTTGAATCCATGGACGAGCTTGACCGATTGATAGAAGAGGCAATCGATGACGTCGAGGATACGGAGACAGAGGAATTTCTGTGCGCAGACGATAACGGCGCGGAGCCAAGCGAGGCGCTTGACCGCAGAATTCAAAAGCTTATCACAAAAAAATCAGCCAAAGAAATCTTTCGAGATCATATTTATCCAAAGCTTCTATCCACTGCGGCGCTCGCCGCGTTCGTCACCATCTGTGTCGCATGGATAGGAATGTTGAGCGCATTTCAAAATGAGAAGAAACCTCAACAAACCGATTCCTACGAAAATACGTTTGAAACTGTGCTTTCTTCGGAGATCATTCTCTCTCCATCTGAATCCTCGGAAAGCAATGAGCCTACCGGCTCTTCCGGAAAAGAGATGCAAACGGAGTTTTCCGATCTGACCGTGATCATAAAGCCGAGTCAGAACGAAACGCCCGCCCCCGACGCCTTCGTTTCTCCGGATGACGAGACAAAAGCCTTATATGTCATTACGCGCGGAAACGCTCACGGTGTTTCCGTGAAAATCACAATTTCGGGTTACCAAAGTCAAAGTCTGGGCAAAGAATTCTACGTCAAAAGCAACGAATACATCGTCATCGACGTCGAAGTCACCAACAAATCCACGAAAACCATTTACCAATCCGTACCGAAAGAATGTCTCAATGCGGATCCGTCTCACAATCACCGCGTTTCGCTCAATCTGTCCATGTATTCAACTTCTCACGGAACGTACTCTCTATGTCCGTCAACCATCGGATACGTTTGCAGTGAAGAGACTGCGTCGGTGACTCTGAAAGCCGGAGAAACCATAAAATATCAATTGAAGTATGCCGCAGGTGAAGAGGTCGCAGAGGAATTTGATATTCCCGCCGAAGGAAACGACTATCCCGCAGGCATTAAGCTTTACGATAAAACGATCTATTCCAACAACTCCTGCGTAGTTCAAGGCAATCTCAGCTTTGAATATCATTTATTTGATTTCACCAACGGATACTCTTTGGATCAGGAATTATCGTATGAGATCGTATACGTCATATCGCAAACAAAAAAAGATTAAATCCCATATAAAAAATCGGCAGAGATCATTTCTCTGCCGATTTTTCATTTATTTGGTCTCTTTCATTTCCACGCGTCCGGAAATACCTGCCGCAGGGAATCTTTCGTTCTGAACGTTGAGAAGGATACGAATGTCAAGCGTTTCGCCTGCCTTTACGGTAAAGGGGTCGGAAACGTAGCCGCCTCGTACGGGCTCTTCGATCTTGTCAACGAGAATGCCGTTCACGTAGATCTCGCCGTATACAAAGCGCGCGCGCAAGAAATCGAGTCTGTACTCACCGTCCTTGATCGCCTTGGGCTTCGTGCGGTAAATACGCCAGCCGTTTCGGAAATCGCTCTGAAAAACGTCCTTCACGAATCGGATGGGAGTAAAGGAGTTCATGTCGTTATCCGCAATTTCGGCGGTTGCATCGGGCTTCTCTTCCGTAACCTCGGACATAGTGAAGCCATCAAGAATATAGTTCGTGATATTTTTCGGACAAATAGGAGCAGGAACGTCCTTGACCTCGAAATCAAAGGAAGCCGTCTCCAATCCATCGCTCATAGCGCGGATTTTCAAGCTCTTCGCGCCAAGCTTCGAGGTAACGAGAGCCTGACACAATCCGCAAAACGCCTTGCGGTAAGGAACGTTATCGAGCTCGTGACTGTTCGGATCACCGTTGCCAACGCCGCGGATATAGCCGTCGCCCTCGATCTCAAAGCGGATCAGATTGTCTGCATACGGAACGACAGTTCCCTTTTTATCAACAACGGCAACGTTTACGATCGCCGTATCCGCGCCGTCATTCATGATCGAATCGGTTTCGGGCATGAGACGGATCGCATAAGGCTTTCCTGCAGTGCGCTGTTCATCCTTTGCCACACATTTGCCCTTTCTGTAAGCCTTTGCGCTGATTCTTCCGGGGGCGTATTCCACCTGCCATTCCGCAGTCTCGCAAACGTCAGAGGGCTTTCTGCCAAGCGACTTTCCGTTGAGGAAAAGCTCGACCTCTTCACAGTTGCTGACCGCCATCACACGAACGGTATCGCCCTTTTTGTGTGTCCAATGAGGAAGAATATGAACCATCGGCTTTTCCGTAAAGCAAGCCTGATTAAAATAGAAGGAATCCTTCGCGAATCCGCAGGTATCCATAATACCGAACTGCGAGGACACGGAAGGCCATGTAAACGGTGTGGGTTCGCCTCTGTAGTCAAATCCCGTCCAGATGAAAATTCCTGCAAAATAATCGCGTTTTCTGGTGAAATCCCAGGTTTCTCTGACGAGCTGTCCCCACTTGACCGTCTCTTCGTCGTAATTGTTCAGCACCTGCGCGCCTTCCATATCGGTAGCGTAGCAGCCTCTCGTCGAAACGGCGCTATTGTTTTCCGAGCCGATAACGGGAAGCTCGGGATGAAGCTCGTGAAGCTTGTCGACAGCCTTCAAGCTATAGTTGATACCAACCATATCCATTTCGAGACCCGCTCCCTCCATGGAGGAACCGTTCATCGCGCCGATCAGCAAACGGGAATCGTCCAGCTTCAGCACGCGACTCTTCATGCGGCGGAAGATCTTCGCGCCCTCTTCCGTATTCTGCAAGGGCTCTTCGTTAAAGAGCGACCAGAAGAGGATCGAGGGATGGTTACGGTCGCGCTTGACCATGATATCGAGGTATTCCAAAACCTCCGTACGAGATTCAAATCGGCGGTTTTCGTCCATAACGATCATGCCGATCTCGTCACACGCGTCAAGGATCTCTTTTGCAGGAAGATTGTGCGCGCAACGGTAGGCGTTCGTTCCCATCTCCTTGAGACGTTTGATTCGATAATACTGAACGGAATCCGGCACGCCGACGCCAACGCCCGCATGGTCCTGATGGTTGCAGGTGCCCATGATCTTAAGCGGTCTTCCGTTGAGGAAGAAGCCCTTTTCCGCGTCGATATGAAATGTTCTGAAGCCGATTCTCGTCTTTTCTCTGTCAACGCATTCGCCGTTCTTCATAACCTCGACGACGAGATCGTAAAGCTTGGGATTGTCCACGTCCCAACGTTCGGGACGAGATACGGAGAGCTTCTGCAAAATCGCCTTCTGCGCGTCTCCCGCGACGGAAATATTTTCGAGGATCTGCTCCGCAATCAAGTTCTCTCCGTCAAGGATCGAAGCTTTCACGGAAGCGTTGTCCTCTGTATAAGCACTGTTCTCAAGCGTGGTTTCCACTTCGACCGTCCAACTGTTCTTCGTTCCCTTTTTCAGAACGGGCTTGCCGAAAATACCGTTGTGCGCAATATGCATCGGATTCTTCGCATACAAACGAACGTGGCGGTAAATACCCGCGCCCTCGTACCACCAACCTTCCGTTTCAAAGCCTTTGATATAAACGGAAAGGATATTCGGTCTGCCGTCAAAATACGCGCGGTCTGTGATATTGAAGAAGGTCTCGGTATATGCGCTGAAGGATCGCTCCATCAAGGAGCCGTTGAAATAAAATTCCGCATTGACAGCCGTACCCTCAAAGCAGATGAAAAGCTCTCTGCCCTCCAACGACTCGTCGAGCAAAAAGGATTTTCTGTACCATGCGTTGCAACGGGTGCGATATCCATGAGAAAGCAAATTGTTTTCGTTAAAATCGCTCTCTGCGTAATAGTCGTGCGGAAGATCCACGGAGCGCCAGTCGGCGTCATTCCATATCTTTCCCGCAGGTCCCGTGACGGCGCCCGCTTTGCAACGGCTATAGGAATCCGCATGACTGTTTGTCGCTTCCATATTGATGTCTCCTCTGTGGAAACGCCATTCATAATCAAGATTCATTACGATTCGTTCCATAAACGATTGACTCCTTTATGATATTTTAAATTTTGATCATATTATAACATAAAACACGGCAAAAGTCTATATTTTTTGAGTGAATCGTGAAAATCTCGCAGAAAAATTACGCCGCACACACAAATTCAAAGATTTTATAGCACAAAACTCTTGATGGAAGCCGAAAGAATTGATATAATACAATCAAACACCAACTCTTGTATAGCGGAGGCAAATCCATGAAAACCTATCTTTTTGAATTCTTGAACACCTGCGATTATTCTCCCGAGGATCGAATTTTTCTGACCGACACCTATGAAAAGATCGCCTCTCATGCAAAAAGCGCAGAGCTTTGGGAACAAGCGATCGGCATCTATCGAAAAAATATAAACTGCGATTTCAAAAAAATCATTTCCCTTGCCGACGAGTCGGGTGCGCTTCTCGGCATACATCCGTATACGGCGGAGCTTCTGATCTTCCTCTGTCTAACCAAATATCTGCGCGAAGAATACGAAAAACGCGGCGTGAACAATCGAATTTATTGGGACACCGTTCTCGATCTGAAATATAAAAATGAGGAGTGCAAGCTCGTCAAGGGGATCGTCGGCTCTTTCGTTGCGGAATGGTTCTTCAAATTCTTTGACATGACGAGATTTGCGCTCGGCAGATTGCAATTTCAGATCATTGATTTCGGACACGAATATGAAAAAAACGGTGTGAAGCTCACACCGCAATCCAAGGTTATCGACGTACATATTCCGAGAAGTCTGAAACCGCTTGATGAGAAAAGCTGCGACGAGGCGTTTGCCTATGCAAAGGCATTCTTCGCCAACGAGATCGGCAAGCACTGCGCATTCGTCTGTCATTCGTGGCTTCTTTATCCCGAGCATGAATCCATTCTTTCTCATGAATCCAATGTCTACCGTTTCATGAAGCGCTTCGATATCATCAGATCGGGTGTCAGCCACAGCAAAGGCGATCTGTGGCGGCTCTTTGATACGGATGAAAAGGATCCAAAAAAATTACCCGCAGATACGACCATGCGCCGCGCCTACGTGGACCATCTGAAAAACGGCGGCAAGGTGGGATGGGGCTTCGGCGTATTCATCTATTGAAAAATAAAAAGCGGGCATTACGCTCATTCTCATAAGGATGTTTACCGTAGGGGCGATTCACGAATCGCCCGCAAGAACATACGAAACGATAACGGGCGAT
>JAZRLQ010000072.1:0-17469 GCA_045646925.1 Eubacteriales bacterium
TAGTTCTTAGCGATAGTGCCAACGCCGAACATATCAGTGCCCTCAGCGCACATTGTGTGCCAATAGGACATAGCAAAGCGAAGCTGTTCGCGCATAGTCTTGCCGGCGATCACTTCATCGGGATTGTAAAATTTAAAAGAAAGCGGGTTCTGGGACTGCGCGCCTTCATATTTGATCTTTCCAATATTTGCGAAATATTCCATTTTCAAATCCTCCTCTGTTGATCGGAATCATAGATTTTACATAGATTATTTTAGCATATAAACCCTGCATTGTCAAATACATTTATCCAAATAAAGAAATATCTTTCAAAAATTTTACAAATATGACGGCGCTTGACTTTTTCTCCGATATCCGCTATAATACAAACAGTAAATGATTTTATCGGAAAGGACTTACCGCCATGACAGAAACCATCTGGAGAAATGAATTCCGTCAAATCGAATTTGAATTCGAAGGAAGATACGCCACCCTCGTTTTTCCGCCCGAAGGAACGGCGAATACCCGTTGGATGCTGAAGACCGAATATTTCGGCGCGTTCCCTGCGGTGGAGATCAAACTTCTTCGCAAGGGATATCACCTCGCTTATCTGAAGAACGTCAACCGCATCGGCACGGATATCGACACCGATGCCAAGGCGAGATTTGCCGAATTCCTGCATAAAACGTACGGGCTCTCCGAAAAATGCGTTCCCGTCGGCATGAGCTGCGGAGGTCTGCAAGCAGTCAATTTCGCGGCGAAATATCCCGATCTCGTCAGCGCACTGTATCTCGATGCGCCCGTCATGAATTTTCTCAGCTGGCCGTTCGGCATGGGCGATTGCTTCGTTGACAGAGGTCCCGCGCAGTACAAAGAGGTTCTGGACGCGCTCGGCATGACGAAAAGCGAACTGATCTGCTTCCGCGGACATCCCATCGACAAGATCCCGACACTCATCCGTGAAAAGATTCCCGTCGTCATGGTCTACGGCGACAGCGACAACGTCGTTCCCTATCCCGAAAACGGCTACGTTCTCGAAAAGGCGTATAAAGAGGCAGGCATTCCCCTCTCCGTTCACGGCAAGGAAGACTGCGGACACCATCCGCACGGACTTGAGGACCCCACACCCCTCATCGACTTCATTGAAAAGTGGGATATTTAAAAATCATAAACCCCGACAAGTTTGTCGGGGTTTTATATTTCTGATGAGAACCGAGATTTGCCGCGTTTCTCTTTTTATCCTCTCCAGCTGGGATTATAATAACGCATATCCTTGCCGTTATAGGACAGAATTTTGATAACCTTGTGATACGCCTGCATATCGTCCGTCTTCATTTGAACCTCCTCGGCTTTTCCGAGTCGGGAGGTCGCCGCCCACTCGCCGAGGATCTGTACGCGGCACGGATAGCAGTCCCACAGAGCAATACGGGAAGCGCCCGCTTCATAAACCTTCTTCGCACCCTTCACGTAGGCTTCGGCAGGCTGATGGGTCTCCCATTGGATCTCTGTATAAAAGTCAATTCCGAAGCGATCCGCAATCTCACGGTATTTTGCCGCGCCTGCAACCAATCGTTCCAGATTGCTGCTGTGATCGCGGCGAATCATATATTTCGTTTTCGCCTTTTCCATATATTTCGCAAGATCGATCTTTCCGTCCTCCGCCATTACGTCGCCGATTTCTTCCCACACGCACATTTTTGCCTGAATGAAGCCGTCGATCAAGCCCTCACGCGCAAAAAGCTCCATATCGAATCCGTCCTGCAGAGCGTCTTCGTGTGAGAAATACGTCGTCATATAGATCTGCATGGGGCGATTGCCTTTCGAAGCTGCGTAATCCGTCAACGCGCGGCGGAGCTTTGCGAGAAATTCTGCCAAGATCTCACTTTTGACCGCGATCAGACGCGCGTCGGTCAAGGGCAAGCGATAGAAATCCTCATCCGCGCCGTATTTTTTATCATAGCGCGTTTTCACCGGCGCTTCGAAGAGCAAATGCTGACCTCTGTCGAAAATCAGATGCACGCCGTCGAAGCCGTATCTTGCGGATTCCAGAATGTTTCCGATCATAAAATCCTGCACTGCCTCGTAGCCGTAAGAGAGGAAATCCACAGTGCGACCGTCACGCGCCATACAACGAAGCTCGGGATGCTCATTCACGAAGGGAATGGCAAAGATCGGTTGCTCCAACGGAAATGCAAAGTTCGACAGCTGCATACGATGTCCCGCAAACAGCTTCATTCCGTTTTCGTGGGCGTAAGCGATCTGCGCGGGATAGACCTCCTCGCGATGCTCGGAGAGATGGCGCATATACTCCATTCTGCGGATCGTGAAAACCGTTCTCGGCGCGTAAGGCACGTCAAATTGACTGTAGTCGACAAGGTCATTCATGACCTCCATGCTGACCACGCCGACGTCGCTGTCCTTCATCGCATACAGCGCCTTGCAATAACCGCGAGGGGTCGTCGCGTTGTCGTTTCCGTGAAAATCGCCGTCCATATGCGCAAACATCGTCTTGCGGGAACGGTCGTTCTTTACCGCGAGATATTCCTCCACCTCACAGTCGCTCATGGGAACGAAGCGAAGCCAGAAGAGGTTCGCCGTATGGGGCACGCCGTTTTTCACCTTGGAGATCTCGACCTTTTGTCCCGTCATGTCTGCGCACTTCCACAACGCCTCCTCCGCATTTTCCGAGGGCGTCCACATTGCATAGCGGTTCAATCTGCCCGGGATCGCCGTGGTCGGAAATTCGTCGTCCGTCAATCGCAGATCGATATGATTGCTCGCAGTGATCTCCGTCATACAAGCATAGATCTTATACCATCCATCCAGAGCAGGCTCAACGGTCACGGAATCGGGTTCACTCATCTCCGAAGCAACGAGAAGCGAGCCGCTGATCTCTGCCGTCTCGTAAGGAACCGTCTCCCAACGATCGGCGCAAGAATAGGAAGAAAGTCTCTCCTTCTCCATTACCGCCGAAGAAAAATCGCTGATTATGTATTCGTTTCGCATAAAAAGAATCCATCCTTTCAAAAATGATTCGTTTGCGCACATTATATCATGTTAGGGCAGGTTTTGTCAAGCAGGCTTTCTCCCACATCAAAAAAGGAAGAGACCTCTCCCTTCCTTTTTCATCGTTTTTTCTTTTTGAATATCGTCTGTGCGGCAATATGATACAGTCCGACAAGAGCAAGGAAATACATGAAGCCTCCCAAAATACCGAAGCCGTTTTTTTCTTGTCCGAGCTTCTTTATCGTATCCTTGAACTCCAATATCAATCCGTCACCGCAGGAAAACTCAAGGATCGTATCACTGTTCGGATGGATCAAAAGACGGATTCTTTCCCCCTCCGATAAATTCCTGACTGCATTTCGCAGTTCTTTATTGATCGAAACACCGTCGATAGAGTACCTCTCACCATTGGAGCAATCAATCAGGATCTCTCTTATACTATGACGACTACGGTTTTCATGATAATCAAGAAATTCGGTCTCAACGCGTTTGCAGGATTCTCTCGGAATCTCCTCATTCCAATGAGCCATTCCGAACGTAAAAACCGTTCCTAACAACAAGCCAACGATCAAAAAGAATATCGCCTGTTGCATGGAAGGACTGCTTTTTTTCCTGTAGTGTTTCATTCGTCCGTCCTTATCTTTCAATTCAATTTCTTAAATTATTCATTATTCATCAGCACCGCGATTTCATTATTCATCATTCATTCAAAATCCGCTTCTGTAAATGAATAATGAATGATGAATATTGAATAGTGAATAATACAAACAAAAATCCGCCTTCTTTCGAAAGCGGATTTTGTTTGGAGCGGATTACGGGGCTCGAACCCGCCACCTCAACCTTGGCAAGGTTGCGCTCTACCAAATGAGCTAAATCCGCGTTTGTTTTTTATTTACTATAATACTATAGCACAAAGCAATTCGTTTGTCAATACCTTTTCGAAAAAATTGCGGCAAATTCAAAAAAATTTGCCGCAACGAAAGAATTCTGTCAATCCTTGGTCTTATAATACAAAAGACAATGACAATAACCCTCAAAATCGGGATCCGCGATCTGCTCACGAAATTCCTTGCAGATGCATTTATTGTCTTCCGTTTTCTGCAAACGGCAGGGGCAATAACCGCCCTTTCTTTTGAGCCCTTCCTTGATCTGCGCCACAAGCTCGGCGTCCTCATTCAATCTGATAGCCATAGTCATTCCTCCAAAAAGTAATTTTTCGTCATACATTTTCGAATCATCGGAATCGAAAGTGTGAGATATCCGAGAATCCAACCCGAAATATTCAGAATCAGGTCGTCGATATCAAAAATTCCCAAGCGGAAAGTAAGCTGAACGACCTCTACCAAGAGGATCGTGCAAAGCGCGATCAACAAGGTTTTCTTCACCGTTCTTGCCTTTTTGAAAAGACATGGAAGAAAAACGCCCATCGGATAGAAGAGGATGAAATTACCGAACACGTTCTTAACGGCAAGCCCCAGCATCTGGTGATTGTCGATAACTTCCTCAACATACCCGAAAATCGTTTTGAACGGGATCAGCTGGACGGAATATTTCATATATTCCCAAACGGAGTCGTAAGGAAATCTGTCGCTTCTGCCTCCAAGAAACAAAATTCCGAAAACCGCGCAACCGTAAATCACAAGCGCTGTCCAAAGGAGAATTCTCGCAAATTTTCTCATTTTCAGTTCTTGCATCCGATCAAGCGGCGCCGTAGAACGAGCTGAGGAAGGAGTGCAAGCGTTCGTTATCACTCGTACCGAAGATCTTCTCCGGCGTACCCTCCTCCGCGATTACGCCGTTATCCATGAAGATGATCTTATCGGAAACGTCTCTCGCGAAATTCATTTCGTGGGTGACGATGATCATCGTCATATCCTCTGCGGCAAGCTCCTTAATGGTCTTCAGAACCTCGCCCGTGATCTCGGGGTCGAGAGCGGAGGTCGGCTCGTCGAAGCAGAGCACGTCGGGATTCAGAGCAAGCGCGCGCGCAATGGATACGCGCTGCTGCTGACCGCCCGAAAGCTGGCACGGATAGGAATCCATCTTATCCGCAAGACCGACCTTCGCCAGAAGCATTTTGGCGTTTTCCTGCGCTTCGGCGATCAAACGATCGCGCTCCGCTTTGCTTTTTTTATTTTTCTTGCATTCATCCTTGATATGGAGAATGGGCGCCAGCGTGATATTCTCAAGCGCCGTGTACTGCGGAAACAGATTAAAGGACTGGAAAACGAAGCCGAAATTCAACTTGTTTTTCAATTTATTTTTTCTCTTACCCTGCAAAAGCGCCGCGTCGAAAATTTTATTTCCGTCAACGGAGATCGTACCGCCGTCTGCGGTTTCCAGTGCGTTGATGCAGCGCAGAAGCGTCGTCTTTCCGCTACCGGAAGAACCGATCAAGGAAAGCACCTGTCCCTTTTCCAGCGTAAAGTTGATACCCTTCAGAACGGAAGTATCGTCAAAGCTTTTCGTTAAATTTTTTACTTCAAGAAACATATTCTTCGCCTCCTTACGCTTTGAAATACGAGAGTCTCTTTTCGGCGTAGCCGAGAAGGACCGTCACAAGACCGACAAACAAAAGATAGAATACGGCAGTGTAGAAGAGCGGCCACGTCAACGCGTCGGTTGCCGCCATATCCTTGGCGCGCTTGATGATCTCGGGGATCGCGATAACGTTTGCAAGCGCGGTATCCTTGACGAGCGTGATGATCTCGTTGGACATGGGGGGAAGGATACGCTTCACAACCTGTTTCAGAACGATTCTTCTGAAGATCTGCCCCTGCGTAAGACCAAGAACCTGTCCCGCTTCATACTGTCCCTGCGGAATGCTTTCAATACCGCCGCGGAAGATCTCCGAGAAGTAGCAGGAATAGTTGATGACGAACGCGATCAGAACCGCGCAGAAGCTTCCGTAACGAAGCATCTCCGAGCTTCCTGCAAGCGCTGTAAAATAACGGTCCATGGAGTTGAAGATGTTGATGGACATACCAAGAAGTCCGGGGAGATAATAGATCATGCAGACGAGAAGCATAAGCGGAATGCCTCGGATGATCCAGATAAAAATGCGGCTTGCCTTTTTTACGGCCTTCGCCTTGCTCATGCTGCAGAAGGAAAGCAAGAGACCGAGCGGGATCGCAAACAGCAAGGTCAGAAAAAAGAGCAGACAG
Organism: Eubacteriales bacterium; assembly: GCA_045646925.1. GTDB lineage: Bacteria > Bacillota > Clostridia > Oscillospirales > CAG-272 > QALR01. Next base: position 6,150 of record JAZRLQ010000072.1, read on the forward strand.
GTCAGACCGAAGCCACCCAACAGCTCAAGCGTAATTTGCCAAAAATCCATTTTCAAAAAAGTCCTTTCATCTGTGACGATTTCTTCTTCAAACTTTCAGCCCTCCCCTCAAAGAGAGGAAGGCTGATCATCGTCCCTTATTTCTGATTGGAGAAATCGGTGATTGCGGTCACGAGATTGTATTTTGCCGCAATGTTTGCAATCGTGCCGTCAGCGGCAAGCTCCTCGAGAGCCTGGTTTACCTTTGCGGTAAGCTCACTGCCCTTCTTGAAGCCGATCGCATAATATTCGGGGTCGCTGGAAAGAGAGCTTACGATCTGAAGGTTTGCATAGTCACCCTGTCCTACGTAAGCAGCTGCGAGCTGTTCGTCGAGAATAACGAAGTCAGCGGTGCCGAGGGATACTTCCTTCAGCGCGTCCAGCTGAGAAACGCAGCTTGCCTTTGCGGCGCCGGTCAGATTCTTCAGATAGGTATCACCTGCAGAGCCTTCTTCAACCGCACCGATCTTGCCGGAGAAGGAATCGAAGCCCGTAACGGTAGCGGCAATGTCCGCGGTCGTTACAACAACCTGCTTGTTGAGCATATAGTTGTAAGAAAAGTCAACCTTTTCGCTTCTTGCAATGCCGTCGGAATCGGCGGTATTCGCGGTAAAGCCATTCCAAATGCAGTCGATCGTGCCGGAATCGAGCTCAAAATACTTCTGGTTCCAGTCGATCTCCTTGAAGATAACCTTGTAACCGAGCTTTTCGAAAACGGCTTTTGCAAGATCAGTATCAAAGCCAACGAATTCACCCTGATCGTCCGTATAGTTCATCGGCTTATAAACGGTATAGCCGACAACGATGGTTTCGTTCTGATTGCAGGAAGCAAACATGCTGACTGCCATGATCACAACGAAGAGAAATGCCAAAATCTTTTTCATTATAGAATCTCCTTTGATCCTCATTTTATTATGTTAAAATAATAGCACAAGTGCAACTCATTGTCAAGTATTTTACTTCAAATTGTAGGATCACACAAAAATGAAGTCCGCGTATTGTGAAAATACGCGGACGAAAGCTTTACAAGTATACTTTTGATACAAAATATGTAGGCAAAATCCAGAAAAGATGATACAATGCGGGGTATACAGAATTCATTTCGGGCGCATTTCCCGTAAAGATCACGAGAGACATCACTGCAACCGCAAACACGGAAGCCACAACGTTCAGAACAAGATTGGTTCTTCTGACGTTTTCCAGCTTTTTGCAAAGCAGGAAGGACTTGATCAGCTCCTTCACGTCACCGACGGAAACAATACCCGCGCGACGCGCTTCAACGGTCTCCTCGCCCTTATCTCCCAGACACGCTCTCGATATACGGATCGCATTCTGCTCGGGATCAATCTTGTTTTCGTAGAAAATACCGTCATCGAGACAAGGATCTGCCGTACGTACGGAGATGCTCAATCCGGCAGAAAGCAGGCGGTTCGCCATATAGAGAAAATCTGCGCTGACGGAATATTGAATATAGAACTTCGCAATGATGAACTGATCGCAGGCGAGATAAAAAATTCGCTTGTTCGTCTTGCCCTCGTATTCTTCGTCACCCGCTTCATACATGGTCTCGAAGCACTGCTCCTCCATATAAGCCGGTCTGCCGATTACGATATTCTTGTTTTCGACCATAGCGCAAACGCCTTCGTTGCAAATTTCACGGATCTGCACGTTTTCGGAGCTGACGGAATTCAACGCAGCGTTGCGGAACACCTCTTCCAAAGGTCCGCCGATGGCGGAATATATGCTGGACGCATAGTAGATCGCGTTATCGATCTTCTTATCGCCGTACAGACGAATGCTCTTGACCTTCGCTTTTCCTGCGGGAATGGCTTCTGTATCGCGGAAAACGACCATGGACGCGTCACGATACGTATCCGGCGTTTTGTCGCAAAGGATCGCGGAATGATACGAACGTGCGCGGCGCGCGGCAAGATACAAGGGATAGCAATACGCAAGAAACGCGGAGATCGGGGCGCACATCATAAATGTCGCGTACGCAACGCCCAAGCTCTCTGCGACGGAATGGTTCATGATCCAAAGCGAGCAACCGAGAAAAATGACGGAGATCGCAAAGCAAAGAGGAACGAAGAACTTCAGCGGCGAATGTGAATTCGGCGTTTCCGAAGCGTGAGCAAAATACCCGTCGACAAAATCAACGTTCTTGATTGCGCCGAATTTGATATTTTCCGTTTTTCCAGAATTCAGAAAATATTCCGCTTCCGAAAGAGAGCCTTCCTCGGAATCTCCCAAAACGATTGCGCATTTATCATGCGCAGAGGACAAAACGGAGAAAGAATGAAGATCGCGCTTGCCTCTGTAATAGAGGAACAGCAGATCGAGAAGAACGCATACGGCAAAGGGGAAATTATAAAGCTTGACCGCGCCGTCCGTCTTTTCAAAAATCAACGATGCCGTCGTTGCCGCAATGGAAAAGAGAAATGCCACGAGTGTCATGCTGTCAACCGACGGTTGCCATCTGAAAATAGACTTGAACGCTTCGATCATTCTCGGCAAAACCAAAACGGCACATAAAAACGCGAGGACCGAGTCGGTCGTGATGTAGCTGAATCTCGTCGGGAAAAGATTACAGATCGGCGCAATATTTTCCAAAAGGAAAAGCGCGATCGCAAAAATGACGGAAAAACCGAGTCGGATCTTCACGCCAAGATAAGTGCTTTTCAGCTCGTCGACGATCTTTTTATTCTGCATGGGAGAAGTATATTCAAAATGAACGGGCTGCTCCTTGGGCTGACGTTTCTTTTTTGCGGAATCAGCATTGCGTTTCTTTTTATCACCGTTTTCGATTTCCGAGGTTTCTTGAAATTCCGACATCTGCTCGGAAAAACCGTCGATCGTCTGCGTACGGGTTCCCATTCCGGCATTGATTCCGTATGCTTTCGTTTGCTCGGTGATCGCGCCGTTCGCTCTGTACGCTCTTGTCTGCTCGGTGATACTGCCGACGGCAGGATACGCTCTCGTCTGTCCCGTGGAAGAAGAGCCCATGTGGAAAACGCTCGTCTGACCGGTGATACCACCGCCGACGGGGAACGCGCGCGTCTGTTCGGTGATACTGCCGACGCGGAAAGCTCTCGTCGGCTCATCATCGTCTGCGCCGATACGATATGCGCGGGTCGCGTCGCCGTCCGACAACGCCGATCCTGCGGCGCCGTTTTTGGGAATATACAGAGAGGTGCTTGATCTTTCCTCCGTATCAAAGGATATTTTGGGCTCAAAGGCGCTCAACTCCGTCGTGGAAGGCAGAGGTTTCTGCGATTTTTGTTCGGAGTCGGAAACAGCCTTGATCGATTTCTGCGTCGCGATAAAATTAATATAGCGCTCTGCCTCGTCTATATTTTTCTCCACGTCCGTTTTCGGTGTGGATTTCGTATTCTGCATACCCGTATGCTCAGACGGGAACGGTCTGTTCTTTTGCTGGAAAGCAAACATTTCCGTCGTCGTTTCAAACTGGATCGTGTCACGGGGACGTGCATCCGCTTCTTTTTTCTCATCCAGTTTTCTCATCGTATTTTTTTCGGACTCTATGCGCTTGGCATCGTAGCGAAGCATATTGCCCGAAGAGCCGCCCGTCGTCCGCTTGTTGATATCTGTGGAGTTTTTCTCCATATGTTCATGCTTTATCATGAAAATTCATTCTCCTGCAATATTATAATGAAAATATTCTGTGTCGGGATCTGCTCAATTTCTTCCCTGCTTTTCCGCAGCTTCGAAAAGCAAAACGGATGCCGCGGTGGAAACGTTCAGAGAGTTGACACGTCCGCGCATGGGGATCGAAACCGTAAAATCGCATTTTTCGCGAACGAGATGAGAAACGCCTTCGCCTTCGCTGCCGAGAACGATCGCGCAAGCGCCACCCATATCCGCATTTCTGTAGTGAACGCCGTCGGCTTCCGCCGCGTAAGTCCAAACGCCAAGCTCCTTCAGCTTGTCCACTGCAGAGGCAATATTGGAAACCTTCGCGATCGGAACGTAAGCCGCCGCGCCTGCAGAGGATTTGAAAACGGTCTGTCCGATCACGGGGCAATGTCTCTTGGAAACGATGACGCCGTGCGCACCTGCGCCGTCTGCGCAACGGATGATCGCGCCAAGATTATGAGGATCCTCCACGCCGTCGCAAACGACGATCAGAGGCTTTTCATTTTTCTCTTCCGCAATCGCAACGATCTCCTCCACGGTCTTATAAGTAACGGCGGAAGCAATCGCCGCCACGCCCTGATGCGCGTTGCCGCAGGAAAGCTCGTCCAGTCTCTTCTTGTCCACCTCGGAGATCACAATGTTTTTCTTCTTCGCCAATGCGAAAATTTTCGTTACGGAGCCTTCTCTCTCTCCGCGCTGGATATATAATTTTTCTACGTCTCTGTCGCTTTTCAAAAGCTCCATGACGGGATTTCTGCCAACGACGACGGATTCATCTTCCGTTGCCGTAAATACTCTTTTCTTCTGTTCCATTTGTTTACGTTCCTTTCAAATCTATAAAGCCAATCATGATCAATTTATAAAATCAAGCATTTCCGCAAGCGACAACGCCTTCACAAAATCCGCGTTTTCCTTATCGCCGTAAGGAATTTTCCAAGCCCCATCCGTTTCCGTCATTTTTACGGAAAGTGAGTATTCCTTCATCATGTTTTTGGAAATCGAGCCGTCTTCCAGCATATTCTCAATAATCTCTGCGGCAGAATCGCCGGATACGAGGAGCTGTGCCTTTGCCAAAGAAAGAATTCTTTCAACGTCCGGCACTTTCATCGTAACAGAGACCGTTTGCTCACCCGCGGTATCGGAAGAAGCTTCACCCACCGTGTATTGCATAAGAGAATAAAACTCAGTCAATATACGCAAGGTATCTTCGTCGGGATCGGTTTTCTGCAATTTCGTATACATTGAGCCCGTTTTTTCATCGGGAACAAGCTCCGCGCGCATTGCTTCAAAACCCATATCCTTCGTCGCGAGCAAAAAGCGTTCAACGGCAGTCGTTTTCGAAAGACAGCCGAACAAAGAACAGCTGATCACAACGATCAGAATAAAAGCAATCCATTTTTTCATCAAAAACACCTCTTTCAAGCAAACAGTTCACCTATTTTATATATTATACCATATATTTTTCATTTTGTATGTATTTTTTCCATATTTTTAAAAATTTTTTCCGAATGGAGTATTTTCGTCCCATTCAGCAAAAAATCGGAGAAACGATATCGTTTCCCCGATTTCTTATACAATGAAAAACCTTATTTTTTTGCAATACGAAGTCTGTTCAAAGCTCTCAGAAGCTTTGCTTCGGCAATATTTTTCGCCTGGCGATCCTTTGCGTTCGCGATCGCTTGTTCGGCGCGTTCCTTTGCGGCCAAAGCACGCTTTTCATCGATATCCTCCGCAAACTCAAACGTAACCGCAACCAAACGGACCTTTCCTTCGGATACGGACAAAAATCCGCCCGAGCAGGAAGCCGTTCTCGAGACGCCGTTCGCAAGAACGCGCGCTCTGCCGATATCGACGGTTGCAATATAATCCATATGGCCGCACAGGATCTCCGTATCTCCCTCGGTGGTATGCACAAGCAGGCTTTCCGCATCGCCGTCGAATTCCAATCCGTCCGGCGTTACAATTTCCAAATGAAACGTACGCATATTCTGACCATGCCTTTCATCAAGTTTACGATCCGTATTACGCTTCTGCCTTCAGTTTCTTTGCTTTTTCCACAACCTCGTCGATCGTACCAACGAAAAGGAATGCGGATTCGGGCAGATCGTCGTGCTTGCCGTCAAGGATCTCACGGAATCCACGAACCGTTTCCTTGATCGGAACGTATCTTCCTTCCATACCCGTAAACTGCTCTGCAACGGTAAACGGCTGAGAAAGGAATCTCTGTATTTTTCTCGCGCGGTTAACGACGATCTTGTCCTCTTCGGAAAGTTCATCCATACCCATGATCGCGATGATATCCTGAAGTTCCTTATATCTCTGGAGAATGCTCTGAACTTCACGGGCAACCTCGTAATGCTCAATACCGACGACGTCGGGAGTGAGGATCGCGGACGTGGAATCCAACGGATCCACGGCGGGATAGATACCGAGAGAAGCGATCGTTCTCGAAAGAACCGTCGTCGCATCCAGATGAGCAAACGTCGTTGCAGGCGCAGGGTCGGTCAAGTCGTCCGCAGGCACGTAAACCGCCTGAACGGAGGTGATGGAGCCCTTCTTCGTCGAGGTGATTCTTTCCTGAAGAATACCCATTTCCGTCGCAAGCGTCGGCTGATAACCAACGGCGGAGGGCATTCTGCCGAGAAGCGCGGAGATTTCCGAGCCCGCCTGTGTAAATCTGTAAATATTATCGATAAAGAGAAGAACGTCCTGTCCCTCTTTGTCGCGGAAATATTCCGCCATCGTCAGACCGGAGAGCGCGACGCGCATTCTCGCGCCGGGCGGTTCGTTCATCTGACCGTAAACGAGCGCCGTTTTGGAAATAACGCCCGATTCCTTCATTTCGTTATAAAGGTCGTTTCCTTCACGCGTACGTTCGCCAACGCCCGTGAAAACGGAAAGACCGCCGTGCTGCTTTGCGACGTTATTGATCAATTCCATGATCAAAACCGTCTTACCTACACCCGCACCGCCGAAAAGACCGATCTTACCGCCCTTTGCATAGGGAGCGATCAGGTCGACGACCTTGATGCCGGTTTCGAGGATCTCCGTCGTTCCCTCCTGCTCGGAGTACGAGGGGGGATCTCTGTGGATACACCATCTCTCCGCGTTCACGGGATCGGGCTGATTATCCACAGCTTCGCCGAGAAGATTGAAAATTCTTCCGAGCGTTTCTTCTCCGACGGGAACGGTAATACCCGTGCCGGTATCGTATGCATCCATACCTCTCGACATACCGTCCGTGGAGGACATGGCGATGCAACGGACTACGTCGTCGCCAAGCTGGCTCGCAACCTCACAAACGACCTTTTTGCCTTCGTGCATGATCTCAATCGCATTGAGAAGATTCGGAAGATGGCCGTTCTCAAATTTGATATCCAAAACAGGTCCTATGATCTGTATAACTTTGCCGATGTTTTTTCCCATCTGCTTTCTTTCCTTTCTCAATGAAAAGTCCTACGTTCAAAGCGCCTCCGCGCCGGATACGATCTCCGTAATTTCCTGCGTGATCACAGACTGGCGCGCGCGGTTATAGCTGAGCATGAGCGTGTCGATCATCTCACCCGCGTTCTTGTTCGCCGCATTCATCGCGCTTCTTCTTGCACCCGATTCGGAAGCGAGAGATTCGCATACGGCGGTATAGATCAATCCGCCGACATAATCGGGAACGATACGGTCGAGCATCTCATCAACGTCACCCTCGAAATAGGGAGCGCAAACGTTCTTGCGATCCGTTTCTTCCGCAAAGGGCAACAATGTTCTTTGTACGGGCGTCTGAGAGATCATGGAAACGAATTTCGTATAAACCAGAACGACGGAATCAATTTCTCCCGTGCGGAAGCTTTCGCATATCCGTTTCGCGATTGCCAAAGCATCACCAACGTGCATATCTGCGATATATTCGCAAGCGTCCGTATAGATCTCTGCTTTGCGGTGGCGATAATATTCGATCGCTTTCTTACCGACGGGAAGATAGATCGCGTTTTTTCCCTGCGACAGCTTCTCGGTCAAGCGGAAAACGTTCGCGTTATAACCGCCCGCAAGTCCTCTGTCGCCCGCCATAACGATATACAGTACGCGTTTCTCTTCGCGGGAAGCTCCCCATACGGAGTCACCTGCCTCACGAGTGTTCTGAATCGTTCTTATAGCGTCTGCGAGAACCTCGTGGAAAAACCGCGATTTTTCCACGCGCTCCTTCGCGCGGCGAAGCTTGGAGGTAGCGACGAGCTCCATGGCTTTTGTGATCTGCATGGTGCTTTGCACGCTTTTCATGCGCGCCTTGATATCATTCATCGATGCGCCTGCCACAAAAATCCCTGCCTTTCACACGCGCTTACGCTTTATTTAAAAATTTATCCTTGAATACGAGAATGCTGTCGCGCAGAGCTTCCGTCGTTTCGTCCGTCATAACGCCGGTGTTGCGGATCTCTGCGAGAAGATCGTCTCTCGTTGCCGTCAGATATTCAAACAATTCTTTTTCGAAACGGGAAATATCCTCAATCTCAATATCCTTCAGAAGATTGTTGACAACGGCGTAAATGATAGCGATCTGCAATTCGACCGCGATCGGCTCGTTTCTTCCCTGCTTGAGAACCTCAACGATTCTCTGTCCCTGATCCAATCTCGCCTTAGTATCCGCGTCAAGATCGGAACCGAACTGGGCAAAGCTCTGCAATTCTCTGTACTGAGAATACAGAAGCTTCAAGGAACCGGAAACCTTTTTCATTGCTTTGATCTGCGCGCTTCCTCCGACTCGGGATACGGAAATACCGGGGTTCACGGCAGGTCTGACACCGGAGTGGAAAAGCTCCGTTTCCAAAAAGATCTGACCGTCCGTAATCGAAATAACATTGGTCGGAATGTAAGCGGAAACGTCACCCGCCTGCGTTTCAATGATCGGAAGCGCCGTCAGAGAACCGCCGCCGTATTCGGGAGCAAGTCTCGCCGCGCGTTCGAGAAGACGGGAGTGCAAATAGAAGACGTCACCGGGATACGCTTCTCTGCCCGGAGGTCTGCGGATCAGAAGCGATAGCGCACGGTATGCAACCGCGTGCTTGGAAAGGTCGTCGTAAATGATCAGAACGTCTTTGCCCTGCTCCATGAAATATTCACCCATCGAACAACCCGAATAAGGCGCGATGTACTGGAGAGGCGCGGGATCTGCCGCAGTTGCGCAGACGACGATGGTATAATCCATCGCGCCGTTTTTGTAAAGCGTATCCACAACGTTCGTTACCGTGGACTGCTTCTGACCGATGGCGACGTAAATACAGATCACGTCCTTGCCCTTCTGGTTGATGATGGTATCCGTTGCGATAACGGTCTTACCTGTCTGTCGGTCACCGATGATCAGCTCGCGCTGACCTCTGCCGATCGGGATCATGGAGTCGATCGCCTTGATACCCGTCTGAAGAGGAACGGAAACCGATTTTCTTTCAATAATGCCGTGCGCCTTCTGCTCGATCGGACGGATCTCGGAAGTCACGATCGGGCCCTTTGCGTCGATCGGCTGACCGAGCGCGTCGACAACGCGTCCGATCATCGCTTCGCCAACAGGAACGGAAACGACCTTTCCCGTACGCTTGACGAGGCTTCCTTCGGAAATTCCGACGTCACCGCCGAGCAAAACCGCGCTGACGCAGTTTTCTTCAAGATTGAGCGCCATGCCGAACGTTCCGTTCGAAAACTCAAGCAGCTCGTTCGCCTTGCATTTATCGAGACCGTGCACCTTGGAAATACCGTCGCCGACGGAAATAACGTAGCCGACTTCGTCCTGCTCGGTCTTTTTTGCGTAATTTTTGATTTGTTCTTTTATGATCTTGCTGATGTCATCAATTTTAGACTTCATCTCAATCCCCATTCTGCTGCCGCAAAGCAGCGTATTGCTATCTGTGCCGTGCCGATATCAAAGCACGATTTCTTTCAGACTCTTTTCCAAAGCGGAAAGTCTCGCCTTGAAGGAGCCGTCAAATTGTTTGCCCGCAAAGCGAAGCACTACTCCTCCGAGTATGGAGGGATCTACGGTATTTTTGATCACAACCATTTTTCCGGTCATGAAGGAAAGCTTCGCCGTCAAAGCATCGATCTGACTCTGTTTCATAGCGATCACGGTCAGAGCCTCCACTCTTTCGATACCGCGAGCTTCATCATACAAGGCAGCGTATTCACTCGCGACCTTCGGAAGCTGATAGAAGCTGTGCTTCTCGCAAAGAATCTTCATCAGATTCACGAGATTTTCACTCAGAGATGAAAAAGCCCGATCGATCAGAAGAAGCTTTTCATCCTTTGCAAGTGCAGGCGTATCCAAAAGCTTTTCGTAACGCGGATTTTCGCGCAGGATCTCCTTCACGATGTCGAGCTCCTCGGCAACCGCCGCGGTCGTTCCCTCCTCTTCAGTCAGAAGAAAAAGCGCTTTTCCGTATTCCTTTGCATCAATCATGATAATATATCCTTTTTATCTCAAAGAACTTTGTCGGAAACTCAGACTTCGTTCATCGAACGAATAAATTCGTCGATCAAAGCCTCGTGCTCCTCGCGGTTGACGTCGCGTTCGATCACGGCGGAGGCAATACCGATCGCCATATCGGAAACTTCGTTTTTTACCTCGTTGATCGCACGCTTCTTTTCCATTTCCACTTGTTCCTCGGCGCGCTTCATGACGCGTGCCGCTTTATCGTTTGCTTCACGCAGGATCTCTTCCTCGCGAAGCTGCGCGCGGCGAACCGCGCTTTTCAGAATTTCTTCACTTTCTTCTTTTGCGCGGCTGATCTTTTCTTCGTAATCAGCCTTCATGGCGTCGGCATCCTCGCGGGATCTTTCCGCATCGGAATACATATCGTCGATCTCCTTCTGTCTGGAATCGATCATGTTTTTTACCGGATGAAAGAGCAACTTGCGGAGAACGAAATATAAAACGAGCAAGTTACACCAAGCAAAAAGCATCGTCCAGAAGTTAACGCCGACATACGCCTCGAACGTTTCGAGCATAGGGATCCTCCTTTTCGTATTGCTTCGTATTTTCTAAAAATCAGCTGATCTTCATGAACATAAGAAGCAAAGATACGACCAGAGAGTAAATACCCGTTGTTTCCGTGATCGCACAACCGAGAATCATGTTAGTACGCAGAGAGCCAGCCATTTCGGGCTGACGAGCCATAGCCTCCAGCGCCTTACCAACTGCATTACCTTCACCGATTGCGGGACCGATAGCGCCAAGACCCATGCAAAGACCTGCGCCGAGCGCTCTTGCTGCAACAACAATGGAACCTTCCAAACCTGTCATAATAAAATCCTCCTGAAAATTTTTGTTTTATTTTATTTCTGAATATAATGACATGCGCCTCCGCGCACATGGACAACGGATGTCTCCGCTTTTATTTCGACTTCTCAGCCTGCGGCTTTTCCGCGGGAGGAGGACAAGCGCCTCCGACGTAAACCATCGTGAGAAGAGAAAATACGAGTGCCTGAACAAATCCCGAGAACAAATCGAAATAAATCGACAGGAAAGCGGGAATACCGACCTGAAAGATCGGAGGAATGACTGCGGCAATCGCCGCAGGGAGCCAAGAGAACAAGAGCGATGACAATGCAGCCAGCGCGCCGTAAATCAAGGACGTCAGAACGGAGCC
>JAZRLQ010000073.1:0-5687 GCA_045646925.1 Eubacteriales bacterium
TGTCCCAAGCCTCTGCCTTGGAGGGCATTTTGAATACCTTTCCGTTCTTGACCGCGTCACAGCTTGCGAGATTGGGATTGGTCATCACGTCCTCTACGCTGTAGGTCGCGTCGGAGGCGAGAATGATATATTCGGGATTCCAAACGAGAAGCTGCTCGTAGCTGATCTCTACCCAGTAGGTATCGGTGATCTCTGCCGCAACGTTCGTGCCGCCCGCAAGACGGATCATATCAGACTGATACATCGCGTTGCCTGCCGTGGAAAGCATATTGGAGTTACCTGCAAGGTAAACCTTGGGCTTTTCAGCGTCAGCAAGCGTGGTGGTGAGGCGTTCGTTCTGCTCGGAGATGAAGCCGAGGAGCGCGTTTGCCTTGTCCTGTGTATTGGTCGCTTTACCGATGAGAGTTACCATCTCTTCGAGAAGCTGCTGATTTTCGGGATTTACGAGAAGAACGTCAATGCCGAGGGAGGTAAGGGTTTCAGCGGCGCTCTTCAGCTTGATGGGAAGAATAACGAGATCGGGAGCCAGAGCCGTGCAGCCTTCAAGGTCGAATTCCTTTGCGGTGCCGACGTTGGGAAGCTGAATCAATTCGGGAGCGCTGAGGGAGTAGATCGCGCGCTTGTCCGCCTTGGCTTCGATACCGACGAGCTTGTCAGCAAGATCAAGGGCGATGATTGCGCTCGTGGAAATATAGTAACCGCTGACGAGCTTCTGGGGCTCTTTTTCAATGGTCACGGTTCTGCCCGCCTGGTCGGTGACGGTCAGCGGGTAGAGAGCGGTGGTTCCGTTTCCGTCCGGATTTTTGCCATCGGTATTTGCACATGCAACGAAGGAAAGCATGATCGCAAAAACCATAAGCAAGGAAAGAATTTTTTTCATGGGGTATCTCCTTAAAAAGTTATTTGCAGTTCACGGAAAAACCGTTGTATTTATAAAACTACAACGGAATTATATCATATACTCTTGCAAAAGTCAACGAAAAATGGTATAATAAAAAAAGAATTTTGTATAGAAAACAGTAAGGAGTATTTTCGTTATGATCACAATACAAAAATATATCCGTGCACAAAGTCTGGAGGAGGCTTATACGCTGAATCAGAACAAGCGCAACCGCATCGTCGGCGGCATGATGTGGATGAGATTGGGCAAGGGCGGCGTCGGTACCGCAATCGACCTCTGCGATCTCGGACTCGACAAGATTGAGGAAACCGACGAGAGCTTCTCCATCGGCGCCACGGTCAGCTTACGCGCGCTTGAACAGCACGCAGGTCTGAACGCGTATACGAACGGTGCCGTGAAAAACGCATTGAAGGACATTGTCGGCGTGCAGTTCCGTAATATGGCGACCGTCGGCGGAAGCGTCTGGGGCAGATTCGGCTTTTCCGACGTTCTGACCGTTCTGCTCGCGATGGATACATACGTAGAGCTTTACAAAGGCGGCGTTATCGCGCTTGAAAACTTCGTGAAAATGAAATACGACAGCGACCTTCTGGTCCGCGTCATTATAAAAAAATCTCCGATCAAGGTCGTTTACACCTCCATGCGCAATCAGAGAACGGACTTCCCCGTGCTCGCCTGCGCCGTATCCCGTGTGAACGGCGAATATCGCGCCTCCATCGGCGCGCGTCCCGCAAAGGCGATGCTTCTCCGCGACGAAAAGGATCTGCTGGCGGACGGCATCACCAAGGAAAGCGCAAAGAATTTCGCGCAATACGTTTCCGAAAACGCGCCGACGGCAAGCAACCTGCGCGGAAGCGCGGCTTACCGCACGCATTTGATCCGCGTGCTGACGGAACGCTCCGTAAACGAGCTGGGAGGTATGTAAAATGGAAATCAAGATCATTCTCAACGGCAAAGCCGTTACCGATTCGATAGACGCGGATTCCGTCCTTCTCGATTTTCTGAGAAAGCACGGATGCTACAGTGTAAAGCGCGGCTGTGATACGTCCAATTGCGGTCTTTGCACGGTGCTGATGGACGGAAAGCCCGTTCTTTCCTGCTCCATGCTCACCGCGCGTGCAGACGGACATAAGATCCAGACGCTCGAGGGGCTTCAGCAGGAGGCTTCCGACTTCATCGGCTTCATCGCCGATCAGGGTGCGGACCAATGCGGCTTCTGCAATCCGGGCTTCGTCATGAATACCATCGCTCTTCTCCGCGAAAATCCCGATCCCACGGACGACGAGATCCGCGCGTTCCTCGCGGGTAATCTCTGCCGTTGCTCCGGCTACGACGGACAGCTCCGCGGTATCCGCAAATATCTGGAAAGCAAAAAGAACGGAGGCGCAAAATGAACGAGAGAGAATATAAAACGGTAGGCAAATCCTTCCGTAAAAAAGACGCTCCCCAGCTTCTGCTCGGCAAGCCCGTCTACGTAGACGACGTAACGCCCGCAAACGCGCTCGCCGTCAAAATACTCAGAAGCCCTCACGCCAACGCCATCGTCAACACGATCGATACCAAAATCGCGAAAAAAGTCCCCGGCGTCGTGGACATCTATACCTGGGAAGACGTTCCGAAGACGAGATTTGCCATCGCGGGACAAACCTTCCCCGAGCCTTCCCCTTACGACAGACTGATCCTTGACCGCCACGTCCGCTTCGCAGGCGATGCCGTCGCGATCATTGCGGCAGAGGACGAAAAATCGGCACTCAAGGCAATGAAGCTCATCAAGGTCAAATACGACGTCCTGGAATCCGTTCTGGATTTCCGCACGGCAAAGGACAATCCCGTCCTCGTTCATCCGGAAGACGATTGGTTCCCGCCCTGTCAGGTCGGCGGCGATCCCAAGCGTAACCTCGTCGCCTGCGACACCTCCTCTCACGGCGACGTAGACGGTATCATGGCAAGCTGTGATATCATCCTCGAAAGAACTTATCATACGAAGGCCTTCAATCAGGCGATGATGGAGCCCTTCATTACCTATTCGGAGCTTGACCGATACGGCAGACTGCACGTCGTCTCCTCCTCTCAGATCGTATTCCACTCGCGCCGTATCCTTTCCCGCGCGCTCGGAATTCCGAAGAGCCGTATCCGTGTCGAAAAACCGCGTATTGGCGGTGGCTTCGGCGCGAAGCAAACGGCGGTCTGCGAAGTGTACCCCGCTTTCGTCACGTTGAAAACGGGCAGACCCGCTAAGATCAACTATACCAGAGAGGAAGCGCAGATCGCAGGCTCTCCCCGTCACGAGATGGAGATCCGCGTTCGTCTCGGCGCAACCAGGGAAGGCAAGATCCGCGCGCTCGATCTCTATACCCTTTCCAACACGGGTGCGTACGGTGAGCACGGTCCTACGACGGTCGGTCTCTCCGGACACAAATCCATTCCGCTCTACTCCGGCTCTCTCGAAGCATACCGCTTCGGTTACGACGTCGTTTATACCAACCATCAGGCGTCCGGCGCGTACCGCGGCTACGGCGCAACGCAGGGCATCTTCGCTCTCGAATCCGCCGTCAACGAGCTTGCCGACATCATCGGCATTGACCCCACCGTTCTTCGTGATCAGAACATGGTCAAAGAAGGCATGGTCATGCCCGCTTATTACGGCGAGATCGCAAACGCCTGCGCGCTCGACCGTTGCATGGCGCGTTGCCGCGAGATCTTCGGCTGGGACGAAAAATATCCCGTCCGCGATATGGGCAACGGCAAGATCCGCACCGCGGGCGTTGCGATGGCAATGCAAGGAAGCGGTATTTCCAACGTCGACGTCGGCTCCGCGACCGTCAAGCTCAGCGAGGACGGCACGTACAATCTGATCATCGGCGCGGCGGATATGGGTACGGGATGTGATACCATTCTCGCGCAGATGCTCGCCGAATGCATGGATTGCGAGGTGGATGACGTTGCCGTATTCGGTGCGGATACGGACGTTTCTCCCTACGACTCCGGTTCTTACGCTTCGTCCACGACTTACGTCACGGGCAAAGCCGTAGAAAAGGCGTGCAACGAATTGAAAAAGAGCATTTGCTCCATCGCGGCTGACATGATGGGCTGTGATAAGAAGGAGGTTACGTTCGAGCGCGGACAGGTTCGACGCGGCAACACGGATCAAACGGTCTCCCTCACGGATATCGCCTACAAAACGCAGTCGAACAATAACGAAGCCGCCGTAGCTACCGCGACGCACTCCTCACCCGTTTCGCCTCCGCCCTACATGGTGGGCATGGTCGAGATCGAGCTGGATACGCTCACGGGCCTCGTAACGGTTCTGAATTATTCCGCCGTCGTTGACTGCGGTATTCCCGTCAATCCCGCTCTCGCAAGAATTCAGACGGAAGGCGGCATCGTACAGGGCATCGGTCATACGCTGATGGAAAACGTGACCTACAACCACGTCGGCAAGCCGATCGAATCCTCTTTCATGCAGTATAAGATCCCCACCCGTCTCGATATGGGAACGCTCAACGTGGAATTCGAGCATAGCTATGAGCCGACGGGTCCCTTCGGTGCAAAGTCCATCGGTGAGATCGTTATCAATACCCCTGCCCCCGCCATCGCGCACGCGATCCACAGAGCAACGGGTGTTTGGCACAGAGAGCTGCCGATCACACCCGAGCAGATCGCCATGTCCGTCAAGGAAGATTGAAATCCCGCTTTTTTGAGTCAATAAAAATTCAGTTTGATATATAAGGAGATATTCTCATGAACTTTTTGGAAGAACGCATTTTGAAGGATGGCGTTGTCAAGGAAGGCAACGTATTGAAGGTAGACAGTTTTCTGAATCACCAGATGGACGTAGCACTGATGGATGAGATCGGCAGAGAGTTCTACAGACGCTTTGCAGACACCCCCGTCACGAAGGTCCTCACCATCGAAGCGTCCGGTATTGCCATCGCGTATGCTGCGGCACGTTGCTTCGGCGTACCGCTGGTTTTCGCAAAGAAGGCGAAAAGCATCAACATTGACGGCGATATGTATACGGCAGAGGTTGAATCCTTCACTCACAAAAATAAAAATCAGGTTATCGTTTCGAAAAAGTTTTTGAATCCCGACGATAAGGTTCTGATCGTGGACGACTTTCTCGCAAACGGTTGCGCCCTTCAGGGTCTGATCGCCATCACAGAAATGTCCGGCGCCAAAGTGGCGGGCATCGGTATCGTCATTGAAAAAGGCTTCCAGCACGGCGGCAGAGCGATCAGAAATCTCGGCTACCATCTCGAATCGCTTGCTATCGTAGACGGCATGGACGCAGAAACGAAAACCGTACAGTTCAGAGAGCAGTAATTTCGCGCGCACCCAAATAATCAGAAAGTCCCTTCGCATGGTCCTCGGATCATGCGAAGGGGCTCATTGTTGTATACGGAAGGGATTTTCCGAAATCCCTTTGAAAAAAGGGGAACGATTCTCTCTGTATTCTTAGCGGAGAATTAGCAGGCACAAAAACTTCGGCAGAGAACTTGTTTTCTCTGCCGATTTGTGTTATAATGGGATAGGTGATGAAAATGGATAGTGGAAAAGAGTTACCGCAAAGAAAGCGTTTACGATTAAAGAATTTCGATTACGGTACACTCGGGGCATATTTTATAACGATATGCACGTATAACAGAAAATGTATGTTGTCCCGTGTCGTAGGGGCGATTCACGAATCGCCCGAAATAGAATTAACGGATTATGGAAAGATCACAGACGAAACCATACGGAACATTCCCGAACGGTATAAGGCAACAGTAGACCGATATGTGATTAT
>JAZRLQ010000074.1:0-29707 GCA_045646925.1 Eubacteriales bacterium
ATCACTGCCGCACTCTGCCTTGCCGTTTTCGAAATGATAATGGGTTACAAGAATTTTGTTTATGTTTCAGGCGTTGCAGCTTATCTTACGGTTGCCTTTGCAGATTATATCATCGCCTTCGGTTGTCTCGGTCTTGGCGGAATGTTCAGAAAAAAATTCGGCAAACAGTCGGCTGAACTTGTTGCAGGCGGAATCGTTGTGTGCATCATCAGATTTATCTGCCATTTTATCAGCGGTGTCACAATCTGGTCGGGTTATTGCCCCGAGGATATGGCGATTGCAACATATTCGTTTGTGTATAACGGATCATACATGGCAATCGAACTTGTGCTGACGGTTATCGGTCTTCTCGCAGTCGGCAAGATGTTTAAACTGGATAAGGAAAAATTGATATAATAAAATCCCGCTGTGAATAACAGCGGGATTGCTTTTTTATTTAACGGGAACAAGTTTTTCCTTGCCGCCCATGTAAGGACGAAGCGCAACGGGAACATTGACGGAGCCGTCAGCGTTGAGGTTGTTTTCAAGGAATGCAATGAGCATACGGGGAGGAGCTACAACAGTGTTGTTGAGCGTGTGAGCGAGATATTTTTTGCCGTCAGCGCCGTTTACGCGGATCTTGAGACGGCGAGCCTGCGCGTCACCGAGGTTGGAGCAGCTACCAACTTCAAAATATTTCTTCTGACGAGGAGACCATGCTTCAACGTCGATGGATTTGACCTTGAGGTCGGCAAGGTCGCCGGAGCAGCATTCGAGAGTACGAACGGGAATATCGAGAGAACGGAAGAGATCAACGGTGTTCTGCCAGAGCTTTTCGAACCACATCATGCTTTCTTCGGGCTTGCAGACAACGATCATTTCCTGCTTTTCGAACTGGTGGATACGGTATACGCCGCGTTCTTCAATGCCGTGCGCGCCTTTTTCCTTGCGGAAGCAGGGAGAGTAGCTGGTGAGAGTGTAGGGGAGCTTCTTTTCGTCGAGGATCTGGTCGATGAATTTACCGATCATGGAATGTTCGCTCGTACCGATGAGGTAGAGGTCTTCTCCTTCGATCTTGTACATCATTGCATCCATTTCTGCGAAGCTCATAACGCCCGTAACGACATTGGAACGGATCATGTAGGGGGGGATGCAGTAAGTGAATCCGCGGTCGATCATGAAATCGCGCGCATAGCTGATAACTGCGGAATGGAGTCTTGCGATATCGCCCATGAGATAGTAGAAGCCATTACCTGCAACGCGACGCGCGGAATCGAGGTCGAGACCGTTGAAGGTTTCCATAATATCGCTGTGGTAGGGAATATCGAAGTCGGGAACGACGGGATCGCCGTAACGCTGAACCTCGACGTTTTCACTATCATCCTTACCGATCGGAACGGAGGGGTCGATGATGTTGGGGATGGTCATCATGATCTTTTTGATCTGTTCTTCCATCTCTGCGCACTTTACTTCAAGAGCTGCAAGCGCTTCGGAGTTTTCGGTTACGAGCTTCTTTGCGGCTTCTGCTTCTTCCTTTTTGCCCTGAGCCATATATTTACCGATGGTCTTGGAAACTTTGTTGCGGTTTGCGCGGAGAGCGTCAGCCTGTTGCTTTGCTTTGCGGTTTTCTTCGTCGAGCGCGATAACCTCGTCTACGAGAGGAAGCTTGGATTCCTGGAATTTGTTTTTGATGTTTTGTTTTACGATTTCGGGATTTTCACGAATAAATTTCAGATCGAGCATTTTTCTATCTCCTTTATAACAGATATTTTTTCAAAATAAAAAGCCTTTTCTCCCCTTTTGTACATGGGACGAAAAGACTCCGTGTTGCCACCCAAATTGCCGCTGAAAAGCGGCCTCTTTTGCCGTACGGTAAGGGGTACGATCCCGCGGCTTTCACCGCGCGCTCCGAAAGCGGACTCTCACGAATGCTGTCTGCGGCTTGCACCGACCGCCGCTTCTCTGTGCACAGGATATCCGATCGAACTTTCATCATTGCATGGGAATATTATATAGCCTTTTGCGGAAAAAAGCAAGAGTTTTTTAAAAAAATATGATTTTATTTCCGCAAAAAATCCGGAAAAAAACTATATATTGTGTATGGAAATTTATGGGAACACATGATGTTCGAAAATGGTTATATTGTATAAAAAAATAAAGAAATTAAATCAAAATTCATTGATTTTTTAAATAGATTGTGCTATACTAAATAAGTAAATAAAAAGCATTGCTTTGCGGCGTAAAAACGGAGGATATTGCCTATGAACAATGTGGAGAGATTCAACGCAGTTTTGAATTTTGAGAAGCCCGACAGACTGCCCGTGATCGAATGGGCGAGCTGGTGGCCCGATACCATTCGGCGTTGGGTAAACGAAGGGCTTTCACAGACCGACCCTTGGGACAAAATACAAACGCATTTGGGGCTGGATTATATCCAGCGTATCTGGATGCCGCTCACGACACCGGATTGCCCGCGACCTGCTTCGCACGGCGCCCCCTTGATCGAGAGCGAAGAAGACTATGAAGCATTTAAAAAGTATCTGTATCCGAATGAGACTCATTTGAATTATCAAAAGAAGATGAACGTGCTTCGTTCGCTGGCGCCCAGCCACGATGCAGGTGACTCGATACTTTGGTATTCCTACGACGGCTTTTTCTGGTTCCCTCGCGTACTGATGGGTATTGAGAATCACTTGTATTCATTCTACGACGAGCCGGAGCTTTATCACAAGATATGCGAGGACCTCGCGAATTACATTATCGGCGAGCTCCCGAAGATCTACGCCGTATGCAAGCCGGATTTCATGGTTATTTCCGAGGATATGAGCTATAATAACGGTCCTATGATCTCGGAGGAGTTGTTCAACGAATTCCTCTTGCCGTATTATCAGAAGATCATTCCCGAGATCAAAAAGTACGGAACGAAGGTTATCGTGGATACGGACGGAGATGTTTCCATGATGATCCCGTGGCTGATTCGCGCAGGTGTGGACGGTGTTCTGCCGCTTGAAAGACAAGCTGGAGTGGATCTTGCGAAGCTCAGAGAACAGTATCCGGATTTCATTTTTATCGGCGGCTTTGACAAAATGACCATGTCCGTGGGCGAGGATGCCATGCGAAAAGAGTTCGAGCGCCTTGCTCCTGTGATGAGATCGGGCGGGTACATTCCTTCCTGCGATCACCAGACTCCGCCAGGGGTTTCGTTTGAAAATTATCAGATTTACGTCCGTTTGTTGAAAGAATATGCGGAAAAAACTGTAAATTGAACGATTTGAATCAAAAAGTGTTGTTCATTATACATAAAATAGCTTATTCGAAATTGTTTAAAAGGCAGAATATTTTCTAAATGCAAAAGAAAGGTTTGATTTATGGTACATATAGGTGTTATAATATATAATAATGACATCAGTATCACTCGGACTTGCCCTTGCGTCCGAAAAAAATTCTGCAGTGTTAAAAAATTATAACTTGGAGGAACATACAGAAATGAAGAAAGTATTGGCTTTTCTGCTCGCGATTTCCATGTGCTTGGTATTCGTTACCGGTTGCACGAAGATTTCCGGTGATGACCCTGCTGCAAAGGGTGCGGAATTTGACATTTATCTCGGTAAGAAGGTCATGAACCTTGACCCTGCGATCGCATATACCGATGATGAAGCGGTAAAGATCATCAATTTGATTTTCGAAGGCCTTTTCAAGCTTGACGAAAAAGGCAATCTGAAAAAAGCTCTCGCAAAAAAATATGAAATTCTCGAAGATCCTAAAACAGGCGAAGACTACCTGGAAATTACGATCAACGATACTTACTGGAGCGACGGTTCCGCAGTTCAGGCAAACGACGTTGTTTATGCTTGGCGTAGAATCCTCGACCCCGATTTTAACAGCCCCGCAGCTTCCATGCTTTATTGCATCAAGGGCGCAAAAGATGCAAAGCTCGGTAATGTTTCTGTTTACGATATCGGTCTTTATGCCAACAAGTCCAATAAACTTCACGTTTATTTTGAAGAAGGCGCAAATATCGATGAGTTCCTTTATAACCTTTCCAGCCCTGCGCTTGTTCCCGTTCGTGAAAACAAGGTTGCAACTTATCCCGACACCTGGTCTACCAGCGCAACTGACCTTTCCACCAACGGTCCCTTCCGTGTGAAAAAGTTCTCCGCGGATGATCCCACTGAGATGATCACTCTCGAACGTTCCAAATACTACTACCTCAATCAGGAAGTAGCAACGGAAGCAAAGGATAAATACGTTACTCCTTTCAGAATCAACATCCGTTACGATGCTCCTCTGGATTACAGCATGATCACTCCCTCCGACGGTCTTGTCAACGTAGCAGAATCTGACGTTATTTCTATGTTTAACAATAACGAGCTCTTCTATGTTTCCGGATTGACCGCCGCAACCGCAAAGGCTTACGGCAAGAACGTGAAGACCGAAGAAGAAGCTTCCGCATTCATGTTCTACTTCAACTTCGCTTCCGATGCCTTTGAACAGGATAACGAAGATGCTAAGATCATCAGACAGGCGTTCTCCATGGCAATTGACAGAAACGCAATCGCAAAGAATCTTGGACTTGGCACCACTGCTGCAACCGGTCTTTTCAATAGCAAGGTTTACAACACCAAGAAGGGTACTTCCTTCCGTAAGGTTGGCGGTAACGTGCTTCCTGCCGGAAATCTCGCAGCGGCACAGACGCTTCTCGAAGAAAATGGAATCGATCCCTCTGATTACGATACCATCTACGTTTTGATCCGCGGTGACGAAATGGGCGATAACTATGACTCCGAAATGAACGGATACATGAGCAACGAGAAAGCGATCCTTCTCGCTGCAGTAGAAGCTTGGAATGCGCTTGGCTTTGAAGTTGAATATGATATCCGTAACTATCATCAGTACGATGAAGACGGTGTGGACACCGGCTTCATGGCTACTTATGAAAAGGGTGAATACGATATCGTCGGTATGGATTACCAGATGATCTCTACTCAGGCATTGTACAATCTTGCAATGTTCTCTTCCGAATACAGCGGCGACGCTTCTCTTCTGAAGGGTTACACCAATGAAGAATTCGACAATCTTCTTGGCGAAGCATTCAAGGAATCCAACGCAAATAAGAGAGCTGACATTCTCCATGACGCTGAAAAGCTTTTGGTTGAAACGGAAGCTGCTGTTATTCCCGTTGTATTCAATGCAAATGCATACGTTGTTTCCAAGGAACTTTCCAAGGTTAAGACTGACTACTGGGGCGTTCAGATCTTCACGAAGACTGAACTCAAGAATTACGTTCAGTATCTCCCCTCTGTAAAAGCGGCTAATTCCGAAGACGAAGAAACCGCAGAATAATTGCGCTTAAAAATGATCCCGACAGAGTTTTCTGTCGGGATTTTTTTGCTTCAGAAGATACCTTCCCAATGAAATCCTTCCAGAATGCGCAGTCTGTAAAGACCGTCGCAAAACTCCGAAAGCGCCACTGCAAAGTCGGCGCCGTTATTGTTTTGAAAATGAACGGCGAGCGCTCCGATCGCTTCGTCGCAACGGTTTGTATTATCATAACCCGCCGTGAATGCGATAGCCGGAAATTCGCGATCCCAAAGCGCGATCAGCGCGAGAACGTTATTCTCAATATTTTTCGTGGTTGAAAATTCTTCTTCGCTTTTCGGCAAAGTATCGGCGATGCTCATCATTTCATCTATGCACTTTACTGTTTTGACGGCGTTTACGGTAATGAAAAGAGCGGCCGACAATAACAGAATTGACGCCAAAATAAATGATTTCATAATAGCCTCCTCGTTATTCGGTTTGTTTTTGCAGTATCAGCGTGACGCTTCCGCTATCGGTAACGGATAGAAGAAAAACGTCCCGAAGCTCTCGGACACCTTTTTCCTGCAGAATTTTATAGAGCCAATGCTTCGTTTTTCCGATCTTTTTCAGAAGAAACTCGTTGACTGCTCCGTCTATCACGATGGCGTGAGAAAGAGGGGCTTCGTTTTTCTGAAATATGGAAATCTGTCCGTTTTGTTCTAAAATTGCGTAGTCCACGTCGGAGACGGAGGAGACGTTCTTCAACCGCAATTCGCACAGAAGATCTTCCATAGAAAGACGAAGTCGGGACATTTCCTTTTTTCTTATTTTCCCATGCAGAATGACGATGCTGGGGTTCCCGTCCAAAAGCTTTTTCAAGCGCGTATTTTTTGTCGTCAGAAAGGAAAAAATGATTTCCAACGGAATAATGGTGAAGATCGGGATGATCGCATTCAACAGCGGAATCCCCGGATTCGTCAAGGGGTATGAGGCGATATCGGAGAGAAGGAAGGTCGTGACCAGCTCGGAGATCTGGATTTCGCCGATCTGTCTTTTGCCGGAAAGGCGCATGACGGCGAGCAAAAGTATATAAATGAGTATTGTACGGATGAAAATAACTGCCAAAACCATCTTCCTTTCAAAAAATTGTGAATAAAAAAGGCTTTATTTATATTATTTATGTAAATTGTGAAAATATTTATTGAAAAATTTTCCGATTTGCAGTATAATATAAAATGTATATTTATATTCTCAAAAAAGGCTTTTGAAAGGAGCAAATATTATGGATGACTTCAGATCAGGAAATATGGAATACAGCGTACCCTTGAAAACATTGATTGAAGAATTTAAACTTGAGACGCTCTACATACCCGAGGGAAGAAAAATAAAAATCACTCAACCCGAAGTAAACAGACCCGGATTGCCTTTGGCAGGATTTTTTGAGTTTTTCGATCATAATCGTATTCAGCTTATCGGCAATGCGGAGCATCAGTATATCGCATCTCTTTCTAAAAAGGAAAGATTGTACAGACTTGAGCAGTTTGCCGTTCATCATCCGCCCGTAATTATTATTACGACCAGCCTCAGCGTTTTCGATGAGATCTGGACGGTTGTAAAAAAATACGGAATCGCTTTGTTGCGTACCAAAGAAACGACGTCTGTTTTTCAGGCGGCTTTGATCGCTTCTTTGAATATTCACCTCGCGTCCCGTATCACCAGACACGGCGTTTTCGTCGAAGTATACGGTGAAGGTATTTTGATTCTCGGTGAAAGCGGAATTGGTAAGAGTGAAACGGCGATCGAGCTTGTCAAGAGAGGTCACCGCTTGATCGCGGACGACGCAGTCGAGATCAAGCGTGTTTCCGCGAAAACTCTCGTTGGTACTGCGCCCGAAATCATTCGTTATTTCGTCGAACTTCGAGGCATCGGTATCGTTGATATTCGCCGCCTTTTCGGTATGGGCTCTGTCAAGGCGAGTGAAAAGGTCGATATGATCGTTAAGTTCGAGCATTGGGATAAAAATAAAATCTATGACCGCATCGGTCTTGAACAGGAAACGACGGATATTCTCGGCATCGAGATTCCCACGACGACCATTCCCGTCCGTCCCGGCAGAAACCTTTCGATTATTCTGGAAATTGCCGCTATGAATAACCGTCAGAGAAAGATGGGTTATAACACGGCAGAAGAATTTAACCAGAGAATGATGGAACAGATCTTTGCTCCCAAAGAAGACGATTGATATTTGAAAAGGATCATACTCTATGGATAAGAACCCTAAACCCTGTTATACGAATGTTCGCCCCTTGATTCTGACTTCATTGCTTGCCATATTTTCGATTCTGGCGGCGATGGATATTGCTTATCTGACGCACGTTGTCGGATATTTTGTGTTGATGATCATGCTTGGCATGCTTGCGGTCATTTTTATGACCTGTGACCGAAGCATATTTGTTTTGAATACGATGGCGTTGGTGATCATTTTATATTTTGTAAGCGGGAAAGCCTTGAATATTGCATTGCTGGGCTTCGTGTTGATTCTCGGCGCTTTGTTGCTTGCAACGGCTGTCAGCAAAAAAAGCACGAAGACTTCGGCGGTGCTGACGGTCTCCATAACCGTTTCGCTTGGATATATTCTCGTGGCGGCGCTTTTGTACGCCGCGGATGGAAATTCTCTTGCGGTATCGGATCTTTTCGATAAATTGAATGGAATTTTCGATTCTATCAAAGCTTCGATGGCGGATGTGATCAGAGCATATATTGATTCTCTTCCCGAGGAAGTGCTCGCGTACTATGCGAAATTGGAGATTACCAAGGAGATTTTGCTGGAAAGCACGTTGGTCACAATGGAGAGCTTTCTGGATCTTGTACAGCTTTTGTTGCCGGGAATTTTCATTTTTCTCGCGCAGACAATGGCGTATATCGGTGTTTCCTCGTTTGAAAAAACTGCCAGACTCGTGCGTTGCGACGTGATTTTGCCGGAAGCGCGGTGGCGTTTGTTCCCGACGCAGATCACCTGTATCGTTTACATCGTCGTTACGAGCGCATATCTTTTGTCGGGATTCTTTTCATCGGCGTCGACATTTTTGATTCTGGTGATGAATTTCTGGATCGCGCTTATGCCGGTGATGATCGCCTGCGGATGCAACGGTCTCATTATGCGCTTGAAGCATCCCAGACTTCGCAAATCTATGATTTTTATTCTCATTCTTTTTGCAGCAGCTTGTCTTTTCATGACGGATATTGCGCTTTCCTTCGGTATTTTTATGCTGACCTTTATGGGAGCGCAGGACGTTTCTCTCGCGCGTACGGCGGAAGCCATGGAGAGAAAACACAGAAATTCTGACGAGAGATAAGCCGGCTGAAAAAATTTTCATTGGAAAGTTGGACTGACTATGTCTGAAAACCACAGAAAAACAAGACGACGCATCCCTGTTGCGACGATTGTTTGCGCGTCTTTGGCGGTGATCGCTCTGGCGGTTTCCGCAATATTGATGCTATATACGCAAATTTCTCACACAACGATCATATTCGGCGCGTTGGGCTCATATCTCTTCGTTCTGTTTTGGATCGCGATGATCGCGATCATCCGAAACCGAATGACGAAGGGAAGCTTTTCGGATATCAGAGACTCTATATTCGGTACGATCGCGCTCAGCTTTACGCAGAGCGCGCATATGCCGATATTGATCTGCGATGAGAAAGGAAAGATCATCTGGTATAATACGACCTTGTATTCCGTTTGCAAATGGGGCGGCGTTTTATACGGAAAATTTTTGGATAATATTTGCAACGCTACCATGGAATCGATCGAACAGGCGGGCGCCGAAGGCAAGGAGGTTTCTTTCTTGTCGGCGGGTGGCGTTGAAAATCCCGTTGCGGATATTTTTAACGCAAAAATCTATCGATCGGTATCGAAGGGAAGATCCTATCACGTGATCGTTTTCGAAAATATAACGGAAACGAAAAATCTGCAGCAACGCTTGATCAATGAAGATACGATGATCGCGTACGCGATGATCGATAACCTTGACGAATTGACGCAATATATGCAGGAGCTTTATTCCAGAACGGCGTACGACGTTGAAAATATTTTGCGTCGTATGATGGAAAAGGTTGGCGGTATCGTTCGAAATTACGGAAATAATAAATTCATGCTCGTTTTCGAGGCAGAGCACCTTTCTACTTTCGAAAAGGACAGATTCAGCGTTCTGGATGAGGTGCGCGAAATACGCGTCGGCGCAACGGCGCTTCCCGTTACGCTTTCCATGGGCATTGCAAAGATCACGGGCAGCTTGTATGAAAAAGAGCGTGCTACGCAGGCGGCGTTGGATATGGCGCTTCAACGTGGCGGCGACCAGGTCGTTGTCAAGGGTGTCGGCGAATTTGATTTTTACGGCGGTAAAACAAAGACCGTTCAGAAGCAGGATAAAGTCCGTTCGAGAGTTGTCGCAAACGAATTGATCGGACTGCTGTCCACGGCGGATAACGTTATCGTCATGGGTCATAAATACCCTGACTTTGACGCGTTTGCTTCTTGTCTTGCGGTTTTGCGTTTGGCGAAATTCTGTGGCGTAAAGGCTTTTGTCGTATGCGATAAAACAACGAAAACACTGGAGCCTTGCTTCAGCAAGATCGAGGGTGATCCGGAATACGAGAACGTATTTATCGACAAAACGGAAGCGCAGGATATGATCCGAAGCGATACTCTTGCCGTTCTCGTTGACGTCAATAACATCGATTTTTGCGAGGCACCCGATATCGTCAATACCGCAAGAGACGTCGTTATTATCGACCATCACAGAAAAACGGCGGAATTCAAGATTCAGCCGAAGATCACCTATATTGAACCGTCCGCAAGCTCCGCCTCCGAGCTTTTGTGTGAGTTTTTGGAGCAGATCGTTCCTCCGAAAACGCTTCCGAAGATCGAAGCAGACTTTTTGCTTGCCGGAATTTTTCTGGATACGAAAAACTTTACGCACAATACGGGTATTCGTACGTTTTCTTCTGCAATGTATTTGCGTGGAGAGGGCGCAAATCCCATTGATGCAAAAGCGCTGTTTAATATGGAGCTGGAGGATTTCCGATCCGAAGCAAGCTTCGAGACGAACGTCGTCATGTACCGTTCGTTTATTGCGCTTGCATTGAATGAAAATGAGGATAATCCGCCGATCGCGCGAGTCAACGCTTCGAGAGCGGCAGACAGACTTCTGTCGGTCGCAGGCGTAAAGGCAAGCTTTGCTCTTTGCCGTATTGGCGATTGCGTGCATATTTCCGCGCGTTCTCAAGGTAAGATCAACGTGCAGTTGATTCTGGAAAAAATCGGCGGCGGCGGTCATTTCGACTCTGCCGGCGCGCAGATGAAGGATTCCACGGTTGCAAACGCCGTATCCTTGCTTCGCGCGGCGATTGACGAATATTTCCTCGAAAATCATACGGCGAAATGATTGAATGATTTTCATGTCGATTTAACAACATAGCATATTTGCAAGAGCAAATCCCCGAATGAAGAAATTCATTCGGGGATTTTATAATAAAATGAGCTATTACGCACAATATTCGTTTTTGTGCCGTAAACTTATCGAATGCGACAAGCGATTGCGACAAGTTTTTCAGACCTTTTCGTGTATTCTGTATATGGAAGGACATACGGATTTTCCGTACGGAAAAGAAAAGGAGATATAAAAATGACAGATGAAAAATTAGAAGAAAAAAATTCGCAGATCGCCGTCAAAAAAGACGTACAAGCATCTTCGGAGCTACGCGTACATCCGATCAGTGGCATGAAGCCGACTGCAAAGAAAAGGACGCTACGAGGAGCAGCTTCCTCGGTAATGCATTTTTCGCTTGGCTTTTTGCTCGGAGGAACAGAATTCCCCTTGCAGACATATCCGCTCGGTTGCGCGTTGGTTGCTTCGCTTCCGCGGCATACACTTGCGGCTATGCTTGGAATGATCGTTCGATCAATCCTGCTTTTTTGGGAAGGAACGAATCTTCTTCTTCCGATGATCTGTTCCGTATCGCTTTTGCTCTGTCGCGTGATCTTGAATCTCGTGTTGTTTGGCAGACGAAAAATTTCGCAGTTGAAACGGCTTCCCGATACGATTTCCATGAAAATGCTATTGTGCGCGATTTTCGTGTTCGGGATATCCTTTTTGGACGCTATGTACGTCGGTATTACAGTGTATAGCGTTCTTCGCGCGGCGTTGATCGCAATCGTTTCCGTTACGTTTACCTTGTTGTTTGCATTCTTCTTTGACGAGGAATATCGTCACAATGCTGTTTTTGAGGCGGGCTTCGGGGCACTTTGCTTTTCGATATCGTTGTCGTTTCTGCCTTTTTCCGTGGGAGCGTTTTCGCTGGGATTGGCTGCGTCGTTTGCCATTACGATATATACGGGATTCCTCGGCGCGCCGACGAGAAGCGCTTCGGTGGGACTGCTTTGCGGCGCTACTTTGGGCGGATTTTTTGGTCCCGTTTTTGCTTTGGCGGGGTTGGTCGCGGGAATTTTTTCGGATGCGTATATTATCCTTGGAGGCTTCGGCGCTTTGCTTGTAACGGTATGCGGACTTTTGTATTTTAGCGGATTGGAAACGGTGACGGAGGTTTTTCCGGAATTATCGGTGGCTACGGTGTTGTTTACGTTTCTCGCGGCTTTTCGATTGTTCCCACGATTGCGTTTTCCTGAATTTTCATATGATCCGGAGCGGGATCATATGGCTCGCGCGCTATGGACGAAGAAAAACGAGACGGAAAGGGAACAACGCATGATGGGGTTGTCGAAGGCGATGGATTCTCTTTCGTGTATGATTCAGGGCTTGTCGGAACGGTTTCGCCGACCGAGTCAGGAAAAAATGGCGGAAAAATGCCGAGACATATGGCAATCTCACTGCAGCAGATGTTCGAATAGGGATAGCTGCAAAGGGGTTTCCGAAAGCGAATCCGAGAAAATATCCTCGAAGCTTGCTTCCAATCTGTATCTCGGAGGAAAATTGACTTCAGATCATCTTTGGGAGATCGCCCGCGTTCGATGCCCTTATTTAGACACGCTTGCGCAAGAGCTGAATGCGCTTTCCGCAAAAATGCTGGAGGACGCGATCCGCGATGATAAAACGAAGGTTTTCGCATTGGACTATGGTATCATGTCAAAAATGTTTGCCGATGCCGCTTCATGCGAGAGTGAGCCCGTTCCATTGGATAAGGTGTTGTCCGAGCGTTTGCGCCGCGCATTTCATCGCGCGGGGTTGCGAGCAGAGTACGTCGTTGTGTGTGGTGAGCGCAAGAAAACGGTTATCGTGACGGGCGAAGAAGTGGCGAAAACGGAGTTGCGTTCTCAGGATATCCGCGCCATCTGCGAAAGTGTCTGCGGGGATCGTTTCGGGAATCCTTCCTTCGTTTTGGAGGACGGAAAAAGCGCGTTCGTTCTGGAGAGCTTGCCTTGCTACACGGTAGAAGCGGTGATGAAGCAGGTGCCGAAAAAGGGGGAAAGCGTGTGCGGAGACAGTATTGCAACCGCGGTCAGTAAGGACGATTATTTTTACTGCTTTTTATGCGACGGTATGGGAAGCGGCGAGGAGGCTTCTTTGACCGCCAAGCTTTGCCGTGTATTTCTGGAAAAAATGCTCGTATGCGGAAACAGAAAATCTACGACGCTTGCTATGCTGAATCATTTGCTTTGCTCGCGAAACACGGAATGCTTTGCGACCGTGGATATCTGTGAAATCGATCTTATGCGAGGAGAAGCGTCTTTTCTGAAGAGTGGCGCCGTGCCTTCCTTTGTCATGCGTGATGGACATCTGTACAAGATTTCCTCCGGTACGTTCCCGATCGGTATTTTGCCGCAGGTTTCCGCCGAAAATACGGATTTTGAATTATGCGTGGGAGACGTGATCGTTCTTTGCTCGGATGGGATCCTTTCCGAAGCGGATATGTCTGATGGGGAAGAGTCGGCGCGTTTTCTGGATATGATCACACGGGAATGGACGGAGGATCTGGAGTCGATGGCGGACAAGATACTCATGTATTCATCTGATTTTTCCGTCCGCACGGACGATATGACAATCGCTTTTTTGCGTATCAAGCAAGCGAAATAGGGGGTCTTCTCATTCGGATCATCCGATAGATATTGGGAGATTTTTCAAATAAAATGAAGAATTTTCTTCGAAAGTTACGTTTTGGCGGAAGTTTATTGAAAATATCAAGAAAAGTTAAAGTTTTTCTTATGAAATTTCCAAAATAATATTGCAATTTATAAGAATATCTGTTATAATGCAATCGTGGATTAGGGACCTTTCCCAAAGGTTCTTTTCAAAATGATTTTTGATATTGTTCACGGCACTTTTCAATGCACGGAAAATTTTTCGTGCATTTTTTTAATCTGTAAGAGTTGCAGGAGAAAACTTTTTGTTTTTTCGTAATATGGAAAGCGGTTATGATCCGCTGTTAGGCTTGACGGGATTTTCATCGTCCTGTGCGTAGTCGGTCCCTTGGGCAAGGGCGGGTGGCGCACGAAATTAAAAAAGCGCGTTTGCATTGTGGTAAAAAGCAGAACGATAACGTGTTCTTGCGGCGCTTTTCATTTTGTAAAAGGGATGGACTAAAAAATGAACCAGAACAAAAAAGTATTTGAATTGAAAAAAATCGCCAAAAGCTTTGATGGTGAGCAGATTTTGAAGGGTATCGATCTCGATATTCATGAGAAGGAATTCGTGACACTTCTGGGACCCTCCGGCTGCGGAAAGACGACGACGCTCCGTATCATCGGCGGCTTCGTTACGCCTGATTCGGGGGACGTACTTTTCCTCGGAAAGAGAATCAACGATGTTCCGCCCTATAAGCGTAAAGTCAATACTGTTTTTCAGAAATACGCGCTTTTCCCGCATCTTGACGTGTTTGAAAACGTCGCTTTCGGTCTTCGTCTTGTAAAAACACCGGAAAGGGAGATCGTACAGCGTGTCCGCGAGATGCTGGCGATGGTGAACCTCTCCGGATTTGAAAACAGAAGAGTTGATCTGCTTTCCGGCGGTCAGCAGCAGCGTGTAGCGATCGCGCGCGCTCTTGTCAACCGTCCGAACGTGTTGCTTCTCGATGAGCCGCTCGGCGCATTGGACTTGAAGCTTCGTAAGGAAATGCAGATCGAGTTGAAAAAGATCCAGCAGAGACTCGGTATCACCTTCGTTTACGTTACGCACGATCAGGAAGAAGCTTTGACTATGAGCGATACCGTCGTCGTTATGAACGAGGGCCGTATTCAGCAGATCGGTACGCCGCAGGATATCTATAATGAGCCTGCAAACGCTTTCACCGCAAGCTTCATCGGTGAAAGTAATATTATTCAAGGTATTATGCACAAGGATCGCCTTGTCGAATTCGCGGGAAGAAATTACGAGTGTGTCGACGGCGGCTTCGCAAAAGACGAGCCCGTTGATATCGTCGTACGTCCTGAGGACGTCGAAATTGCTCCCGCTACATCCGAATTCCTTTGCGGAACGGTAAAGGAGGTTGTTTTCAAAGGCGTTCATTACGAAATGCGCGTGGATTGCAACGGCTTTATCTGGAGAGTGCAGTCGACGGATTTTACTCCCGCGGGAGCGGAAGTGGGCTTGCGCATTACGCCTGAAGATATTCATATCATGCATCGCAGCACGCTTTAAGGAGGTGGAAAGGGTTGAAACTCAATGCCAGATGGACCTCTTATCCATATATCGTGTGGATGATCCTTTTCACGATCATTCCTCTCTTTTTGGTCGGATATTTCGCCTTTACCGACGTTTCCGGTGATTTCACTATTATCAACGTGGAACAGGCGCTGAAATATATGCCGGCGCTCGTCAAGAGTATCTCTCTTGCCGCGATCGCAACGGTTCTTTGCCTCGTTTTGGCGTACCCCTTCGCATTTTCCATGTCCAGACTCAGCTTTGCCCGACAGAAAATGATGTCTATGCTCATCATGCTTCCGATGTGGATGAATTTTCTTCTCCGCACGTATGCATGGCAGGCTATTCTCGAGGACAACGGTGTTATCAATACGCTGTTGAATACCGTTGGACTTTCCTCCGTGAAGCTGATCAATACCTCCGGCGCGGTTGTGCTGGGTATGGTGTATAACTATATTCCTTTCATGATCCTTCCTCTTTACTCGGTTATGACAAAAATCGATAAAAGCGTTCTGGAAGCGGCAAGCGACCTCGGCGCAGGCTTCTTCTCGACGCTTTACCGCGTGCTTCTTCCTCTCAGTATGCCCGGTATCGTTTCCGGTACCACGATGGTTTTCGTTCCTGCAGTCAGCACGTTCGTCATCAGCGGTATGTTGGGTGGTGTCAACAATTATTTGATCGGCGACTTGATTGAAACGCAATTTTTGGGCAATTCCTACGATCTCAATTGCGGATCGGCGACGTCTTTGCTTTTGATGGTTGTCGTTTTGATCACGATGGCTATCTTCAATCATTTCAGCGATGAAGACGCAGAGGAGGCTTTGGTATGACAAAAGGCAGAAGAAAACTTTCGGGTGTTTATATCGCCCTCATGCTCCTTTTCCTGTATTTGCCGATCTTCGTTCTGATCGTATTTTCCTTTAACTCGTCGAAGGGATATTCCTGGACGGGATTTTCCTGGAAATGGTACAAGGAGCTTTTTTCCAACGAATTGATCCTGCACTCTCTGAAGAATACCATGATCGTTGCGGCGATCGCTTCGGTTGTGGCGACCTTCCTTGGCGCAGGCGCGGCGGTCGGTGTCTTTTCAATGAAAAATAAAACGTTGAAGGGCGCGATCAATAACGTAACCAATCTCCCTCTCGTGAGTCCGGAGATCGTTATGGGTATTTCTCTCATGCTCCTTTTCTCCTTTGCGAGAATGTCGGGCGGTTTTGTTTCTCTCGTAATTTCGCATATTTCTTTTTGCGTGCCCTCCGTATATTTTTCCGTTCTTCCGAAGCTTCGCCAGATGAACAGCAATCTGTACGAGGCGGCGCTTGATCTTGGTTGTACGCCTCCGCAGGCTTTCATGAAGGTCGTGCTTCCCGAGATCATGCCCGGTATTATCACCGGCTTTCTGATGGCGTTTACGTATTCTCTGGACGATTTCGTCGTCAGTTATTTTACTGCCGGAAACGTACAGACGCTTTCGATCACCATTTACTCCATGGTGAAAAAGCGCGTCAGCCCGGAAATCAACGCACTCTCTACCATTTTGTTTGTCGTGGTACTTATGATATTGCTTTTCACCAATGTCCGTTCCATCAAAAAAGAACGCGCGAAAGAAAAGAAAATGATGAAAATTTAAACAAAGGACGGTCATACAGATGAAAAAAATAATTTCGGTTTTTCTTTGTGTGCTTTTGATTTTGTCTTCTTTGGTTTTCGGCGTTTCTGCTGATGATGCTTACGCATACGACGAAGAATATTATTCCAAATTCAAGAACGATAATCTGACACTCTACGTTTACAACTGGGGTGAATATATTGCCGATGGCTCTGACGATACGATGGATGTTATCAAGGAATTTGAAGAGCTGACGGGTATTCGCGTGGAATATACGACGTTCGATACCAACGAAGGTCTTTATTCCAAGCTACAGAGCGGAAGTGCTTATTACGATATCATCATTCCTTCGGATTATATGATCTCTCGTATGGCGGAAAACGGAATGTTGGAAAAGTTGAATTATAGCAATATCCCAAATTTCGAAAAATACGTGGATAGCTCCTTCAAAAATCCGGATTACGATGCGAATCAGGAATATAGCGTTCCTTATACTTGGGGAACGGTAGGATTGATCTACAATACGAAGTATATTACCGAAGCGGTCGATAGCTGGCAGATTCTTTGGGATGAGCAGTATAGCGGAAAGATTCTGATGTTTTCCAATTCCCGCGATGCCTATGCGATTGCGCTCAAAACTCTCGGTTATTCCATGAACACGGAAAATCCCGATGAGCTTCGTGAAGCAACCGAGCTTTTGAAACAGCAAAAAGACGTGGTGCAAGCATACGTTATGGACCAGATCTTCGATAAAATGACGGAAGAAAACGCGTGGGTTGCTCCTTATTATGCAGGCGACTATATCACCATGAGCGAAACGAACGAAGACCTTGCTTTCGTATTCCCGAAGGAAGGCTTCAACCAGTTTGTTGACGCCATGTGTATTCCCAAGGGATGCGTGAATCAGGAAGCGGCAGAGATGTTCATCAATTTTATGTGTGAGCCTAAGGTTTCTGCAGAAAACTGCGGATATATCGGTTATTCCACACCGATTTCTGCGGCAAAGGATTTGATGGATGAAGATATTGTTTCCAATGAAGTTGCTTATCCGAGCGCGGAAATTCTTGAAAACAGCGAGACGTTCCGCAACCTTTCGGATGATACCAATAAGCTTCTCGACGATCTGTGGATCGAGGTGCGCATCGGTACGATCACAACGGGCTTTTGGATCACGGTCGCGATTTTGGCAATGGGTGTTATGGCGCTTTGCGCTCTGTCCATATACAGAAAGCAAAAGAGACTTCGCGCACGCAACGCTGTAAAATAAGATATATTTCGGGCAGATTCACGATGTCGGGTCTGCCCGATTATTATATTTTCTCCTTGCTCGTGAAAGAGCGCAGGTTTGTAAAAAGTTTGTAAAATTCATAAAAAATCCAAAAATTTGCTTGACGAAATCGAAGAAAATGTGTATCATATTATTATAATGTCAAAATGAAAAGGGGGAGCGCAACGATGAAGATCAATTTTAATAAACAATATACGATGGTAGCGATTTATGCGCTTCTCGTGATATTGTGCGGAATTCTCTGTGTGTTTACGTTCACGCATTTCGGTGAAGTGTGGTCGAAGGTGATTGACTTTTTCAATATCTTTATGCCCATCTTCTACGGTATGGCGATCGCATATCTGATCTATCCGATCGTGAAATTCTTTGAGAAGAAGGTTTTTCGCTGTCTGAACGAAAAAAAGCATTACAGTCTCGCAAGAATTCTTTCTATCGTTATCGTTTTTCTGATCGTTATCGGCTTTATCGCAGTATTTTGTTGGCTTGTTTTGCCTCATATCATAGAGGGCTATGTTGACTTGCAGCAGATGTCCAATATGTATATCATGAGCTTGCAGGAATGGCTTTTTGACGTTGCGGCGTCTTCGGGTGAGCTTTCCGGATACATGACGAAGTTGATCGAATACTTTATTGGTTTGATGGAAAATCTGTATGAGTACGTGATGGATCTGCTTCCGGATATTGCAAGCATGGCGCCTACGCTGATCAGCTTTGTAACGAATTTCTTTCTTGGTATCGTTCTTTCGATCTATTTCCTTCTCGCAAAGGAAAGATTGCACGCACAGATGAAAAAGTTCATGCGCGCTTTTCTGAATACGAAAAAATACCGCTTCTTTTCGCAGAGCGCCCGTCTTGCCGACAAAAACTTCGGCGGATATATCAAGGGTCAGATTGCGGACTCTATCGTGATGGGGATCGTTTCATACTTTTGCTTGATGGCGATCGGTGTTCCGTATTTTCCGTTGATCAGTACGATCATCGGTGTTGCCAGCTTGATTCCCGTTATCGGTTCTTTGCTGGGAACGATTATCGGCGCTCTCATCATTTTCCTTACGAATCCTCCGGCGGTTATTTGGTTTACGATCTTTATGATTATTTTGTGCTTGATCAACGTGAAGATGATCCGCCCCTATATGATCAGGGTTGGTGTTGACGCATCCACGATGTTCATGTTTGCCGCCATCATCATTATGACGGGATTGATCGGTTTCTGGGGATTGGTTATCGGCGTTCCCGTGTTCGTTATTTTGTATACGGTCCTTCATTTCGAGGTGGATAAGCGTCTGCAGCGAAAGGGACTTCCCGTCGATCAATCCGATTATTACGAAACCGTGGCGGGAAAAGAGCTTTTCCGCGAGCGCGAATATAAGCGTATCCGCAGAGCCCGTAGCGTTAAAAACGAAGAGTTTGCGGAAGAAAAAGAAGATTTTGTCGTAGAAAAAACAGATGTAATACAGCCTTCGAAGGAAGCGTCTCCCGAAGATGAAAACACGACGGAAGAATCCATATCTCAGTAAAAAAATCTCTCCGACTATGATCGTTGATTACGGTCGGAGAGATCATATGAGCCTGCATAGTTAAATGGATATAATAAACCCCTCCTAAGGGTTAGTTATGGGTTCGATTCCCATTGCGGGTGCCATGAACAAAGCACTTGCTTCCGGGCAAGTGCTTTGTTCAGTTATATTCGCCTGCGGCGAGTTATATGCACTTTGTGCGTGATATTGCCTTTGGCAGTGATATGTGCTTCGTACGATGGAAGTTACAAGGCGAATATAATATCACTGCGAAGCGAAGTGGAGCAATATCACTTTTGCGAAGCAAAAATATTATGCTGAATGTAAGCGAAGCATATCATTCAGGTTTATTCGTATTCAAAAGTAGATGCTGCTTTTATCTTGTTAAACTGAAAACTCCAAAAACACCTTTTCTCGTATATCATACATTCTTTTATGAAATAGATTGTGGTTTATAATAGAAATCGGCGTTATATATGTTAGTCTTTCCGTCTTGATTAGCCACAGAAAGCCGTTTTGTCTGATGGACAAAACGGCTTTTTTGAATGATTTTTATCAAAATTGAATTCCGTTTCCGTCTATACCTTGACGGATTTCAAAAAATATATTATAATATAAAAATATCATGGGATAAAATGTCCCAAAGTCCCTATACGGAGAATTGTAATATGGAAAAGAGAATTGACATTCCCGCGCGCCACGCGACCGCGCAGGAAATACAGTCACAAATTGAATATACAAATAAGATCAAAGCCATCGTGACGGCAGACGGCGAAGTCAAAAAGGCGTGCGTCGTTACCTATGGTTGCCAGCAGAATGAAGCGGATAGCGAACGCATCGCGGGAATGCTTCAGGCGATGGGTTATGAAAAAACAGCCAAAGAGGAAGACGCTGACATCATCGTTGTCAATACCTGCGCCGTACGCGACCACGCGGAGCAGAGAGCGCTTTCCATCACGGGTGGATACAAGCATTTGAAATCGAAAAAGCCGTCGCTTCTGATCGGCGTTTCCGGTTGCATGGTTTCCAAGAAGGAATCCGGCGAAAAGATCAAACGCAGTTATCCTTATATCGATTTTACCTTCGGCACGGAGAAGCTTTGGCAAATGCCGGAGATCATTTACGGTGTAATGTCTACCCAAAAGAGACTTTTTTGCCCGAACGAGGGCAAGCCGATCACGATGGAGGGAATTCCCGTTTTGCGAGAAAATCCCTACAAGGCGTGGGTCAGCATTATGTACGGCTGCAATAATTTCTGCACCTACTGCATCGTCCCTTACGTCAGAGGCAGAGAACGCAGCAGACGCCCCGAAGATATTCTGCAGGAGATTCGCGGATTGGTTGCGGACGGTTGCAGAGAGATCACACTTCTCGGTCAGAACGTTAACTCCTACGGAAAGGAATTCGGCGGCGAATGCGATTTTGCGGACCTTCTTGCAAAGATCTGTGAGATCGAGGGAGATTATATCATTCGTTTTATGACGAGCCATCCGAAGGACGCTTCCAGAAAGCTGATCGATACCATGGCGGCAAATCCCAGAATCGCAAGACAGTTCCATTTGCCCGTACAATCGGGTTCTGATCGCATTCTGAAGATCATGAACCGTAATTATACGAGAGAGTCTTATCTCTCGCTCATTCGCTATATGCGTGAAAAAATGCCCGATATTGCGATCAGCACGGATATCATCGTTGGCTTCCCCGGAGAAACGGAAGAAGATTTCGAGCAGACTCTTGATATCGTCAGAGAAGCTCGTTACGATATGATGTATTCCTTCATCTATTCCAAGCGAAGCGGAACCCCCGCCGCAGAAATGGCGGATCAGATTCCCGCCGAGGTGACGGGCGCACGTTTCCCTCGTTTGTTGGAGGTACAGAACGAGATCTCTCTGGAACGCAATCTCGTCTGGGAAAACAAAACCCTCCGCGTTCTGGTTGACGGCAGAAGTAAAAATAACCCCGATAAATTCTCGGGCAGAACCGACGGTAATAAGATCGTTCTTTTTGACGCGGACGATTCTTATATCGGTAAATTTGTCAATATCAAGATCACAAAGGCGCAGACCTTTGCTTTGATCGGTGAGATCGTTACGAAATAAAGAGAGGCGAGGATCGACATTATGACCCCGATGATGCAACAATATTTTGAAATCAAGGACAAATACCGCGAGTACATCCTCATGTATCGCCTCGGAGATTTCTATGAAATGTTTTTCGAGGATGCGAAGGTAGCCGCCGCGGAATTGGAATTGACTCTGACGGGCAGAGATTGTGGCGAGGCTGAACGCGCGCCGATGTGCGGCGTTCCGTATCATTCGGTTGAAGGATATATCGGAAAGCTCGTCAGCAAGGGCTATAAGGTCGCGATATGCGAGCAATTGGAGGATCCCGCGAGCGCAAAGGGAATCGTGAAACGCGACGTGATCCGAATGATCACGCCCGGAACGCTGACAGAATCATCTCTTCTGGATGAAAAGAGAAACAACTATATCGCCGCGATCTACGTGGAGGACGACGTGATCGGCGTTGCTTTCGCCGATATTTCCACGGGACACATTGCGGCAACCTCTTTTGAAGGGGATCACCGTATGCAGAGACTCATCGGTGAGCTTGGCGCTTATCTGCCGAAAGAGGTGCTTTTGAACGCGACCGTTTCCGAGATCGCCGATGCGGCGGATTTTCTGAACGATCGACTGCAGGCGGTGATCAATCAGAATGAGTATGCGCGTTTTGAATCCGGTACGGCGGCATCTCTCGTGTACCATCATTTCAAAAATATCCCCGCAGAATTTGAAGACGCGGAGCATCCCGCGCTTTTGGCTACGGGTGCGCTTTTGTCCTACGCGCAGGAAACGCAGAAAAACGATCTCGGCAACATGGATTCCTTGAACTATTATACGGACGGGGAATATCTCGAGATCGACGTCAATACGCGCCGCAATCTTGAGCTTTGTGAAACAATGCGACGCGCGGAAAAGAAGGGAACGCTTCTTTGGGTTCTCGATAAAACGAAAACGGCCGCCGGCGCAAGATTGCTCCGTAAATTTATCGATCAGCCGTTGAAAAATCCTTATCAGATCAATCGCAGACAAGCCGCAGTCGCGGAATTTTTCGATCACGTCATCGAACGAGGTGAAATGATGAACGCTTTGTCCGGCGTTTTGGACATGGAGCGTCTGATCACGAGAATCGTTTACGGTACGGCGAACGCGCGCGATCTTCGCGCCATTGCACAAACGGCAATGAAGATTCCTGAGATCAAAAATCTTCTGTACGGATTTCAAAGCGAAGAGCTTGCGTCCGTCTACGCGGATCTGGATACGCTTTCGGATATTGGCACTCTGATCCTTTCTGCGATCGTTGACGAGCCTCCCGTTTCCGTGCGAGAGGGTGGATTCATCCGCGAAGGTTTCCACGAGGACATCGACCGCTTGAACGCGATCGAGCAGAACAGCCGCAGCTGGATCGAGAAGATCGAGGAAGCAGAACGCGTTGCAACGGGAATCAAGAATCTCCGAATCGGTTACAACCGCGTGTTCGGTTATTATATTGAGGTATCCAAGTCCAATATGGGCGCGGTTCCCGATCGTTATATCAGAAAGCAGACGCTTGCAAACGGAGAACGATATTTTACGCAGGAGCTGAAGGATATGGAGGCGCAAATTCTCGGTGCCGGCGAAAAGCGCGTTGCGCTGGAATATCAGCTTTTCTGCGAATTGCGTACGCGCGTTGCGGAAAACGTCCACCGCATACAGAAGACGGCGTATTTGCTATCCAAGCTGGACGTTTATTGCAGTCTTGCCGAGGTGGCGAGCCGTAACAGCTACTGTCGCCCCGAGGTTAGCTACGGAGACGTGATCTCCATCAAGGACGGAAGACATCCCGTGGTAGAGCAATGCGCAAGAGATAGCTTTTTCGTTCCTAACGATACGGAGCTTGACGGCAAGAGCAACCGTTTTATGCTGATTACAGGGCCGAATATGGCGGGTAAGTCGACGTATATGCGTCAGGTGGCGCTGATCTGTCTGATGGCGCAGATGGGCTCCTTCGTTCCCGCCCGTGAGGCGCGCATCTCCGTTACGGACAAGATATTTACCCGTGTGGGCGCTTCGGATGACTTGGCGATGGGACAATCGACCTTCATGCTTGAAATGAGCGAGGTGGCTTATATCCTTGCCAACGCAACCAAGCAAAGTTTGATCATTTACGACGAGATCGGCAGAGGCACAAGCACCTTCGACGGCATGAGCATAGCGCGCGCCGTTGCGGAATACACGCTCGGAAAGAAAATCGCCGCAAAGACGTTGTTTGCTACGCACTATCACGAGTTGACGACGCTGGAAAACGAAATGAAGGGCGTTATCAACTACCACATCGCCGCTAAGAAGCGCGGTGACGGCATTACCTTCCTCCGAAAGATCGTTCGCGGCGCCGCAGACGATAGCTACGGTATTGAGGTTGCTCAGCTTGCAGGCGTTCCCGAGGCGGTAACAAAGCGCGCGAAGGAAATTCTGGCTTCTCTTGAAAACGGAAAACAACCCGAGGTGAAGACTCGTGTGAAGGAAAAAGTCAAGGAGCATTCCGAAGAGGGTATGATCTCCTTTGAAAATTTCATCCAGAACGACGTTTGCGAGAAGTTAAAACAGACGGATATCAATACGATGTCTCCTCTGGAAGCGCTTAATTTGATTTTTGAACTTAAAAAATTACTTTCTCAATCTTGAAAAATCGATTATTTTTTATCATTTTTTATAAATAATAATATCAGGAGGCACCATCATGGCAGAAGTAAAAGGTTTGACTTACGTTGCGCAATTGTATGAAGATATTTTTGATTGCGTGGAATTGGATCACACGAAAAAAGCTCTGGAGATCGGTATCGGTATGGGACAGGCAACGCAACCGATCCTTGATACGGGTTGTACTGTAACGGCGATCGAGCAGGATGAGAAGATGGCGGCAATTTGCGCGGAAGCTTTTGCTGATGTCCCCACATTTTCCGTCGTATGCTCGAAATTCGAGGATTTCGAGGGAGAGAAGGCTTCCTACGATCTCGTTTATTCCGCTTCCGCATTTCACGAGGTGGATCAGGAGATCGGGTATACGAAATCGTTCGAGCTTTTGAAGAGCGGCGGTATTTTCGTTCGTTTTTCCAACCATACGATGAGAGAGATCGCGCGTCCCGGCGTTTCCGCCGCACTGCAGAAGCTTTACTCCATCTATCTTCCGAGAACGGGAACGCCTCGTCCCTATAAAGAGGCACAAGCGCAGAAACGCGCGGAGTTGGCTTTGAAATACGGCTTTACCGACGTCAGCTCGAAGCGCTATTACAGAACCAGAACCTATACGACGAGTGAATTTCTCGATTATCTCGCTACTGACGAGGATCATTTGATGCTCAGCGAAACGAAGAGAGAAGCATTCTTCAATGAAATCAGAAAAACGCTTATGCGTTATGGAGATAAGGTAACGCTTTATGATACCATTGATCTCCAGATTGCCAAGAAACCTTAATTTGAGATTGTTTTACTATTACAACGGAAAGGAGGAAATATGGGAATTATCAATGTTCTTGATATCGAGGTTGCCAATCTGATTGCGGCGGGCGAGGTTGTGGAGAGACCTGCAAATGCCGTTAAGGAGCTTGTCGAAAATTCCGTCGACGCGGGGGCACATAAGATCTCCGTCGAAATTATGGGCGGAGGAATCCGTTCTCTTCGTGTGACGGACGACGGTTGTGGCATGAGCGCGGAGGATGCCGTCGTTGCGGTCAGAAGACACGCGACAAGTAAGCTTCATCGCGCGGAGGATCTCGCCGCTATCATGACGCTCGGCTTTCGAGGCGAAGCTCTTGCGGCGATTACCGCAGTTGCGAGGTTTCATTTGACGACCAAGCGCCGTGAGGACGCAGAAGGTACTTCCTTGTCGGGAGAATACGGGAAGGTAAACGAGATCGTTTCCACGGGATGTCCCGATGGAACGACGATCATCTGCGAACGTCTTTTTTCGGCAACTCCCGCCCGTTTGAAATTTCTGAAATCCGAATCCTCGGAGGCTTCCGCCGTTGCGGGCGCTTTGGAAAAGCTTGCGCTTTCTCATCCCGAGATCGCTTTTCGTTTTGTATCCGACGGCGTTCTGAAGTTTTCTACCTCCGGCGACGGTAATTTGAAAAATGCGATATATTCCGTTTATGGAAGCGCTTTCGCTAAAAATCTGATCTCCGTAGAAGGAAAGCACGACGGAATGGGCGTGAGCGGGTTTATCTCTTCGCCGGAAAATCTGCGAGGTAATCGCGGTATGCAACAATTTTTCATTAACGAACGTTGCGTACGCAGTAAGACGCTGACGTCGGCGTTGGAAGCGGCTTACCGTTCTTATATTCCGGGAGGGAAATTCCCCTCTTGCGTATTGCACATATCCATTCCCGCAAATCTCGTCGACGTTAATATTCATCCCGCAAAGCTTGAAGTAAAGTTTTCCGATGAAAAAGCGGTGTTCGATGCCGTTTTCGTGGCTGTCAGAAAGGCGCTTTCCGTCGGGATCTCACATCCCGCGCTGAATCTTGCGGAAATTTCGGAGAAAACGCAGGAAAAAGAAAAATTGCAGGATCTATTTCGTGAGGCGGAAGAAAAGGGAGAGAAAAGCGAGGAGCGCAAAGAAGCGCCGGTCACTTTCGCAAAAGCTCCCGAACTCACGAGCATGATCCTTGAGAAGCCAAGGAACACGGAAAATTCTTTTTCGGCGCCGATTCCGTCGGTTGCGATCCCGCCCGTCGCGGAAAAACCCCCGAAACAATTGTCGTTCGAGGACGACGATCTGCCCGTGGACGTTCCAATCGTCAGTCGAAAATCGGAATCTCCTTTCCGAAAACTGAATTCGCCTTCTTCTCCGTCTGAATTTGAATACATGAAGGCGCTCTATGCTTCTGCCGTTCGTAAGGTGGAAACACCGAAATGCGAGGCTCCCTGCGCGCCTGCGGTGTCCGAAACAAGCGATGCGAAAATTTCGGAAGCAGAAAAAAAGCCGATTCCCGAATATCGCATAGTGGGTGAAATATTCGCAAGCTATATCATCGTTGAAACGGAAGATAAGGTTTTGATGGTGGATAAGCACGCGGCGCACGAGCGCATTAATTTTGAACGTTTGCGCGCCAATATGAGCATGGACAGACCGAACGTGCAAATGATCCTGACTCCCGAAAGAATTGCCATTTCCACCGAGGAAGCATCGTTCTGCGAAGAATACCGTCGTGAGTTGGAATCCTGCGGATTTGAGTTTTCGGTTGCGGCAAAAGAAATATCGCTGACGGGCATTCCGTTTGGATTTGAAAAATCGGAGGCGCGTACGTTGCTTGCCTCTTTGATTGCGGAAGGTCTCAACAACTCGATACCGCCCGAAAGCGCAAAACAAGCGATCTTTGAGCGCGCTCTCTATCAAAGCTCTTGCAAGGCGTCCATAAAAGCAGGCAGAATATACGATCATGCACATATACGCTGGATCTGCGACAATCTCTTCCGTTATGATTGTGTGAAATATTGTCCTCACGGAAGACCCGTCGCTTTTGAAATCAGCAAAAAAGAAATTGACACACGTTTCGGCAGAACCTGACGGGGTTGCCGAAGAAAGGATATACGAATGTTTACTTTATTGAAAC
The DNA here is from genome assembly GCA_045646925.1 of Eubacteriales bacterium. GTDB lineage: Bacteria > Bacillota > Clostridia > Oscillospirales > CAG-272 > QALR01. The sequence continues at coordinate 27,005 of JAZRLQ010000074.1, forward strand.
AAGAAGGCCGCGCGCGCCGCGGTACTTTTGAAACCGTTCACGGAACGATCCAGACCCCCGTTTTCATGAACGTCGGTACTGCCGCGACCATTAAAGGCGGTATTTCCACGCAGGACCTTTACGACGTAGGCTGTCAGGTGGAGCTTTCCAATACTTACCATCTTCATGTTCGTCCGGGTGATGACGTTATTTATGATATGGGCGGTATCCATAAATTCTTCAATTGGGACAGACCCGTTCTTACGGATAGCGGCGGTTTCCAGGTGTTCTCGCTTTCCCAGCTTCGTAAAATTTCCGAAGAAGGCGTTCAGTTCGCATCTCACGTAGACGGCAGACGTATTTTCATGGGTCCCGAGGAAAGTATGCAGATTCAGTCCCACATTGCATCCACGATCGCAATGGCATTTGACGAATGCATTGAAAACCCTGCTCCCCGTGATTACGTCAAGGCTTCCGTTGACAGAACGACTCGCTGGCTTGCGCGTTGCAAAAATGAAATGGCTCGCCTCAATTCCTTGCCCGAAACCATCAACAAAAATCAGATGCTGTTTGGTATTAACCAGGGCGGTACCTACGATGATATCCGTATCGATCATATGAAGCGTATCGAAGAATTTGATCTTCCCGGTTATGCGATCGGCGGTCTTGCCGTAGGCGAAGAGGCGGATGTGATGTATCACGTTATTGACGCGGTAGAGCCTTTTATGCCCAAGGACAAGCCCCGTTATCTGATGGGCGTTGGTACGCCGGTCAATATTCTTGAGGCGGTTTACAGAGGTATTGACTTCTTCGACTGCGTTATGCCCTCCAGAAACGCCCGCCACGGTTATATTTTCACGTGGAAGGGAACGATGAATATCAATAACCGCAAGTATCAGAGAGATCCTCTTCCGATCGATCCCGACTGTAATTGTCCCGCTTGCCGTTTCTATTCCCGTAGCTATATCCGTCATCTTCTCAAAGCGGATGAAATGCTCGGTATGCGTTTGGCAGTACTCCATAATCTCTATTTCTATAACGATCTGATGGCGAAGATCCGCGAAGCAATCGATGAAGGCAGATACGAAGAATTCTACCGTCATTACCGCGAAATTCTCGCCCAGAGAATCTGATATCAATGATATTCCGAAAGGATGATCCGGTTTTATGAACAAACACATTAATCTCGCTGTCATTCTGATTCTCGTCGTTGTCATCGGCACGGGAACGTTGATCGGCGTTGTAGCGGGTACTTTTCTCTTTAATTTAAAATATCCGGAAGCAACCGCTTCGGAAAATTCCGATCATTCGGAAGAAACGACGGAATCCACTTCCGACTCTCAAGTGTCCGATCAAACGACCTCGTCTGCAGATAAGCCTGTGGATGAAACGCCGAAAAAGATGATCGCTCTCACTTTCGACGACGGTCCGTCCGTGACAAATACCAACAAAATTTTGGATCTTTTGGAGCAGTATAACGCTAAAGCGACGTTTTTTGTCTGCGGGTCCAATCTGACTCTGAGCACGAAGGGAACATTGAATCGCGCGCTTACAATGGGCTGTGAGATCGGCAATCATACGGTTTCGCACAAGGACATGACGACTCTTTCTGAAAAGGATCTTTTGGCTGAAATTCAGAATGTCAATGACAAGATTGCGCAATATTCCGGAACGAACTACAAATGCACGCTTTATCGTCCTCCATACGGAAGCATCAATCGAAACGCAATGAATATGCTCTACGATAACGGTGTTCGTATGTATTCGATCCACTGGAGCTCGGATTCCTTGGACTGGGATTATCAGAACCAATACAAAAAGGGACAGATCTCCCGTGATGAAGCCATCCGGAACACCTTCGACACGATCGTCAAGGAAACTACCGATGGTACCGTCATCCTTATGCATGATATTCACGAAATCACGCCCGAGGTTCTGAAGCTTGTGCTTGAAAAATACAGCGCGGAAGGATACACCTTCGTTACCGTCAGTGAATTGTTCGGTTTTAACGAAAACGCGGACAAAGAGGCGTATTTCAATCGCTATCGATCTACGGACAGTATTTTGCCTACAACCAAATAATATAAAAGGGACGGACTCAAACGCAAATCGTTTGAGTCCGTCCTTTTTGGATCTTTATTTCAAAATAAACTTGTGATATACTTTCTTGCCTTTACGGATAACGACGCCTTCTTTGAGAAGATCTTCCGCTACCGTTGCGCTGAAAGCGGCTACCTTTTCATCATTCATCGTAACGCCGCCCTGCATAACGAGACGCTTTGCTTCGCTTCTGGAGGGTGCCAGCTTGCCTGCAACCATGAGGTCGAGGATACCGATCTTGCCGTCGGTCAAAGCGGAAGCTTCGATCTCAGTGGTAGGCATATCGGCGCTGTTGCCGCCGCCGGAGAAGAGGTTGCGGGAGGTTTCCTTCGCTTTGTCTGCTTCTTCCTTGCCGTGAACGAGGCTTGTAAGCTCGTAAGCGAGAACTTCCTTCTTTTCGTTGATGCGGCTATCGTCCCATGCTTCCATTGCGTTGATTTCGTCGAGGCTGAGGAAGGTGAGCATCTTAATGCACTTCATAACGTCAGCGTCGCCTACGTTGCGCCAGTACTGATAGAATTCGAACGGAGAAGTCTTGTTGGGGTCGAGCCATACGGCGTTGCCGGCGGTCTTGCCCATTTTCTTACCGTTGGAGTCGGTGAGAAGGGTGATGGTCATCGCGTG
>JAZRLQ010000075.1:0-22857 GCA_045646925.1 Eubacteriales bacterium
ATACGGATATCGTCCGTCGGGACCTTGAAGACGAGACCGTCGTCGGAATCCTTGCAACGAATGCTATCATCAATGAGAAGGTATCCGTCCTCAATGCCGACGAGCGTGCCCGCAAGCATCTCCTCGTACGGCTCAAACGCCGTTTTCTCCGCATTTTTCTTTGCGTAGGAGATCACACGCTTTGCGGCTTCCTCACCGATATCGTACACGTAGCGGTATTCGAAAACGTTGGTCGAGATATAGCCGTCCTCAGTCACGTAGAAGACCTTTTTGTATACGCCGAGCGCCTCCGACGTTGCGGTAAAGCTGATATAATTCTTTCCCCTGATATCGTTATTTCCCGCCGTTTCACTCTCGTCGACGGCGTACGCGCCCTCGCATTCCGAAAGAAGCGCCATGATATCGATACCGTTATTCAAACGGAAATCTCCCGTTTCTTTTCCGTTCTCATATACTGAAAAGCGTTCAAAACTGAGCGTGTTTCCGAGATCGTAAAGAGCCATCAGCTCACCGAAGGTCTCGGGCGCTTTTTCCGTTCGGTTCAGATAGACGTAATATCCGCCGTCCATCTCGGCCGCAAGCATATAATCCTCCGAAATACCGTTGATCTTGTATACGGTGAATGATTCCGTATGCGTTGTATCGGTATAATCGTCGAATCCGCTTCCCGTACCGACACCGAGCGCTTCACCGAGCAACGCTTTCCGTATCGTGTTTGCTCTCGAGTGATAAACGGTTCCGTTGAAGCTGATTTCAAAAAATCTTTCGGGATCCGTCCGATATTCCCATGGATAGACGTAGTATCCCGCTTCGGTTCCCTGATACGAATCGTTTTTGTAATTTCGTTCAATTCCGCCGACAAGAACGGCGCCTCCGCTCATCGCGGGCAGGATCAGAAGCACCGCCGTCACGACCACCATCAAGCAAGCCGCGATCGAGCCCCATTTCAAAAAACGGATCGACTGTGCGTTTCTTTTATATGTGACAGCCTCGCTTACGAGATCGCCGTCGATATGACCGATAGCGTCACAAATTCTTGTTTTCTTCATATAGAGATCCCCTCCTTGATCAGATATTCCTTTAGCTTATTTCGCGTATGGAAAAGCATATTTTTGACCTTGCTTTCGGTGAAGCCGAAGCGCCTCGCAATATCTCCGACGGAATCGAAGAAATAATATTTTCGGATAAATACGTTTCTCACGTCCGCATTTTCGTTTCGCAGAAAATCGCTGATCGCTTTTCCGATCCCTTCGTCTGTGAGACTGCCTTCCACGCGCTCGTCGGGCAATATTTCGGCAAGCTCATCCAGCGATACCAGCACCGCCTGCGAGCGCATTTGCCTCGACGCCGCCTCCACTCGCTTCAAAGAAAGATTCCGCGTGATCCCGCATACGAACGCCGTCAGATTGTTCGGCCTCGTCGGCGGAACGGCGTTCCATACGCCGATATACGTATCGCTTACGCATTCCTCCGAGTCTTCCCTGTTATGCAGAATGTTATAAGCGATCTTATGGCACAGCTTGCCGTATTTGATATCCGTCTCTCTGATCGCCCGCTCGTCGCGCGCAAAATACATCTCGATGATACGAAGATCGTCCATATCCTTCACCTCCTTTTTCGTTCTGAAAGCGCTTTCATCCCATATGTACGTTTTTTTCGCCTTTCGTCTCAAAATTTACGCAGATCGTCTAAATTTTTCGTTTGCAAAACAGATCGCTTGCTTTTTAACGTCATTGAACGTCAAAAATGCCTCTCCGAGAAGGAAAGGCATTTCGTATATCATTTTCAGAACTCGACGGTCTCGGGCGCTTTTCCGAAAGCGCTGAAGGTTGCCGTCGCGTTTTTCATGTAAAGCACCTGCGTGTTGCCATCGTTTTCGTCGTACATACCGCGCAGATTGGGATAAGCATCGAGCATGGACTTCTTCGCTTCATAGCGATCGTCCTCGACAAGCTCGCAAGCAACGCGGATCCACGCGCCGTCGCAGAATGCGCAGATCTCCGCCTTCGGATTTGCGGCAAGCTGACGACTCGTCGGCTTGATCTTGCCCGTCTGGATATAGAGCTTGCCCTCGAATTCATTGACCGTGCCGAAGGGGCGGACTCTCGGCTGATCGCCCTCGACCGTCGCAAGATAATAAACGTGAGCCTTCTTCAAAAATTCATATACGCGTTTCATAAAACCTTCTCCTTTTTTATTAATCAGATAAGCCCGAAATGACGGGCAACCGTATTACAAACCTCTTCTCTCGTATCCTTGCCGTTATCCTCGCGGACAACGGTGAAAAATCCACTGTTTGCGTATTCGTCATAATGCTCGCGGCTATTGATCCGCTCAAGACCGCGACGGTAATTCGCCATCACGGCTTCGGGATCGTCGCAGCTTTCGATGACGTTCAGCAAAAATCGTTTTTCGGGATCGTCGCGGTCGAAAAAGCGCTCCACGCTCATCGACTGCGGCGAAAGCATGACCGCCACGTGATGATAATCGGATATCTCGCGCAAAAGATCGAGCGGAATATTGGTATCGACGATCACCCTTCCCTTTCCGGAAAGAGCGATCAGCGCCGCTATCTCGAACTCCGCCGCTTCTCTGCCGACGCTGTAGATCCAGCGCTCGTATTCCTCAGGCGTACGGGTAACGAAATCACGCCAATCGACGAGCATTTTATTATAGCAAATATCGGGATGCGTCTGCGGCGTGGCAACGGCGTTTGCAATATCCATATGATAATTCTCGCCGCAACAGATCATGCCGTAGCGCTCCGCGAGCATTTTCACCGTCGTGGATTTGCCCGCGTACGCAGTACCCGTAATAAAATACACGTCCTTCAGATAGTGCTTAATAATGTTATTTTCGATCTTCACCGTTTCGTTCTCCCATTCCAATTCAACCAAGCAGCGTTCTTATCAATTCGTATGCGAAGACCTTGTGCATTTCTCTCGACGGATGGTTGATACGGTTGCAAAGAAGCTCCGTCGTATCCACACCGCACGCCGCGAGATTTTTCCAGATCGCATAGCAATCGCAAACGGGGACGTTCTTTTCGCGGCAGATCTCTCTTGCTCTTTCGATATGCGCGTCGAAAACGCCCGACACCTGTCTTTGCATGGTTCCCTTTGCGATGGTTTCCATATCCTCGCCCGCAAGCAAGGTCTGACTGATCTCCGAATTCATCATATTGGGCGTCATAAAGATGACTTCGCTTCCCGCGTTTCTCAGACAATCGAAGATCTCCGCGAGCGCATTGACGTAGCGTTCGGCGTAGATGACCTTATCGCCGCAATCGTTCAGACCGTAGCAAACGACCGTCAGATCAGGCTTATGACGAGCCACGTCGTTTTCCACGCGCTTCGCGCCGTTACGCGCGTGATCGCCTGAAATACCCGCATTGACCGAATGAAAGGAAACGCTCGGGAACAGATATTTCAGCATACCCATGAAGCAGCTTGCATATCCGTTTTCGGGATCGTCAACACCGCCGATACCGCCGTCCTCTTTTCTGAAAAGCTCAAAAGCACCGTACGTTACGCTGTCACCGAGAAACGCGATCTTTACGCCCTCGGCGGGATTCAATTTGATTTTTTCAAGAATCTTCATATGTTTTCCTCCTCAAAGGGAATCAAAAATTCGTTTCTGCCCGTCTGCAGTGTCTTTCCGCGGAAGATAACTTCCATATTTTCGGGAATGCGCACCGTGTAGCGAACACTGTTTTCCTCGAAGCACCATGCGGCGTCGATCCTGCCGCGGATCGTCTCCGTATGACCGCTTGCGTGACCGAGCGCGCGGATAAATCTCGGCTTCAGCTCAATACGGGCAAACCCGGGCGCGTCCGCGCTCGGCTCGATACCGAGCAGACTGCGGTAGAACCAGGAGATGACGCCCGCGAACATATGATGGTTATGAGAGCCGTCATTTTCGCCCTCCCAGCGTTCCCAAAGCGTCGTCGCGCCGTGATTGTACCACGTGCGGTAGCCCGGCTCCGTTTCTGTGATCATGCGATACGCGAGATCGGCTCTGCCGCATTCGGAAAGCGCGTGATACAGATACTGTACGCCGACCATGCCCGAGGTCAGACGAAGCTCGTCGCGTTCGACCGCCGCCACAAGCTGCTTTCTGATCACGTCGCCGTCGCGATAAAGACCCGTCATGATAAGCATCGCAAGCGAGCTTTGCTGATCGATCACGCAACGTCCGTCGCCGTCAAGATAACGGTCGAGAAAGGCTTCCTTTTCTTTTTCGTAATAGCTCTCCCATTTTTCAACGTCCGTTCCCTGCAATCTGTGCGCGAAGAGCGTGACGTCAAGTGCCTTCATGAAATAGAAATCGCGCACGAAATTTTTCGGAACGACCTTGCTGCAGGTATATCCCATCCAGTCGCCGTATGTGAAGGTGTGTCCCTTCGCGATCATGCCCGAAAGATAACCGATATAGCGCTCAAAATACGGAATGGCATCCATCAGCATGGAGCTATCCCCCGTATAAAGATACGTACGGTACGGAAGCTCGTAGAGCAAGCCATCGCAGATGGGACCTGCATCGAATCCCCAACCGGATGAAGGAATGACACCGGGAAGCGCTCCGTCCTCTCTCATGCTCGATTTCAGATCCTCAAACCATTTGCGGAAAAGAGGCACGATATCGAAATTGATGAGCGCCTGCTCGACCGAAGCCTGCGCATCGTTTGCCCAACCCAGCTTTTCTCTGGTCGGACAGTCGGTCAGACTCCAGAAAAGATTGGAGTACGTGGAGCGGATGCCCGCGTTATAGATATAATTCAACACCTCGTTATCCGAAGCGAAGGAGGAACGGCGCGCAACGTCCTGATGGATGAAATACGCGCGCATGGAATCGGGATCGGGCGCCTTGCGAAGTCCCTCGATCAGCACGTAACGGAATCCGTGATAGGAAAACTTCGGCTTGAAGGTATCGACACCGCCCGAAGCGATCATTTTATTGATATGGAAAGGAGATTCGGGATAGAAATGCTTTGAGTTCATGCGGTTGTATTTGGGACAGAGGTTTTCGTCCACCTCCTCCGTATAGCGAAAGACGATCTCGTCACCCGCCTCGGCTGTGAGCGTGATCTCCATGTAACCCGACATCGTAAGCCCGAAATCAACGAGATAACCGCTCTCCGTACGGGTGATCGAACGGGGCGCGTATACCTCCGTCTCACGAATGGGCTGACATCCGATCGGACGAAGCTCGCCCGTGACGGCCTTTTCTCTGACGATCGCGGGGCGCCAATCGCCGTCATCGTAGCCCTCGTATAACCAGGAATCGTCCGCGCGGCGCGCGTCGTAATACTCGCCGCTTCTCAGATGGCTATAGATGATCGGAGAATGCTCCTTGCTCGCGCGGAAGCTCTCGTCGCTGACGAGAACGCTTTCTCCGTTGACAACGAGGGAGAGCAAAAACTGAGGCGCGTCGCGGAACGCGGCTTCGTTATAGATCCACGGCGTGCGGAAGGATTCGTTGAAAAATCCGTTGCCCACGATCACGCCGATCGTATTCATTCCCTTCTTCAGAAAATCGGTCACGTCATATTCGTCAAACCAGAGTATCTTGCCGTAATCACTGACGGCGGAAATGAAAATATCGTCTGTGATCCGCTTGCCGTTGATATAATATTCGGCAAATCCGGGACTCTGCACGAAAATACGCGCCTCGCGGATATCCTCCGTAAGCGTAAATTCTCTGCGGAAAAGCGGAATGGGATCGTAAAGAGAAAACTCCGACGGAGTCTCATCGGCTTTGATATATTTTGCTTGATAAAACGGATATTTCGACATCATGCGTATTCCTTTCCGAAGCGTAAGCTTCCTTGCTTTTGAAAATCCGTGGGGCGATCCGCCCCTTCACATTGATTTCATTGTAACATAGCTTAAGATCAAAGTCAAGCGGAGCGCTTGCTCCGATCGGTTTGATCAAGGGTGATAATCGCGCAAGATATCCATGATATCCCGCTCGTACAGATTGCCGCCGAGAGCGTCGCCGTTCGGATCGAAGGACACGCACCTCACGTCCGTCGGATCCTCCACGTATGGATTTGCGACCGTCTCGGTGAAATATTCGCCGAGATATTTTTTCGCGTTGCCCTCGGGGAAAATCACGTTGCCCTCGTTTTCCTCGATGCCCATCGCGCGAAATTCGAGAAGGATCCTTCTCGTTTCCGGATTATATGGATTTTCGTCCTCGGGACTGACGAGCCACGCGGGCTGCATACGGATCGGAACGCCTCTTTTTTTCAATTCCGATGCAAAAAGCTTGACGGGCTCGATCGGGATCGTCTCCTGATGAAACGCATCCGCGGAAAGCAGAACGTCGTTGACGCCGCACGCGGCAAGTCCCTCTGCGACCGCCGCAATGCGCGCGGGATCCTTCGAAAACCACCCGTTCGTGATGACCTGTCTTTTTTCAACGCCCATATCGCGCGCCGCCGATTGAACGGCGTACACCGCCTCGGGATACAGAGGCGGCTCGCCGCCGAACGTCATCACAGTACGGATCGGATACGCGGACGCGATCTTCCGAACGGCATCCGCCGCCTTTTCGGGATCGATCCTCTCGCCGCGGACGCAGTGATCGCCCTCGGAGCAGTGCTTGCATTTGCCCGTGCAGGCGTATGTGATCACAAATTCGATCTTTTTCAGATTTTGCAGATATCGGTTCATACTCTTCTCCTTTTCTGCGGTTTCTTTACTTTCATCATAGCAGAAAAAACGTCCGCGCGCAAGAGTTATCTGCATTCCATATCCGAATTTTCTCCGCGATATTGAAAAAGCGAAAAAGTTGTGTTATAATGGTGGCAAATGAAATTCTTTTTATGAAAAGAGGACTTATGAAAAAAATTCTTGGTATCGAACTCGGATCCACGCGAATCAAATCCGTGCTGATCGACGAAAAAGCAAACGTTCTCGCGCAGGGCGCGTACGAATGGGAAAACGAACTTGTGGACGGACTCTGGTCCTACTCTCTCGAGGAAGCGGAGCGCGGCTTGCAGGAAAGCTACCGTGATCTGATCCGCAATTACGGCGAAGCGCTCACGACCGTTGATGCCATCGGCATTTCGGGCATGATGCACGGCTATCTCGCGTTTGACAAAAACGACAGATTGCTCGCGCCCTTCCGCACCTGGAGAAACACGAACACCGCCAGAGCCGCAGGCGAGCTGACGAAGCTTTTCCGCTTCAACGTGCCTATGCGCTGGTCTGTCTCCCAATATTACGAATCCGTTCTCGACGGACTTTCTCACGTCACCGACATCGCCTTTCTGACCACGCTCGCAGGCTACGTTCATTACAGACTGACGGGCAAAAAGGCGCTCGGCATCAACGACGCCTCCGGTATGTTCCCCGTCTCCGGACACGATTACGATGAAAAAATGCTCGCAGACTTCAACGCGCTTCTCAAAACGAAGGGACTTGACGTCGATTTCAAAACGCTTCTCCCCACCGTTATGGTCGCAGGTGAAAACGCAGGCACGCTCACCGAGGAAGGCGCGAAATGGCTCGATACCGAAGGAAATCTGCAGGCAGGCATCGTTCTCTGTCCCCCAGAGGGCGATATGGGAACGGGTATGATCGCAACCAATTCCGTATTGCCGAAAACGGCAAACGTATCCTCCGGTACGAGCGCAAACCTCACCGTTGTTCTCGAGAAGCCTCTGCTCAACTACTATAAGGAGATCGACGTAATCGCAACGCCCGACGGATACCCCGCGGCTCTCATTCACGCCAATAACTGCACCACGGAGATCAACGAATGGGTCAGCCTCTTCGGTGAAGTAGTCTCTCTCTTCGGTCTGGAGGTTTCCAAGGGCGAACTGTTCAATAAACTCTTCACTCACTCTCTGAAGAGCGATTCCCGATCGGGCGAGATCGTCAGCTATAACTTCCTCGCGGGCGAAACGCTTGCGAACACCGAGAAGGGCGCGCCCCTCGTCATGCGCGCGGCAAGCGGTGAAATGAATCTTGCGAACTTCATGCAGTCTCAGATCTATTCCGCAGTAGCGACCCTTGCGCTCGGCATGGATATTCTCAAGACGGAGGACGTTGCGATCAATAGCGTTCTCGCGCACGGCGGCTTCTATAAGACCGATTTCATCGGACAGAACGCAACCTCCGCCGTATTGGAAGCGCCCGTAACCGTCATGCAGAACGCCGCAGAGGGCGGTGCTTGGGGCATGGCAATGCTCGCGCTCTACACCGTAAGCAAGGAAAACGAAACCCTCGCGGAATTTCTGAACGCGATGTTTGCCGACGTCAAAAAGACCGTCGTGATGGCAGACGAAGCGGAGCTTGCGAAATGCAAACGCTTCATGGCGCTCTACCGCGCGGGACTTTGTGCAGAGCAAGCGGCGGCAAAGGCACTTTGATAAAAAGAAAAAGCTATCCTTTACGGATAGCTTTTTTCACGCAATTTATACGATTTTACAATAAATTCTCCGAATTTCTTTCCCAATTCCAGCTCGCTTACGGCATCGTAATGTCCCCAATCGGGATCCCCGACAGGCTCTTTATGAACGGTGAATCCCATATCGATCGTGGAAAAATAGAAATTCAGCGGCGACTGCTCGGAAAATTTTCGTTTGGCTTCGTTGATCTCACGCCATGCTGGCTCGCAGTAAGGGCTATTGGATATCCCCGCATCGATAAAATAAATATCGCCGTCCGTATATTTCGCAAGATCCTCGCGCAGATAGGAAACGAAAGCGCTCTGGTTGTCGTAATATTTCGAAGCCTTGAAATCCGTCGTGTCGGATTCGCCCTGCATCCAGCAGATCGCTCCGATTTCGGGATCGTAACCGTTTTCAATCAGCGCATCCATATAGGTTTGAACAAAATTCAAAAACGCATTGTATATCGAGCCCCTCTGTCTTGCACTGAGCCAATGGTAATGCAGAGAATATCCCGACATGGTATATTTCAGAATAACGACCGTTTCATCGGGATACGCCGCGGAAAGAACCTCAGCCATCCCGACCTCGGGACCGAAAAAGCCTTCTCCCGCTCCGCAGGTGAGGTCTACGCTGACGAAATCACCTCCCGAGGTCGCATTGTGATCATCCAGACAATAGTTGATCAGAACGGAGGAAAAGCCCGCTTCGTAGCGGAGATATTCTTCCTCGGAAATATTTTCTTTCAGGTACTCCGTAATGGAGCAGCCCGTCGCGTTGCTCTGTCCGATAAGAAGGATCACCTTCGTTTTTCTGCCGTTTCCCGTCGGCAATGCCGTAGGACTCGGATATTCGGTATTCATATTTAATACAACCGTGGTATCCTCCTCTTCCTCATTCGCTTGGCATCCGCAAAAAACAAAAACGAGAGAAAGCAAAAGCACCGCGATCAGGAAAATTCTGTTTTTCATGAAGCAAACTCCTTTAAGACACGAAATTTTCGACCGTTTCGGCTTTTTTGCGTTCTTTTTCGACATTTTTGCGATAGAGCGCGCGCAGAGAGGGGGTATTGCTCCGCAGGATCATCGTAGGCAAAATACCGAGAACCCAATTTACCGCCGCGAGCGGAAGCGCGACCGCAAACGGACGGAGGAAGGGCAAAAACATGATCGCGAAGCCAAAAAACGCACCTGCAATATGACCCGCCACGCCGTAATTCGACTCGATCAGGAAGCGACCGATATACGCGCTGCTGTCGGGCTCGCGCACCTTATCCTTATGGAAGCCCGTAAAGCAACCCCACTCGGGAACGTATTTTTTCCATACGTTGATCTTGATCTTGCGATAGAATTTGCGCTCCGATTGCTTGACCGTAAAAAGCTTCGCTTCCGGCGCAAACCATTTTTCGGGCAAACGGCGCGCGACCGTCGCCGTCAAGGCATCGATCACAAAAAGTGCGGCAACGCCCACAACCGACCAAAGCAGAAGCTCGCCGAACGCGCGGAATGTATATACCTTGTCAAAAAGAAAATTCATAAGCGTGACGAGAAGCGTCGCTGACGTCACCGTAATCAGATAAAACATAATCGTTCCTCTTTCTCATATAAAATCAGATGATTCAGTATAACACGAAATGCAAAAAATGTCAACCACGCACGGATTTTCAAATGCAAGAACCTCTGACGCTTCTCCAGAAGGGACGATCCTTCCGAAAGCCCTTGACGGAAAAGTGTTTTTCGGGTATAATAAAGCTATATGAAAATACCCTCGAGGGGATTAATCTGAAAGCAAAGAAGGATCCTGCCAATGAAGTACACACCTTTTGACTATGCGCGCGCGGAAGCGATCGCCAAACGCACGAAAGAATTCTACGAATACAAGGGCGCGAAAACACAGATCCATATCAAATCCTGCGCCTCCCTCAAGCTCCCGAAAATGCCTGCCTTGAATACCTTCTCTTTCCCGCAGGACATGGAGCGCTATCTGGATATGCGCGCCGAGCGCGACTATCTTTTCTCGAAATTCCACGAATCCATCGACGACGATTTCATACCCTCCACTTCCCCGTGGTACGGCATCGCGGAGCATACCGCATTTCTCGGTGGACAGGTCGATTTCACCGAAACGACCACCTTCCAACATCAGATCTGCGACGAGCTCGAGGATTTCCGCAAGCTCACGCTGGACAGAAACAATCTCTGGATCCATCTCGTCGTCGACGGCATCCGCTATATGCGTGAAAAGTGGGGCGAATTCATCCCCGTCCGTATGCGCGGCGCCGACGGTCCCTCCGATATCGCAAACGCCGTTCGCGGCTCGGATCTCTTCTACGATATCTATGACGAGCCGGAAACGCTTGCCGAGTTGATGGATTTCTGCACGAAAGCGGTTCAGTTCACACAGGACCTTCAGCGCGCGGAGGCAACGAAGATCCTCGACGGTTGCATTACCGGATTCGGACTTTGGATGCCCGGAAAATGCATGGGGCAGCTCTCCGAGGACGTTTCCGTTATGCTCTCCCCCGATATCTATGAGGAGCATTTCCTGCCCGCGCTGAAAAATTGCGTTGCGGATTCTGACGGCGCTATGATCCACGTCCACTCTCTCGGCCACAGAATGATCCCGATGTTTGCCGCGATCGACCGCATTCAGATGATGGAGATCTCGAGCGATCCCAACTCCGAGCGCGCCGTCGATATCTATCGCCGTTACCGCGAGGAGCTGAAGGACAAGACGGTCATCATCGCCCCCACGTACGAAGAGCTGACGAAGATGGACGATCTTCTCTCCACCAACAAAACTCTCATCTGGTATTACGCAAAGGACGAAGAGGACGCGAAACGCGCGCTCAAGATCGTCGAAAAATACAGATAATGTCCACGGCGCACCCGATTTGTCCCGAGTGCGCCGATTCTTATGCGAAAAAAATGCAAAAAAGGCAGAAAATCGTCGAAATCAATTGATTTTTTTGATATTATATGGTAAAATACAAGAAATCTATGAAAGGAGTGTTTCCCATGGCAAAGAAATCAAATTCTGAACTCATTTCTGCTCTGCTTTATCTCATCGTCGGTGTTCTTTTGGTTGTATTTCAATCCCGCACGATCGGTTGGATGATGACCATCGCAGGCGTATTCTTCGTTATTTGCGGTGTTCTCGATCTCATCAGAACCAACTGGGGCAGCGGTGCCGTCAGCCTGATCATCGGTATCACGATCCTCGTGCTCGGTTGGGTTGTAACGGAAATTGTACTTCTCGTTCTCGGTATCCTGATCGCAATCAAGGGCGTGGTTGCTCTCGTCAACGCAATTACCGCTTCCAGAAAGAATATCTTCGATTTCATTTTCGCGATCCTCACGATCGTGATCGGCGCTATGCTCGCGTTCGGTAACGGACTCGACGTGCTTATCGTCATCGCAGGCGCTATGCTTATCTTCAACGCCGTTGTCGGTATCGTTGGCGCTGTCGCAAAGAAATAATCTTCAAAGCGATTTCACGGGGCGCCCGAACGCCCCGCGTACCCTTGAATACGAATGCTTCCACGAACGACCGTGCGCGTTCGTTATCAAATAAATGACTCCGGAAAGGATCTGTACCCATGTCTATCATCACAAAAACCATCTCGCTCATTCGAGAAACCGAAAAATACGCAGACAAATCAAAGCTTCTCAGCTTCCTGCTCCATAATCTGACTCACAAGAAAATGGTTCTCTCTCCCGAAGACAAGGCCGAATTTTCAAGCTTCATTTTCGGAGAAACCGAGCATCTGATCAGTCTGATCCCCACGATCGAAAGCTATAAGGAAAAGGATTTCCTGTTCGAATACGAGTATCATCTGCAAAACGCGATCATGATCTGCTATCGATCCGCCGACGAGCTTTCCGATGAGCAAAGAAGCCGCATAGACACTCTGCTCGAGATCATCGAAAAGGAACGCTTCCTCGAAAATATGATCGACGAGATCTTTACGAAAAAGAAATACGATGCGGAAACCATCCGCTATATGCTCGCCATGACGGAGCTCGCAAAGGACGAATACCACAAGGGCAAGCTTTATCAGGGACTTCTGCATTATCAGCGCAGCATTCTGAAGATCCCCGAGGAGATCCGCGATCTGATCGGCGCGCACATCCAATCCGAAATGAATCGATATATCGAAAATCCGATGACGTTGGATAGCGAAAACAATCTTGAGCTGATCTGCGACGTCTGCCGCTATTTCCGCAAGGTACGCTTCGTAGAGCTTTTGCACCAGGCTCTTTGGGTCGGAAATATGCACATCCGCTTCTACGCCATCGCCACACTGCTCACATTCAGCTGCGACGTTCCCGCGAATATCATCGAAGCGCTTGCAAACGATATGGAATACGCAAATCTCACGTACGGTCTGCTGAAAAGATACCGCAAGGAAAAGCTCTTCCCCTCCGCGCTCGCAACCCCCGAATATCTCGCACAGAGCGATCTCGTGCGTTGGCTCTCACATCCGTCGGAGCTTGGTCAAGCACCCGACGATATCGAATATATCGGAAAAGTTAAAAAAAGAGGCACCTACTATATCTTCCGTTACCGCTCCGACAGCGAAAATCTCGATGAAGAGACACGCGGTCAGTGGCTGATCGGCTGGTCCGAGTCCAAGGGCGGTACGTTCAGTAATTTCGATCTTTACAGCAATTATAAACAGATCACCAACGACAAGACCGTCAAATATATCAAGAAAAACCTGCTTTGAATTTTGTTCAAAATAGATCCCCCAACAGATACCGAAGATCTGTCGGGGGATTTTTATACGCGATTTTTGAATGGATCAAATTTCATCCCATACTATTTGGACGTCATCTCCCCAGCTGTCCGAGCCGTAGCATTGGAGAGAGTGATTACTTGCGCATTTCTTTTTTTCATAGTCAATAACGATTTTCAAATTTGCAACGCAAACCGTAGCGCGGCTACCTTCATCGAATTCAACCACGTATTCTGCGCCCTTCAAAAATTTGGGATGGCAAAGCGGAATTGCGCACAAAATATGATAATTGTTATCCGTTCCGTATACGCAAATGACCTGCGGCTCTTTTTCGATCACGATTCCTCGCTGTCCCTCGCTGAACATTTGAACCTTTTTTTCAAATAAGCCAAACTTGAACGTATATTTCATTTGGAGTTCTCCTTTTAAAAATAATTTCGTTTTACTGTAATATATAATACGAATCGGCAGAGAAGACAAGCCCTCTGCCGATTTTTTCCGCAAATTCTCCGCTAAGGTCAACGAAGAAAACGGAAGCTTTTATTATTTTAGTCAACGAAGTCGAATTCGAGATCGTAGAGAACAACGCTGTCGCCGTCCTGAATACCCGCGTCACGCATTTTCTGAATGATACCCTTATCACGGATCATCTTTTCGAAGTACATGAAAGACTCACGGTCGTCGAAGTTGATACCGCTCATGAGCCACTTCAGCCATTCGCCCTCAACGATCCAGTCCTTACCCTCTTTGGTAATGGTGAGATCGTCGGGATTCTGAGGCTCTTCGATCACATCGGGCTCGTCCGCTTCGTAAATGGTAAGAGGCGGAAGCTCCTGCAGCATTTCGTATACGCGGCGGCAAAGGGGCTTTACGTTTTCGCCGGATGCGGCACTGATATAAATAACCTCAAAGCCGTTGTCTGCGGCGTATTTTTCCAAGCGAGACTTCACCTCGTCCGCGGTTTCGGGATCGAGAATGTCGCATTTGTTTGCGGCGATGATCTGCGGACGCTCCGCGAGATCCACGCTGTATTTGAGAAGCTCGTCGTTGATCAATTCAATATCCTCGATGGGATCGCGTCCCTCGGAGCCGGCAACGTCAACGACGTGAACGAGAAGACGGCAACGGTCAACGTGACGAAGAAAATCGTGACCGAGGCCCAAGCCCTCGGAAGCGCCCTCGATCAGACCGGGAATATCTGCCGCAACGAACGCGTTTCCGTCAACGGAAACCACACCGAGCATGGGAGCAAGCGTTGTGAAATGATAGTTTGCGATCTTCGGTCTTGCGGCGGAGATCATGGAAAGAAGCGTGGATTTACCGACGTTGGGAAGTCCGACGAAGCCGACGTCCGCGAGCATCTTAAGCTCGAGAATAAGCTCCTTCGCCTCACCCTCCAAGCCGTTCTTTGCGAAGCGGGGAGCGCGTCTGGTAGGCGTTGCGAAATGACGGTTACCCCAACCGCCTCTACCGCCCTTGGCTGCAACGAAGGGCTCGCAACGGCTCATATCCTTGATGATCTTGCCTGTTTTTGCATCCTTGATAACGGTTCCCTCGGGAACGGGAATGATGAGATCCTCCGCCGTTGCGCCGTGGAATTTCGACGTCATACCGTCGCCGCCGTTTTTAGCGACGAATTTCTTGCGATTACGGAAATCGAGAAGCGTGTTCGTACCCTCGTCGATAACGAAAACGACGTTACCGCCGTGTCCGCCGTCACCGCCGTCGGGGCCGCCGTACGCTACGTATTTTTCACGGTGGAAGGAAATGCATCCGTTACCGCCGTTTCCTGCTTTGATATATATCTTTACGTGGTCATAAAAATCTGCCATTTTTCTATCCTCCTGTTTTTCGATAATCTTATTTTTATTTTATCATATTTTTTGCGCGGAGTCAAGCGAGTATCCGTGTTTTTCAACCGATTTGGAGAGAAAATCGGAAGCTCTATGGCAAAAACGAAAAAGGGATACCCGCTTTATCGCGGGTACCCCCATTGTATGTCGCAAAAATTACTGCGCGGATTCGCCGATCCGGTATTTGTTCGAGTAGTCCTCGAAATACTTGTCGTAGATCTCGTTGCCGCGACGGAGACCTTCGGTATAGCTGTGCATACCGAGGCTGTTGTTCGCGATCTCGATCACACAGCCCGCAATGTTGGAGCAGTGGTCGGCAATACGCTCCAGATTGGTCAAAAGGTCGGAGAGAATGAAGCCCATTTCAATGGTGCATTCGCCGATACGAAGTCTCTCGATGTGGTTGGAACGGAGAGCAACCTGCAAATCGTCGATAACCTCTTCCAAGGGCTCAACGCGGACGGCAACCTGAATATCGTTATGAACGAACGCCATCAAAGCGTTGTCCATGATCTCGTAAACGGCAGTCATCATCACGGAAAGCTCGCGTTTTCCCGTCGCGGAGAATTCGAGCTTCTTGACGTACATTTCCTCAGCGGATTCCGCAACGTTTACGGCGTGGTCGGAAAGTCGTTCCAGATTTCCGATCATGTGGAAAAGCTTCGTCACCTCAAGGCTATCCTTTTGAGAAAGGTCGCAGTTTGTGATCTTCATCAGATACGAGCCGATCTCGTCCTCGTAGATATCGACGGTATCCTCTTCCTTTTTGATCTCGTCGAAGAGCTTCTTATCGTACTTGTCCAAAAGAGTAAAGGATTTCTTCACTGAATGGAAGGAGATCTCCGCCATATTGTACGCGACCTGGCGGCAACGCTCGATCGCGATGCTGGGCGTTGCAAGAAGACGGTCGTCAAGCAGAGCAACCTTGTCGCTCGCGCCGCTCTTTTCTTTGACGAGGAAGCAAGCGAGCTTTTCAAACTGTTTGCAGAACGGAAGCAGACAACAAGTGCAGAAAACGTTGAAGCAAGTGTGGATGAGTGCAATGATCGTATGATCGACCTGCATATCAATGAACGTAAATCCGATGATCATATGCAAGGTATAGAAAAGGATCATTGCGCCAAAAGCGCCGATGATATTGAAGCAAAGGTGAACCATCGAAACGCGCTTTGCGTTTTTGTTCGCGCCGACGGAAGAAATGAGCGCCGTTACGCAAGTACCGATATTCTGACCGAGAATGATCGGGAATGCCGTACCGAAGGTAACTTGTCCCGTCGCAGAAAGCGCCTGCAAAATACCGACGGAGGCAGAGGAGCTCTGAATGATCGCCGTCAGAACCGCGCCCGCCAGAATACCGAAGAGAGGATTGCTGAAGAGAAGCAGGATCTCCTGGAATTCGGGAACGTCCGCAAGAGGCTTCACGGCGGAAGTCATATAATCCATACCGAAGATCAGCACGGAGAAGCCGAGCAGGATCAGACCGATATCCTTTTTCTTGGAATCCTTCAAAAAGAGATAGAAGATAATACCGATCAACGCGAGGATCGGCGTAAAAGAGGTCGGCTTGAGCATGGTGATCAGAAAACTGTCGCCGCTGAGCCCCGAAAGGCTGAGAATCCAAGCCGTAATGGTCGTACCGACGTTTGCGCCCATGATGATCGGAATTACGTTTGCGAGCGTCATAACGCCCGAGTTTACAAAGCCTACCATCATAACCGTCGTCGCAGAGGAGCTCTGAATGATCGCCGTTACCGCCGCGCCGAGCGCAAAGCCCTTCAAGGGATTCGATGTCAGCTTACCGAGCAAAGAGGAAAGGCGCGAACCTGCGCTTTTTTCGAGAGCGTCGCCCATAATGCTCATACCGAACAAAAACAGCGCAACGCCGCCGATCAACGCCAATATATTAGTGAAATCCATAATTCAGTTTCCTTTCCGTTTATCAATCTCACAAAATACCCTGCCAATAAAGAACTGCAATCACCGGGAGCGCAATCTGCCAGATCAAGCCGAGAATATTAACAACCCAGAAATACCAGTGCTTCGTTTTGTGACGAAACGCCTTCATGCCGAGCAATGCGCCGATCGATCCGCCGAAAAAGCCGAAATTCAGAAGCACGGCTTCGGGAATACGCCACGCGCCCTTCTTCGCCTTACGCTTGTCCGCGGAATAAAGAATGAACGCAATCAGGGACATGATAAAAATGAATGCGGCGTAAATCAACAAGAAATATTTTTCCATAAGAACCTCCTATTGGTTGTTAGTGATTTTATTATATCAAATACCATTTTACAAGTCAAGATTTTTCCACGATATTGTCGAAATTCCTTTTCCTTGTAAAACAGCGCGCCGCCGCAAAGGCAACGCGCCGTTTCAATTATTTTATTTCCAAAATGAACGTAGGAGCGATACTCTTGGATTCAAGTCCAATATACTGTCCGCTTTCACTGAAAATATGGTTTCCGTAAACCTGAAGCAGAAAATCAATATAATATTTCCCCTTCGGTAATTTTTCGTACATTTGCTCAAAGGTTTCAAAGGATTCCCACGTTACCGTCTCGCCATCCAAGGATCTTGCCGTGAAGCTGCCGATCGTGTTCAACGCCGTCTCGCTGCTGCCGGGATCCGTCATGAAACAAATTGCGTCGTTCAGCTCGATCGTGATTTCTTCCGTGCCGGTATAGGTGTACGTCGGCATAGAGTAACTATTTCTTGATAATTCGGAAAATTTAGGGCTTCCCGAAAAATAAGGATGGACGATATATTCTTTCTGAAAAAACTGTCCGCCTCCCATTTCAAAAATACAAGGGACGTCGCGTTGCTCTCCGATCTGAATAACTACTTTGTTCTGATATTTACGCCCACTGCCTTGTGCTTCATAATTCCGATCGATTTTTGCTTGCAAATTCGGGATTTCCGTTGCCAACGCCTTCGTTTCACGGACGCTCGTATAACAAACCTCGTAAGGTTTTTCGTGCTGAGAGATTTTCATACCGGTTATACCGACCGCGAAAATAATAAGAAAAATAAAAAGCACACCAATAAGCTTTTTCATATTTTCATTAAAACCTCCTTCTATCAATTATGACATCAGTATTATTTCTTTTTTCGCAGCTTTGCCATCAGTTCCCTGATCCTGCGTCTGACCGCCTCAGTCTCCTCGGCGAGAAAACGATAGCCAACGGGCTTCCCGTTTTCAAAAACGACCTCGAAGATATTGCCCTCAACGGCGTTTTCTCCGAAGAAATCGGCAGGAATATTGAAGATCCCCTCATCATCGTCGGTCATGACCGCAAACTTTCCCTCAATACGGTCGATCTGTAATTTTTTTATCATGATATAGCCTCCTTATTTTTCCCCCGCCATTGTAAGCAAGGTATCCTCATCGATGACGTTCACGCCGAGCTTCTGCGCCTTGACGAGCTTGGAGCCCGCCTTTTCGCCCGCTACGACGTAGGTGGTTTTGGAGGAAACGGAGGAAGCCGCCTTGCCACCGTGCTTCTCAATGATGGCGGTCGCCGCATCGCGAGAAAGCGTGGGGAGCGTACCCGTCAGAACGAAGGTCATACCCTCGAAGATCGCGTCAGCCTTCTCCGTTTCGTAGGTCGTCACGACACCGCAAGCCTTCAGACTTTCGATCAGCTCCTTCGTTTGCGCGTGAGAGAAATACGCAAGCACCGCATCCGCCGTAATCTCACCGAAATCGGGGATCGCAATGAGCGCTTCTCTGTTTGCTGAAGCAAGCGCCTCGATATCACCGAACGCGACGGCGAGGGATTTCGCCGCCTTTTCACCGATATTGCGGATACCGAGAGCATAGATCAGACGGTCAAGTCCGGCGGTCTTCGATTTTTCGATCGCGGCGATCAGCTTTTTCGCGGATTTTTCGCCCATGCGCTCCAGATTCTGCACGTCCTCCACGCGCAATCGGTAAAGATCCGCAATGTCACGGATCAAGCCCGCTTCCAAAAGCAAGCTGACGACCGCAGGTCCCATTCCGTCGATATCCATAGCGTCGCGGGAAGCGTAGTGAGTGATCCCTCTTTCCAGCTGCGCGGGACAGGAAGGATTCGTACAACGCGTCGCCGCCTCGTCGTCGCGGGAAACGGGCTCTCCGCAAGAGGGACACACGCGCGGCATTTCGTAAGGCGCAAACTCGCTCGTTCTGTCCTTCATTTCCACGGAAACGACCTCGGGAATGATATCGCCCGCCTTCTGAACATACACCGTGTCACCGATACGGATATCGCGCTCACGGATAAAATCAATGTTATGGAGCGTTGCCGCAGAGACCGTCGTTCCCGCGAGTCTGACGGGCTCAAGAATCGCCTTCGGCGTCAGAACGCCCGTTCTGCCGACCTGGATCACAACGTCGACGAGCCTCGTCGGCTTGCGCTCGGGCGGATATTTGTAAGCGATCGCCCATTTCGGCGTGCTGGTATTTTCACCGATTTCCAATCGTTCGCGGAGATCGTCGCACTTAATGACAATGCCGTCGATATCGAACGCGAGCGAATCGCGAAGCTCCCCGATCTTCTCGATTTGAGAGACGATCTCATCGGCGCTGTGAAGCTTCTCTCTGTACGGGATCACGTGGAAGCCGAGCGTTTCCAGATAGTCGAGACCTTCGGAATGAGATTGAAAAGCAACGCCATCCGCGCGCTGAATATTGAAGACCATGATGTCGAGTCCTCTGCCCGCGGTGATCTTGGAATCGAGCTGACGAAGAGAGCCTGCCGCCGCGTTTCGCGGATTGGCAAACAACGCTTCTCCATTTGCTTCTCTTTTCGCATTGAGCGCCTCAAAGCTCTTTCTCGGCATATAAACCTCGCCGCGCACCTCCAAGAGAGAGGGTGCCTGCGGCAAAGACAGAGGGATCGTCTTGACCGTTTTCAGGTTTTCCGTCACGTTTTCTCCGGTCTTGCCGTCGCCACGCGTCGAGCCGACCGTGAATATGCCGTCACGATATTCCAGAGAGACGGAAAGACCGTCGATCTTCGGCTCTACGGAAAAGGTCGTGCCGTGACCGAGCGCCGCTTCCGTTCTCTCCACGAAATCGTGAATCTCCTCATAAGAAAATACGTCGGAAAGACTTCCCATACGCACCGCGTGCTCAACCTTCTCAAACTTATCCAGCGCCTCTCCGCCGACACGCTTGGTCGGAGAATCTGCGGAGGCAAGCTCGGGATATTTCTCCTCCAAAGCGACGAGCTCGTAGAAAAGCTTGTCGTATTCGTAGTCCGAGATCGTCGGTGCATCGCTGATATAATAAAGCCGCGCATGATGATTGATCAGATCCTCCAGCTCCTTCATACGCTTTTTGGCGTTCTTTTTTTCGTCCATGATAAAACCTCCGTTTTGCCGCATCGGGCAATCGATTTTCTGTTATGCTTTTATTATAGCATATTTTGAGAAGATTTGGGTACCGTTTTTGAAAATTATTTTTATTTATATACGTTTCCTTTATTTTTTCTTTTCTAAAAGAAAAAATTTAATCTCTCCCACTTGACAAATGTCAAATATATCATATATAATGATCTTAAAAACAATTAGTTATCTAACTAATAATACAGTGAAAGGATGTGCTTAATCATGTCGGAACGTAACACCCTCTCCAGGAAGCCGGGACTTCTGATCACCGAAATCTCGAAATTACTTCACGATAAGATGAGAAAAAATTCCGAAGATCTCGGTTTCAAAACGGGATACCGTCAGATCCTGCGTTTTTTGGCGCACGAGGACGGCGTAACGCAAGTGGATATCGCGAGAAATTCCCATTTCACCGCGCCCACGGTCAGCGTGACCTTGAAAAAAATGGAGGATGAAGGCTTGATCCTCCGCAAAACAGACAAAAACGATACTCGCCGCACACGAGTTTTCATCACGGAAAAGGGACGCGAATGGGAATCCCAGCTCTTTGACAAGGTCATCGACTGCGAAAAGATACTGATCCGCGGACTCTCGGAGCAAGAAACGGATGAGCTCTGCCGTCTGCTCAGAAAGATGAGGGAAAACATCCTCTCCGAAACCGTAAACGAGGAGGCAACTGCCGAATGAAAAAGCTTTTGAAATATCTCAAACCCTATTGGTACATCGCCATCGGCTCTCCGATCTGTATGATACTCGAGGTTCTCGTTGACCTTGCGCTTCCGACCATCATGGCGACCATCGTCAACGACAGCATTTACGCATCCTCGCTCGAGGAGGGACTTTCCGTCGTCGTACAAAACGGCTCCCTCATGCTTCTGCTCGTGATCCTCGGCGGTCTGACGGGTCTCGGCGCGGCAGGCTTCGCCTCCGCCGCTTCGCAGAGCTTCGGCAACGATCTGCGCCGCGATGCGTTCGCTCACGTCATGTCGCTCTCTCCCGAGCAGACCGATAAATTCACGGTCGGCTCTCTCGTTACCCGACTCACAAACGATATCACCATGATGCAGAGCTTCGTCGCTTCGGCGCTCCGAATCTTCTTCCGCTCCCCCATCATGTTCATCGGCGGTATCATCATGTCCATCATGATCAATCCGAAGTTCGGCTTCATCGTTCTCATTTCCCTTCCCCTCCAGCTCATTCTCGTATGGCTCGTCATGCGTAAGGTCCGCCCCATGTTCGACGAGGTCCAGACGAAGCTCGACAACGTCAACGCGGTCGTACAGGAAAACGTGACCGGCGCGCGCGTCGTCAAGGCTTACGTTCGTGAAAACCACGAAATCAAGCGCTTCCGCGGCGCAAACGACGATCTCTATAACCGCGTGATCCGCGTTCAGTACATTATGGCAGTCCTCGCTCCCATCATGATGATCGTCATGAACCTTTCCATCATCGCCGTGATCCTTCTCGGCGGCTACGAGGTGCAGGCGGGCGTGATCGAGGTCGGTGACGTTACCGCGGTCATTCTCTATATCACGCAGATCCTCCACTCCGTCATGATGTTCGCAAGCATGTTCCAGTTCATCTCCAGAGCGCAGGCTTCCGCAAAGCGTATCAACGAGGTAATGGACTCCGCTCCCGTCATTCGCGGCGGTGAATACGAAGGCGAAGGCACCGAATCCGAAAAAGGCCACGTCGTTTACAAAAACGTCGCGTTCCGTTATCCCGGCACACACGGTCTCCCCGTTCTTCACCACATCGATCTCGACATCAAGGCGGGCGAAAATATCGCGATCCTCGGTACGACGGGCTCCGGTAAAACGTCCTTCGTTCAGATGATCCCCCGTTATTACGATCCCACCGAGGGCGAGATCCTTCTCGACGGCGTTCCCGTCAAGGAATACACGCTTCCCGCTCTGCGCAAAAAGATCGCTTACGTTCTGCAGAAGAGCGAGCTTTTCTCCGGCACGATTGCTGAAAATCTCCGTTGGGGCAACGAAAACGCAACCGACGAAGAGCTTCGCGAAGCGGCAAGGATCGCGCAGGCTGAGGAATTCATCGGCAAATTCGCCGCAGGCTACGATACCATGATCTCCGAAAAGGGCGCTTCCCTCTCCGGCGGTCAGAAACAACGTCTCGCCATCGCGCGCGCACTGCTGAAAAATCCAGACGTCCTCATCTTCGACGATAGTATGTCCGCGCTGGACGTTGCCACGGGCGCAAGATTGCAGCAAGCGCTCCGTGAAAAGCTCTCCTCCCTCACGGTCATCACGATCGCGCAGCGCGTGGCTTCCGTTATGAACGCCGACCGTATCATCGTTCTCGACGCAGGTACGATCGCCGCTTGCGGCAAGCACGAGGAGCTGATGGAGACCAGCCCCATCTACCGCGACATCTATGAATCTCAGCTGAAACGAGGTGAAAGCATTGAATAATACTCCCGGCAGACCCGTTCAAGGCGGCCCCGGCGGTCCCGGCATGATGCCCGGCAGACCCGGTA
>JAZRLQ010000076.1:0-2498 GCA_045646925.1 Eubacteriales bacterium
CGATCCGACTTCAAAGCGCCTCTTACCATTACGCCCGAACAAGCCATGCGTGTTATGCGTGTGATGGAAGCTGCTTTCGTTTCCGCAGACGAAAAACGATCTGTCGAAGTCGATATTTAATTTATTTGAGTTTTACTTGCAAAAGAAAGGAGCAATTGCAGAAGAGATATTCTCTGTCGTGATTGCTCCTTTTGTTTTATGGGGTTGAATATGAAGCTTTGGAATTCGGGAAATCCATTCCCGTCATTTGAATCGCTTTCCTATGCACCGGGCGTGCAGTATCTGAAGGCGCATACGATGAAGGAGAATGGTTATCATTTTTTGCTTGGCGCGGCGGTCATTAAGCATGGTGGCGCTTTGCGTGTCAGCTTTGCAAATTCTCTTCGCACGGAAAATGACGATCACACGCGTTTGGTTGAAAGCGTTTCCTTTGATGACGGAAAAACGTGGGAAGAGCACGTGATCGCCGAAGCGCAAAACGGATATGGGAGGAGCCACGGCGTTTATTTTCCATATAAAGAGGATCTGTACGTTTTTTGTCCGCGAGCGAAATACGATAGGATCGACGCGTATCCGAATTTGAAAATGGAAGCCTATCGTTTGAATTCCGACGGTGAATACGATTGTCTCGGCGTCGCTTTGGATGGTGATTTTTGGCCGATGTGCGAACCCGTGGCGTTGGATGACGGTGGATTTGTGATGGCGGGACTGAAAACGGATAGCGGAACGGCCGCAGTTGCACTTTGCGATGGGAAGGACGTTACGAAATGGGAAATGGTCCAACTCCCGAATCCCAACGGTTTTCGCTATTGGGGCGAGACGACGATTCTGAAACGGAGGGATCGTTTGCTTGCAATCGTCAGAAACAGCGGTGCAATCAGAAATCTTCTTGTAAGCGAAAGCTTTGACAGAGGAAGAACGTGGACTGCTCTCGAAATATCCGATTTCTCCGCTTCTCATAGCAAAATTTATGCCGGAGTGACGAAGACGGGGATCTCTTATCTCGTTTTCAATATGCGCGATCGAGGCGTCCCGATTGGTAGAGATACGCTTGCTATTTCCGTTGGACGTGGGGAGCTTGAGAAGGTTTATCTTCTTCGCGACGGATTCGATCATCCGCCGTTTCATTGGCGTTATAACGAATGGTCCTATCCGTATGTTTATGAAGATTCCGAAAGCGGAAAGATCTACGTCGCATATTCGAAAAACAAGGAGGATTGCGAGGTTGCCGTTTTATCCGTGGAGGAGCTTTGCTGACGGAGAAAAAATTTAGGAAAGGTTACAGATGTGATGACAAACAGAGAACGCGCGCTCAATATCTTGAATTATAAACCGATAGACCGTATGCCAGCGGTGCATTTTGGTTATTGGCAGGAGCTACTTTACGAATGGGTGGAGCAAAAAAAGATTCCCGCGGAAATCGCCAATGGGTTGAGTGACGGCAACGAAAAAGATCGTGAATTGGATCGTATCATCGGTTGGGATTTTAATTGGTATACCGTCGTAGCTCCAAAGAATGAGCTTTTTCCGTTTTTCAAACGGAAGCTTTTGGAAACACTTCCGGACGGCACGCAAAGAATACAGAATTCACGCGGCCTGATCACCAGAATCAAGCCGGGAGTAACCTCGATTGCGGCGGAGGATGATTATCTTTTGAAGGACAGAGAGGCTTTTGAGACGCTTTATAAGCCCAAAATGCAGTTTCTTCCGGAGCGCATTGATCTTGAATACTGGAAAAATTTCAATGAAACCAGACCGCAGGATATTCCGGTTGGACTTCACCTCGGCAGTATTCTCGGAGAGATTCGCAACATGGTTTCGGTTACGGGACTCAGTTATCTGATGTATGACGAGGATGAAGAGCTACTGGCAGACATCGTCGATACGTATGCCGAAATGCAATATCAATGCGCGGAAAAGGTGCTTCAAACGGGAGCGAAATTCGATTTCGCGCATTATTGGGAGGATATTTGCTTTAAAAACGGTCCGCTTTTGTCTCCCGCCATCTTCGATGAATTGTGTGCGAAGCATTATAAGAAGAGAAATGAACTTTGTCACCGCTACGGCATCGATCTGATTTCCTTGGACTGTGATGGTGTGACGGGCGCTTTACAATCCACTTGGATGGAAAACGGCGTCAATATTCTGTTTCCGATCGAGGTTGGTGTGTGGGGCGATCAATTTGCCTCTGCGCGCGAAAAATTCGGCTCTTGTCAGCGCGGCGTAGGCGGTATGGATAAAACTGCACTTCGCAAGGATAAAGCCGCCGTAGACGCTGAAATTGAGCGTATGCAGAGACTTGCGTCGCTCGGCGGATTTATTCCTTGTCCGGATCATCGTTTAATGCCGGGAACGAAATTTGAATTGGTACAGTACTATGCGGAGCAGATCAAAAAGATAAAAATCTGACGCCTTTGTTGAGATATAAAATCCGCCCCCACGGTGATGACCCTGGGGGCGGGTTGTTGTTTTATGACTTTATATCGATATTATTTCTG
>JAZRLQ010000077.1:0-6552 GCA_045646925.1 Eubacteriales bacterium
TGCAGAATCGCTCTCGCTTCCCACAAACACGGTGAAGTCTCGGCTTCACCGTGCAAGACAAATTTTGAAAGAAGGTATGCATATGGCAAGAGAATTTGGTAAGTTGAGTTATAAGCCTGAAAATATTGCGTTTTGGGTGAATGGACTACATGGTGCAAATGGTGAACCAAGAAATTTTGTTTCGCGTTCTCTCAGCAAAAATATTATGCTCGCAGCGTATAGAACACCTGCAACGGCAGAAGAATTGGCAATGGAGGTTGGCGTGGCGCTTCCGTATATGGAGGAAGAACTATCCACGCTTGTAGACGCTACGTTGATGAAGAAAAACGGCAACAAATACGAAACTAATATTTTTATTGTGAGCGCAGAAGCACAAGAAAAGATTTGTGCTCATGTGCGCGAGATTGCTCCTGAACTTACAAGGGCAATCATTCATGCGATGGAGTACATCATTGAGTGGTCAAGCAAAAATGCGCCCGATTGGCATGAGAGTTATCAAAGCTACGAAGACATGAAATGGGCTCTTTTGATGATCGAAGCAGATAACGTGTTTTTTGACACTCTTAAGCCTTTTAATACGAATGCGAAAGACTTTCCTAATATTGGTCCTTGGGGACATACTCTTCGTCCGAACGGTGGAGAATGGGATTTGCTTGGTATGGAAATCCATCACGGAGATGAGCCCAAGCATGTAGGTCTCAGCGGGTGCGTTTCATGTCCAAATGAAAAGAATTTGCCCGAAATTATGTTCCGCCAATTTCGATACAAATATTGCGAACTTGAAAAGCGTACACCGCCGATTCTTACTTATGCAGACGGTCAAGCAATGGTTGCAGTTGCCGAGTGTAAGAGTGCAGAAGTAGACGGTGCTATTCTAAAAAGATTAGAATCCTACGGATATATCAAAAAAACAGAGGCCGGTTATGTTCCGACAATTATGGTCATGCGCAAGGAAAAAGCTAAAAAGATGCCGAATGAGATAAAGACGCATTTCAGCTCATTACGCCGCAAAGCAACTGATATAGCCACACAGCATTATCTGTTCTGCTGCGAGCAAATTTACAAAGAAATTCCCGATTTTTTGAAAGAAGACGAATTTCAAATTGACCACGCTTGCGCCAATATCTTTACAATACGTGGCGCAGTCTTGGAAGAAGCAATTAAACAAGGCTTTTTAACCTTTGATAAAGATAACGACAAACAAATGTTGGGTGCGTATTTGGTTATATAATCTCTCCAATTAGACAATAATTTTCATTTTATATAATTGGAAAAAGGAAATCATATAAACTAATGACATAAATAAAGAACTGCCGACAGAATTCTATCGGCAGTTCTTTTATATTAAGATTATTCTTCTGTCAGGATTCGGGGGGCGGTGAGTATGCCTGTTCGTGTAAGCATATACTCGTCCGTCCAGAATCTACCCTTGGTTCGCCAGGAATCGGGACCGGTCCAAGCCAAATGCTCGTCGGTCTTGTGGAGTTGACCGAAGGTATTCATACGATTTCCATAAAGGATCAAATCGACGGCGTGCTTGCCTTCGCTCAATTCTCCGAGATTTAATCTATGGGGCGGGAAATCAATATAGCCGGTTTCTTTTCCGTCCACAAGCACCTTGATGACGGCGCCGCGATACTTGGAGATCTCAATGGTCTTCTTGCCTCCTCCGTTTATTTCGAAGGAATATTTCAGGTTTCCACCATAGAAGCCCATCTTTTGATTTGTAATGCTTTCGAAATACAAACATTCGGGAAGCGAGGTGATCTTGGCATAATAACCGTGAACCTCAACGCCGAAGTTACCGAGAAGATAATAAGATTCCACGGAATCGATATTGCCGTAACGAAGATGGATGATCAGTTCGTTTGCACCCTTTTGAATTTTGGGAAGACGAACCGTTGCAATGGCGTCGTCTACATAATTTCCATCAACCTCAACGGGAACGGGAGTACCGTTGAAAATGATCTCGGAATACTGCGGATATTCCAAAGCAAGGCGCGCGTTTTCATATTCGATATCAGAGTCTATCGTGAAACGAAGAGAAACGACTTCCTTGGGATTTTTATCGAGCGGAATCTGCCAAGGTTGCGGTCTCTTTCTGCGATTGACGGTATCCCCAAGAATGCCTCTGATGATATCGTCGACTTTCAATGCATCCATAGGCTCGCTCCAATCGCTTCCTCTGAAGGAGAAACTAGGGCGGTCAAGGAGCAATACGTTGGGTTCTTCCATTTCATAGGAAGCTTTATGTACGGGATATTCCGTTTTGATATATCGGGGTTCCTTATAGAAGACTCTATTTTCTTCTGAATCCTTGCCCTCTTTCAGCTCCAAAAGGAGAGAATCACAGACGGATTGCGCCCAAGGAAGAACGGTATTGCCATTTTTGTATATGACGGAAACGCGGCGTTTTTCGCCGTTCATGGTATCGTATTCCGAGACACACCATTCGCCTTTCAGCGTGATGGCAGTAGTGATCATCGGAGCGGTGTCATAATCCATCTTGTTAACATGGCTAATGAAAAGGTGCTTACAATCGTTGTCGGTGCGAAGCTGATAAATAATATTGGAGGGACTGTATCCGTCTCTTTTTCTGATGTCAAGGAAACGGTTATGTTCCACTGCTTCTAACAAAGCAGATTCGGACCAAGGAATCATCTTACACTGTTTTGCAAATTTGGAAGGCTCATCGGAAGGAATTGCATCGATATATATAGGTGCTTTTCCCATGAAAATGATCTCGCCGCCTGCCGCGTGGAATTTCTTCAATGCGTCAAGCGTGGTGCGACGAATGGTTTCAAGATAAGGAACGATGACCGTCTTATATTTCATATTACCGATGACAAAGCCGGAGTCGGATTCTTTATATTGCTCAGGAAGAAGGGATTCTGCAACGAAGTCGAAATCGTGCAAGCCGAAGAGAAGCCATTTCGTCATATTTTCGAAACGATCACCGATGTCGGATCTGTGTGTACCCGTCTGATCTGCGGGACCGAAATGGAGCCAATAGGATTCAATCGGATGAATGACGGCGATATCAACATTAGGTGTTCCTCTTGTCATAACGGTATTGACGCGAGCAAAATGATCTTCAATATGAGAGTATTCTTTGTACCAAGGGGATTGATGTCCGATAGAAGCAGGATAATCGCGCTTTGCTTCTCCGCCCATGGATACCCAGTAAAGATGAGGCACTCTGTGGGTGATACCCATTGCCGCTTGCCAGTCGCCTTGAAGCTTATGGCCGCGGAAATCAAAATCCCAGTTGGTAACGCCGTAAAGCTCACTCATAACGCCTTCCTTGCCGTATTGACGGGCAGCGCTCTGTGCTTGCTTTGCGGTGTTCAATTCTCTGTAGTCGCAAAGCATATCAATGCCGGGAAGCTGGAAACCTCTGTAGTGACGCATTGCTTCTCCGACGGACGTCGTCTGGCTGAAGAGTGTTGCTTCATTCATCATATGTCCGGTGAACATGATTCCGTTTTCACCACACCACTTGCCGACGTTATCACAAAAAGCCTCTGCAAAACGTTCCGTGGAGTGATCGTGATAATAATAACGGATCGGCGAGACAGAGTTATCGGCGTTTTCCCATATGAGAACCGGAAAATGATCTTCAATGTGAATACCGTATTGCTGATAGAACGTCTCGTCAAAGTCATTGGTATAGGGAAGTTTTACGCTTGTTTTGTCGGACGCATGATCAAGGACCTTTTTTGCATACATCTGGGGCTCGTCCGTGAAAATGGTTGGGGAATTGGTGCTAAATTCGTGACCGAATCGCTCTTTATATCTTTCGTAAGTCAAATCAATGAAAGTGTCAATGGTTTCCTTACGCATAACATCGCAGTAACCGCCGTATTCCATATAGGCAAACCATTTTTCATGGCCTTCGGGAACCATTTCGCAAAGTTCGATCTTTTTGTAAGATACCAATTTGCTCTCGCTATTCAAAAGAATGTCGAAACAACCGAGAAGCTTGAATTTTTCATCGGTTACTTCCTTGGCTTTCGCGATGTCGTCATCAATGACGAGAGAACCGTCGTTATATGGTTGATAAGTAAAATGGAGGAATTTCTGAAGATTCTCCTCCGAGGCTTTTGCGGTAAAGCCGCCGGCTGTTCCAGAGGGCCATCTGTCTTCATCGTACAGGTAAGAATTCATGCCGATTTCTTTTCCTTTTTCGATGCAAGCACCAATGAGATCCATAAATTCGTCGGAAAGATAGGGCGTTGCCATACCGACTCGGGTATGCATATAATATCCGCCGAAGCCCATCTCCTTCATGATTTCTATTTGTTTTTCAAGAACTTCTTTTTTCAGTTCGCAGTTCCATGACCAAAAGGGTGCGGCGCGATATTCTTTCGTAGGATTTTTGAACAATCCGATGTCGAGCGCCTTTGCTTCTTTTTTTTGATAGAGCATAAAAATACCTCTCTTGACTTATGATAAGTTGTGAAAAATCACAATTTAATTATAAACAATCTGTTTGCCGATGTCAACAAGAAATTGAAAAATGAGGTGTTGTTCATATTGAGTTCATATATCTTTGATATGATATATCTGATAAATTCAATCAACAAGGAGATTTCTATATGATATATGAAGAATACGTAAAAGCAAGTTTGGAGGATTACGGCAGAAACGGAAGATTGGAAGAGAGAGCAATTCTTCGTGTTTTGGAGGATATCAGCTGTTATCATTCCGATTCCATCGGATACGGTGCAAGAAATATCCAGGACAGAAAATTGGCGTGGCTGCTTTTGGAGTGGCGTGTGAAAATTCACAGTCCTATGCGTTATGGAGAGAGCTATCGTGTGACAACGTGGAGCAGAGGCGTTTGCTCTCCTTGCACGACGCTCCGCGACTTTGAGATTTTTGATGAAGAAGGCAATCTCTGTGTCAGTGCGTCTTCCAAATGGACGCCTGTCAACGCAGTTGATAAAAAATTGATCCGTGTAACCGATGAATTGCTTGCTTTATATGGAACGGAGGAAAAGAGTGCATTTGCAGAAGGAGATCTTTCTCGTTTACGTGAACCGAAGCAATATTCTTACGAAATGCCCTACCGCGTATATCGTAAAGAAATTGATCTGAACGGTCATTTGCATAATCTGTGTTATCTGGATATTGCTTTGGAAACTCTTCCCGAAGATATTTATGAGGAGCGGGATTTTACGGACATCCGAATTACTTACAGAAAGGAAGTTCGCGCTGACGAGCGGGATATCACTTGTAAATACAGAGAAGATAATGGCGTACACACGGTGGGTATTTATGGACCTGACGGCAAGTTGAGAGCAATCGTGGCGCTTTCTTGACAAGGCGCGTTTATATATGTGCTAATAGAAGGATTCATAATTTTATGATAAAATAATAAAAATTTAATTTCAAGCTCGAACCGAAATCAAATCTTTACGACTATTTAGGTGAACGTTCAAAAGCATTCCGGAAAGCAGGTAAATTTATGACAAACGATGAAATCATTCAACATTATGATTATTTGATCAGACTTGCGACATCAAAATGCAATTCGCAGAATGATGCCGAAGACCTTGTAGGTGACACAATGCTTGCAGCTTTTGCCTATATATACCGTGGGGGAATCATTGAACATCCTAAAACTTGGCTTACGAATACACTTTACCACAAACATAATGATAACCTAAGAAAAAAGTACCGAACTCCTGTTACAATGTGTTTGGACGAATGTATTGAAGCCTTAGAAGAACAAGATGACGAATACTTCACCTCCGAAGAAGCGTCAAAAATTCGCAAGGAGCTAAACCACCTTGGCTTTATTACGCGAGAGGTTTTGATACGTTATTATTTCGGAAACCAAAGTGTTTCGGATATTGCCGAGGGTCTTGGTATACCCGAAGGTACGGTAAAAAGCCGTTTGTCCGCAGGTCGTAATCAGATGAAGAAAGGACTTGAAACTATGGAAACAAGAGAAAATTATTTACCCGGCGAGATGTGGCTGTCTTTCGGTGGCTGTGATGGTCTAGGGGGAGAGCCTATATCCCTTGTAGAAGAGGATTTGATTGCACAGAATCTTTTGATCCTTGCGTACGACAAGCCTATTACCATCAGTGATCTTTCCAAGGCAATCGGTATTCCTGCTGCTTACATTGAACCAATCGTCAAAAAGCTCGTAGATGGCGAACTGATGATACAGATGGACAGCGGCAAAGTATATACGGATTTTATCATTACAAGACCGCAAAATTCTCTCAACAACTTCAAACCACAACTTGAGTTTACTCATAAGCACTTTGAAATAATATGGGAAATTATCAAAAGAATGTCCGATAAGATTTCAAAAATGACCTTCGTGCAAGCGATGAGTACCGAGGAAAGAACAAAGCTGGATAGATATGCCGTTTTGAAGGCTTTACAAGATTTTCAGCATTATGGAACGGGAAAAATCGAAGCTCCAAAATTTCCAAAGCGTAAAGATGGCGGTTGCTGGTTTGCTCAAGCCATCGCGTTTGAGGCGGGATATAATTGCAAAGAATATTTTAAAGCGTCAGAATATTGCATACAAGG
>JAZRLQ010000078.1:0-3362 GCA_045646925.1 Eubacteriales bacterium
CTTTGTTCTTGTCGATGCAGGGTGCGCCGACGGGACTTCATCGCCCCCACTCGGGGATTTGTCCCCTCTGTGTGCGGTTGCGCACGAATTTTGGCTACATCGTAGGGGAGGTAGCAAAGCGGCGCGAGGGTGTTAAAAGAAAGCCTAAATGGCTTTCTTTCCCCGAGCGTGACCGAGCCGCAGCGAGACTTCCCCTTTGGAAAGGGAGACATCTCAACGAAGTTGAGATATGGATGAGGTACTAAACCAAAGTAAATACGACCTCATCCGCCTCGTTCCTCGGCACCTTCCCCAAGGGGAAGGCTAACACACATAACGAACGAAAGGCTGCAGACGAAATTGCAATGCAAATTCGTTATGTATTCACGGGAGGCACGGCGACGAAAAGCGGCATATCTCGATGAGATATGCCGCGGTTGTTTCGTATGGTTATGTCGGTCGGATCAGGTGCAGTTTCTTTCGACGAGGTCTGCGAAGAACTGGATCTTTTCCTTTTCGGTGAGGTGCTCGTAACCGAAGACGAGGACCTTCGTCTGAATTTCGTTGAAGGTCTTTTTACCGAGGTTACGGATATGGATCAGCGTTTCGTTGGAGAGTGCGCCCACGATATCATCGATCTTGAAATAACCGGCTCTCTTCAGGGCGTTATTGGCGCGGACGGAAAACTCGATGTCGTCGATGTTGGTTTCACAAGCCTTTTTCGTAAAAGCGATGCTGACGGAGACCTTCGGGCCGATCACTTCGTAGATCGTGTCCAAAAAGCCGTTTTCCTTAGCGGAATTGTAAAGTTCGAGCGCGATTTCATCTTTTCTCATAGCGTACATCCTCCAAAATTATAAACGTCCGTTTTTCAAGCAAAATTGAAAAACAAGTTCTTTTTCTCCATTTTACCACATTTTTTTCATTCTGTCAAGAAGAAGTTTTTTGAATCGCATGACAATTGCATTTCCTTGCTTTTCGCGGGGAAAAACGGTCGCGCGAGATCAAACGGGAATGCTTTCCTCCTGCAGATAGGTCGCCTCGAGGTCAGCCATATGAAGCATAGCGGCGAGAGGCGCCATTTCGTAAGCCTTGCTGATACCGAAGTCGCCGCCCTTGACCGCCGCGTCGAACGCGCCCATATGGTAGCGGATGGCGAGAAGCTCGGGTACCTCCAGCTTGCCGAAGAACCACTGCAAAAGGATACAGCTCTTTTCGCCGTGGCCGATGGGGAATTTTTCGTTGATCTCGTAGATCTCCTTCTGCACCCATTTGCCATGCTCATCCTTCACGTTGCGGTAGCCCTTCTGATAGAAGTTCACCTTGCACACGTCGTGGAAGAGCGCCGCGATGGCGATGGATTCCTCGGAAATGTTCTTATCCTCGTAGTGAGAAGCGATCCGCTTCAGGCAATCGTATACGTTCAGCGAGTGCTGCAAAAGTCCGCCCGCGTAGTTGCCGTGGTATTTCGTGCTGGCGGGCGCTTCGTAAAAATCGCTCTTTTCGAGCCAATCGAGAAGCTTGTCGAGCCCCTCTCTCTTGATCTGCGTGTGGCAGATCTCCAAAAAACGCTGTTTGTCGGTCATGATCGTCACCATAGCTTCCGTTTGCGAAAGCCTTCCTTTTCCATTAGATTTGATAAGTCAAAAACGTTTCGCCCGAAAAGCTCTTCCAGAGAAAGCGTCCGTTTTCCAGCGTCATGTACGCGTGGGGCGTATTTTCCTTCGGAATGCTCACGGAGCCGGGGTTCATGTAAACGTAATTTTCGTATTCGCGGCAGGCGCAGATATGCGTATGGCCGTTCAGAAGAATATCGCCCTTGTGCAGAGGGGGGAGGTTCTTCTCGTTGAATTTATGTCCGTGGGTGGCGAAGATCATTCTGTCCTTTTCCGCGATGACGGCGTAGTCCGCGAGGATCGGGAATTCCAGCACCATCTGATCGACCTCCGTGTCGCAGTTTCCGCGCACGCAGAGGATATCGTCCTTTCGTTCGTTCAGAAGCGCGATCACCTCCTTCGGCGCGTAGCCGTCGGGAAGGTTGTTTCGGGGTCCGTGATAGAGAACGTCGCCGAGCAAGAGCAATCTGTCTGCCTTTTCTTCTTCAAATACACGGAGCATTTCCTTGCAGTACCGCAAGGAGCCGTGAATATCCGATGCAATCAGCCATTTCATACCGATTTCGTACCTGCTTTCGTTTGAATTTGTTCTATGATATCAGTATAGCAAATATTCTCTCGTTTGTCAATCGCAGTTTTTATGCGAGAGGGACGAAAGGAAGTGAAGAGTGAGGAGTGAAGAGTGAAGCGGCAGAAGGGGAAGGCTTTTGGGACGCCCGGGAGGTCGTCCCCTACAAATTGGGGCGCGTGCGCTTCGCTCACGTTCCGGCGAAGGCGAGGTACTGGCGCAGGTAATTGGACTTTGCGCGGTACTGCTTGACCTCGACGGTATTATAGGCGCGGGCGCCTCTGTCGTAGCCTTTTGTCATGCGGAAAAGGAGCATGACGAGCTTGAAGAGCGTGTAGAGGACGCGCGCGAGCGTGATATCCTGCGTGAGCGTGACGACGACGGTGACGGTGAGAAGTCCCGTGAACGCGCACGCGATCAGAGTTTTTACGAAATGGGTCTTGCTTTTCAGAAAGTCCTCCGCGGACATGGGAACGCCGCCTCGCATGGAGCGGTCGCCGTCGTAGAGAAGGATCGCTTCGTTCAGCTCGATGGGCTTCAGGCTTCGGATCTCGACGAGCTTTCTCGCCTTGCGTTTCCCGAACCTTTGCGAAAGCTCCGCGTAGGAAACCTCCTTCAGCTCCTCCCACGCGGCAGGCGTGATTCGGACGGCGCGCAGGCGCGAATGGATCGCTTGCGTCATTTCCTGCTCGATCTGCAGATCGCAGAATTCGCTCATGCGAAACGTGCCGCATTCGCTTGCCTTGACGACGAGGGCTTCGTACTCCGTTTTCGCCGCGACGTATTCGGGATCGAGCTTGCCGCCGTCAGAGCCGAGCCTCGTCATCATGATCTCACCGATGACGAAAAGCGTTACCGTCAGCGCGCCGTCGGAAAGCAGCTTCGGTCCGATCTCGACGGGCCCGAAGTCCGTCCAAACGAAGCCGATGAGCAAAAACGGCACGAGCATACAGATGAACAGCGTGAGATTCTTTCCGATCAGATAGGCGAAGCCCTTCGACGTCGCGTTGTAGCGCTTCTGAAGGTCTTCGGTTTTGTTCATATGGATTTCAAATTTTTCAAGATTGGGCATGGGATCTCCTTGTAAGAATAGTGAAGAGGAATGAGGGAGACGATTTGTCTTCCCTACGTGTGTGGTCGGGCGAGTGCGCAGACGGTTCATTTGCCTTCCCCTTGGGGAAGGTGCCGAGGAACGAGGC
>JAZRLQ010000079.1:0-35767 GCA_045646925.1 Eubacteriales bacterium
GTAAATGAGCCTGCAAACAAGGAGGGCAAGAGCAATGGGTAAATTGATAGCAGTATGGGGTTCGCCGGGCAGCGGTAAAACCACGTTCTCGGTAAAACTCGCGGAAGCTCTGTATCATCGCTCCCGTGGAAAAAGTGCTGTTATCGTTGTGTTTACCGATATTGTTGCGCCTGCTATTCCCGTAATCTTTCCCAACTTCCGTTCCGAGGATGTGTTCTCCGTAGGAACGATCCTTTCCAAACCCGACTTTTTTGCCGATGACGTTGTTTCCAATATGGTTATGACAAAGGACAAAATGAATCTCGGATATCTCGGCTATAAGGATAGCGAAAACCACCATAGCTTTCCCGAATATACCGAAAAGAAAGCAAAGTATCTTTACGATGTGCTTATCGGTATCGCGGACTATGTGATCGTAGATTGTATGGCTCTCCCCGATTCCAATTTTCTCACAAGAGTGGCTTTGGAAAATGCGGATCAGATCATCCGTCTTTCTACGCCGGACCTCAAGTGCTTGAGCTTTCAAATGTCCCAGCTCAAAACCTTTGCTTCCCGAGGATATCTCCGTGAGAATGATATGGCGGTAATGAATATTCCGAGAGAGGAATTTAATCTTGCAGCCGCAGACGCGAGATTGCATCTAGGAAAAATTGCCTTTACCATCCCATACAGCAATACGTTGATGGAACAGTATATGACGGGCAGTTTATACGAGCCGATGAAGGATAAAAAGTTTATGCAGACGATCAAAGCCATTGCGGAAAGGACGGTATAAGTGATGTGGAAAAAACAAGAATTTGAAAATACGGCGTTTTGCCGAGAAAGGCGGTGATCTTATATGGCACAAATTGAACTTTCCACGCTTGTAGGTCTTACGCAGAGCTATATTGCAAAGAACTATGCGACGGCACTCATTGATAAGAGCAAGACTGATGAACTGAAAGCATATATTGGAAAATATCTTTACGACACGGGATATTCCGTATCGGGATACGACACCAAGGGATTGGTGGAGCGTCTTTTTACCGAAATGGCAGAATATTCTATCCTTACCAAGCACCTTGCCGATCCCGATTTGGAAGAAATCAATATCAACGGATGGGACGATGTGGCACTTACACACCTCGACGGTCGTATTGAAAAGGCAAATGAGCATTTCTTTTCTCCTGGTCATGCCATTGATGTCGTTAAGAAGCTTCTTCATCATTCAGGCATGATTATCGACAATGTGGCGCCCATTGCGCAAGGTCATCTTCCCAACAATACCCGAATTACCGCTTTGAAAGAACCCATCGTCGATGCAGACAGAGGGATTGCAGTCTCTATTCGTATCCTTCATCCGGCAAGAGTGGACAGAGAAAATCTGATCAAAACGGAATCTCTGACGGAGGAAATGCTTTCTTTCCTTGAAACCTGTCTGCGTTACGGTGTTTCTTTTGTGGTGGCGGGGCGAACTTCATCGGGTAAAACCACGCTTCTGAATTCGCTTCTCGCTTCCATCCCCGACAGTAAACGTATCTATACGATTGAAAGCGGCGCAAGAGAGCTTTCCCTTGTGAAAAGAGACGAGCAGGGCAAAGTGATCAACAATGTCGTGCATACCCTTTCCCGTCCTTCGGATAAGGAAATCTACGACATTTCTCAAGAGGATCTGGTTATGGCGGCGCTCCGTTTCGATCCTGATGTTATCTGCATCGGAGAAATGAGAGACGCGGAAGCACATTCCGCAGTAGAGGCAAGCTCGACCGACCACACCGTTGTGACGACCGTTCACGGCGGCGGTGGCAGATATGCACATCGCCGTATTGCGTTTCTTTCACAGAGAAGATTTCCCATTGATATGCAGATTTCCATGCAACAGGCGGCGTTGGCTTTCCCGGTGGTCGTGTTTGCACACAAGCTGGAGGATAACACTCGAAAGGTCATGGATGTTTCTGAGTGCATCGTTCAGGATGACGGAGAATTGGAATACAGGACACTCTATCGCTATAAGATCGAAAGCAACGAGTATGTGAACGGAAAATTTCACATTGTGGGAGCGTTTGTCCAAGAAAACAATCCATCGGACGCTTTGCGCGCCAAGCTTATGCGAGGCGGTATTCCGCAGGAGCTTCTTCAAAGATTTGAAAGGAAGGAGGCTGGCGTGAAGGTATGAAAATCAATTATTTGAAGGCTAACTGCTTCATGCCCGAATTTCTTTTCGGAAATTTCCAAAGCAGAAAGGAGGTTTATCATAGATGACAGCACTCTATATGATCAGCTTCATTTTGCTTGCCGTTGCAACGGTAGCACTTTTGAAGCTGACTCCCGAACAGATCAATCAAGATATCAACCGTTTATTCAATAAACAACAGACGTTGAAAGATCAGGCGTTGACGGCAAGAGGTAAGAAAAAACGAAACCGACTCATTGTTGAGCTTGAACGAATCCGACGGGCTTTGCAGGAAACGGGGAAAGAAAAACAGTTTTCGGTGGCTTGTGCGGCAGCGTTGCTTTTGATGATAGCAGGTTGCATTGTCGCCATTGCTATTGATAATATGTTCCTGATTCCCGTTCTGTCGATAGCCTTTGCGCTGATTCCCTTTGCCTATCTTACAAAGACGATCTCAATTTATGAGACACAGGTAAGACAGGAGCTTGAAACGGCGCTTTCTATCATCACGACCTCGTATATTCGCAGTGATAATATTGTCAGTGCGGTACAAGAGAATCTTTCTTATCTCAAGCCACCCATCAAGGGAATTTTTGAAAGCTTTCTTGCCGAAGCAACGCTGATTTCCTCCGATCTTCGCGGAGCAATCTACCACCTCAAGGAAAAGGTCAAGAACAGTATCTATGAGGAATGGTGCGATACGCTGATTGCGTGTCAGAATGACAGAACTCTCAAGGATACTTTAATGCCCGTCGTCTCCAAGTTGACCGATGTTCGACTTGTCAACAACTCTCTCAAGACCATGCTTGCGGAAATAAGACGTGAATATTGGATGATGGTATTGATGGTTGTCGGTAACATTCCGCTTTTGTACTGTCTCAATAAAGATTGGTACGACGCGCTTATGCATACGATGTTCGGTAAGATCGTGCTTGCGATCAGCGGTGTAGTGATTATCTTTACCGCCGTCCGTATGAATAAGCTGACAAAACCCATCGAATATAAACGCTGAAAGGAGAAAACGTAGGATGATTTTACAGATTTTTATCGGTTTCTTTGCGGCGTTGGGCGTGGGCTGTATTCTTGCGGATATCATGAAGGTTCCCACGATGAAGGCATCCAAGGCGGCGAACAACCTCGGTAAAAAGGGTGATAAGAAAACGAGTATCATCGAAATTTATCTCAAGGAGTTTGCCAATAAGCTTTCGGAGAAGATCAGACTCAATGAGTACAAGAGGGCACAGCTTGAAGCCGACCTCCGTACTGCGGGTATGGATATGACTCCCGAGCTTTACGTTTCCAATGCTATCGTGAAGGCGGTGGCTATCGCGTTGATTGCGGTTCCCGCGTTTTTTATTTTCAAGCTGCTCGGTTTATTTATTGCTTTTATCGCCGTCGTTGTATATTTCTCGGAATCCAAGAAAGTGACGAAAATGATTGCCGAAAAGCGAAAGAAGATCGAATACGAGCTTCCCCGATTGGTTGCTTCCATTGAAAAGACTCTCAAGCACCAAAAGGGTGCGATCCACGCGCTGGAAGCCTTCAAGGATACGACTTGCCCCGAACTCAAAGAAGAACTTGAAATCACCATTGCGGATATGCGTTCGGGTAACGATGAGATCGGGTTGACCCGTTTGGAATCCCGTGTCGGCTCAACCATGATGAGCGATGTTACAAGAGGTTTGATCGGTGTAGTCCGCGGCAACGATATGGAAGTGTATTGGGGAACGACCGCGATGAAATTTGCCGACTATCAGAGAGAACAGCTCAAGGCACAGGCAAATGCCGTTCCCCGCAAGGTGCGAAAGCTCTCTATGGCGCTTTTGTTCTGCTTTATCCTTATTTATGTAGCGGTACTCGGACAAGTGCTTCTGACCTCAATGGGAACACTCTTTTAAGGAGGTGGAAGCGTGTTAAAAACACTGAAAAACAAAAAAGCGGAAGGCTATATTGACGTAGCGGTGGCGGTTCTTGTCATCGCTTTTGTTTTGATCTTAATGATCAGCATTTGGTCTATGGTCACACTCAAGCAGGATATGACGTATATGGCAAGAGAGCTTGTAGAGGCGGCGACCGTTTCGGGACGGATCGGTCCCGAGGTCGAAGCGAGGTTTGCGGAGCTTTGTGCCGAATCGAGTTTTACGCCTACGGTATCATTTTCGGCAACGTATTTTGACCCCATTACGGGTAAGGTTCAACTTGGGGAAGTGATCTCTGTTACGCTTACGACGGAAATGATCTTGCCGGGTTTCGGTGGCTTTGAATTGCCTTTTGATGTTTCCGTAACGCAATCGGGACTTTCCCGTGTTTATTGGAAATGAGGTGCTGTGCGGTTATGGAGAACAAGGTAATCAGTAAAAAAGCAAAATGTGCCATTGGAAATAAAAAGGGGTTCAGCTATATTCTTACCTGCGTTTGCATTCTTGTCGTGATGATGCTTGTGTCGGCGGCTATACAGTACGCCTTTATTTATCATGTGGCAAGAACGCAACAGAATGAAACGCAGTTGAAGCTCGACAGTTACGTGACACGGTATGCGGTCAGCAAATACGATGCCTTAAA
Organism: Eubacteriales bacterium; assembly: GCA_045646925.1. Classification (GTDB taxonomy): domain Bacteria; phylum Bacillota; class Clostridia; order Oscillospirales; family CAG-272; genus QALR01. Next base: position 4,715 of record JAZRLQ010000079.1, read on the forward strand.
GCAAGGCGAACGATGGGAAGATTATATTGACCGCGATGATCTTGTGGACGGCGCATATACCTTGCTTGGCTTTCATCGTGTTATAAACCCCGGATATCAAGATACGGCGGTGTATGAAAAGTATGCTATGTCAAGACCCGTGATCCATGCGTTGGATGGAGATGCCTTTGGCGTACTTGTGGAATACGAGATCACGATTCCGTTTGAGCTTTTTAATACGGCGGTAGCTGAGATCACGGTCCCCATCACCATCGTATCCCAATTTAAACAGAAATAAGGAGGAATTGAAATGAAGAAAAATAAAGCAAACGTGATTTGCGCGGTCATCTGCATTCTCATTACGGTTGCACTTGTCGGTGTGGCAGTTTGCGGTATTGTAAAACACAATAAAGAGGAGAGCCGCGAACAAGCAATGAAGGAATATGAGCAGGTGCAACAGCAATCGGGTACGCACAACCAAGGTTCAGCCGACAACAGCGAGACAGATGATATCCCGAATATCACAACGGATGGAAAGACACCAGAAAACACCGTTCCGAGTATCAAAGAGGATCCCCAATTTCCCGATGTGCAGGGTCAGCCGAGCATTGACGTGAGCGAGATGACAAAAAATCCCGAAGCCGAAGTGGTTGGCAGTGAGATCGAATACGGAACCAAGGAGGTTGAGAGCCATGCGAAATAACAAAGTGCCGATCATCGTTGTTTCGGTCATGATCGTTGCCGCAATGATCGCAGGAGGTTTTCTTTTGTTTACGAACAGAGATAAACCGATAGAAACTATTGACCCGTCTGCGACCGATACTTCGACCGATGATAATTTTGGCGTTACGTTAGACCCGAGTACGGGAAAGGATGTGATTGAGTTTGATGAAGGAAACGAAATTTTTCTTGATATGACCCTAATTGCTTATCTTGAACGTATGGAGCAGGGTATTCCCGCCACGGATGAGAACGGTAACTATTATCTCTATCAAGACGGAGATTTGGTTTATGATGAAAGCCAAGAAAAGGATTTGGAGGGCGTGTTGGATCATTTGATCCTCCTTATCAATCATTTCGCAAAACAAGGATATTCTATGGACGCAAGCCATCAGATCCAGCGTTTTTACGTTGAATATTACGACCGTTTTACAAACATTCCTTTTTCGGAAATGGCAAATAAGCTTGCACAGTGTTTTCCGAAGGGCGGTGCAGATCCAGAGGAGCTGAATGATAAAGTGATCGCAGTTTTTGGCTTTAACCGTGGGGATGAATGCGCGTTTGTCTTTTCTCCGCTGACACTTGCAGAAGTTAGGGCGGAATTCTATAACGTATTGCCTCTTGAAATAGAAGTGACGGATGAAATGGAATCTCTTTGTATTTATGATGCTTGGCGTAACGAGGATGATGACGGCTATGAACGCAATCTGGAAGCGTGGCTATATCATGTGATAAAGATTACAAAAGAAGCAAAGCTTTCGGAGGAAAAGATTATCGTTGCGCAGATCATCTATGCAGGAAGCATTGCGGATGCAGAATACCGTTCCGATTGGGCAGAAGCACTTTTGCGATGTCTTTCCATCGAAGATTGGAGCTATGACAATCTCAAGCTTGCGGTGGAATCGGAGTTTGGCGTTTGTCTTGATTACAATGTCCCGATTCAAGAATATTTTGAAGTACTGAGCACGGAGGTGATTGAATGAAAAACAGATGGTTGAAAATCATCGTCGTTTGTGTATTTGTTATGCTGATGACCGCGTTTACTTCCGTCCATGTATTTGCACGAGATTTCCATCAAGCAGGACATTATGATCCGACCGGCACTACGACTACTTGTTATGCCTATGATGCAAGCGAATGTGATCGTAAGATCAACGTATCTTTCTATGATACCAACGGAAATTTTCTGAAAAAAGTGGTTATTTATACGAAGAAAGGCGAAGAACGCAGTTTTCATATCGGTATCGGCGGCTATGATATCGTAAAATTTGAAAGCAATCAAGGCTTGTGGGAAACCTGTAAGATGTCTTGGACAAGCGGATCGGGCGGCGGCTTTGAAGCTGATCTTTTTGTGACCTATAATTTCCGAACGGGATTGAGTAAGGATGAACTCAATGTCACGGTTACGCTGAGAAAATGGGATAAGATTGCGTTTGAGGTAAGACATTATGTGGAGCGGAATCCGAATGCTTCCTATTTTAATCAAAATAATTATGATCTGTATTCCACTACGAATCAGACTTCACTGAATTATTACGATTCTTTTTCCACGAGTGCAATCAGCATTACCGGATATACCTTGCGTTCGGACTATCAATCAAGCGTTTCGGGAAGATTATGTTTTGAAAGCTTGATTGGTTCGGTGATGAATCTTCCGGAATATCCAAGATGTTATTCGTATGATTATCATAACACCTCTTATGCCGATGATATGGAGTTGGTATCCAAGTATGACGCAAGCAAAGACGGTGATATGAGCTATTGTACGAACAGAAAGTTTTGGATTGAATATTTTTATGACGTAAAAGAATATACCGTCACTTATCACGCAAACGGCGGCATGGGTGCGCCGGATTCGCAAACGAAGTATCACAGAACGAATTTGGTGTTGTCCGATACCGTACCGACACGCACGGGATATACCTTTAAGGGTTGGGGTATCAGCAGTTCTTCCACGTCAGCTTCTTATCAGCCGGGCGGAACGTATACCGCGAATGCGAGCAGAACCTTATATGCAGTCTGGGAATCCAATGCTCCCAAAACCTATACGGTATCGTATAACGCTAACGGAGGTACGGGCGCACCTGCTTCACAGATCAAAACTCACGGTATCGCGCTGACTTTGAGAACAGCACAGCCGACGAGAAGCGGATATACTTTTCTCGGATGGAGCACAAGCAGTGCCGCGACAAGTGCGACTTACTCGGTAGGAGGAAGCTATACGGCAAATGCATCCGTAACGCTGTATGCCGTTTGGAAACAGAATCCTCCGCCAACCTATACGGTATCGTATGATGCCAATGGAGGCACGGGCGCACCGACATTACAAACCAAAACGCACGATGTCTCACTTACCTTGAGGACCGAGCAGCCAACAAGAAATGACCATACCTTTCTCGGATGGAGTATGAACAGCAGCGCGAGCTCTCCGATCTACTATGCAGGTGGAAATTATACGGTAAATGCTTCGGCAATCTTGTATGCGGTTTGGGAATACACCCCTCCCGTGGTGTATACCGTTCGCTTCGATCCCAACGGGGGAAGCGGTGCACCAAATGCGGAAATCAAGACGGACGGTGTTACGTTATATCTTCCTTCAACAGTGCCGACTCGTGCAAATTATGACTTTCTTGGATGGAGTACAAGCAGTACGGCAACCTCTCCGACCTATTATGCGGGAAGCAGTTTTACAAGAAACGCCGATACCACCTTATATGCGGTTTGGAAATATAATCCTGCAACCTACACCGTCTATTACAATGCCAACGGCGGCACGGGCGCACCCGGTTCACAGACAAAGACCGACGGCGTTTCGCTGACGTTATCCAATGTGATTCCTACCCGAAACGGATTTGATTTTCTCGGATGGAGTACGAACAGTACCGCTACAAGTGCGACCTATGCTCCCGGTGGCATTTATACGACCAACGCGCAGGTCACGCTTTATGCGGTATGGCAGAAAACCAATTACGATTTTTCCGTTTCCGATTTGACCGTTTCCAATAGCACGCCGTATAAGTACGATCAGATTACCCTAAAGGTAAGAACGGATAGCTGGGATCAGGTAAATGCTTATACCGATATTCCCGTTCAGCTTTATTACGACGGAAGATTGATTTCCACGCAGTATGTGGATTTCTCGGTTTACGGATATGCCAATATTACCTTTACTCTCAATGTCGGAAGCTCCATTGGAACCAAGACCATTGAGGTGCGTATTAATTGGGCAGATCACAACAACGAAACGAGAACGGGGAATAATGCGGTTTCCTCTTCCGTTCGTGTGCGGGATTATGACTACGAGGTAACGGCAACGCCCGTTTCGACGGAGGGATATTTTTATGGTGGAATGGAAGTGGTCAGTAGCTTCTATGTGGCAAACAACAGTGACTACGATATTATCCCGAGTATGCACAATACCGCGAGATTTCGTGCTTACTATTATAATGGTTCTCAAAAGGTTGTGATTTCCGAGCAGGATTGGAATGATGTTGTTATTCCCGCAGCCGGAACCAATCTTGTTTATTTCAAATGGACGGTTCCGATGGGACTGAACGGCAAGGTGGTTTATCTTGAATGTACCGTCAATGCTGACAGAAATATGAATGAGGCGAATTATGATAATAATACGGCTTCCTTCTCAAAGACAATCTCAGCCATGACAAATTCACAGACTCCCAATACACGTTTTGAGAGTGAAGCACCGAACTCTTATCAGAGTGTAAACACTCCTTCCGTCAGTACGGATAAAGTAACTTGGACGATGTGGGTATATGAGAACGGTAGCTTCGTGCTGAAAAGATATGGGATACAGATTTCTTCGGCTTCTCCCGTGGTAACACCGAGTTCGGATTGCCAAACGGCAGTATATGAAAACGGTAAGTGGACGATGCGCTCGGGTTACGGTATTACGATCAGTTATACGCCGAGTATTTCTGCCGTCAGCGGATATGAACGTCCCGATGAGGAAGCGTATACTTCGGTTCAGTACGTTATCGCAACATTTCCCGAGTTTCGCTATTTTGATACGAACGGAAATTGCAGAACGCTTGAATATGTAAACGGAAGTTACCGGTTTGTACCTAATTCCGAAGCAGACGGAAGTGCAAGAGTTCATTTTATTCCCGTTTATGTCAATGACGGCAATTATACGGTTTCCGTAACGGCAACACATGTCTGGACTCCTGCGGGTATGATTGAGGCGACGAGAAGTGCAAATGTCATTATCATCGACGGAACGATTTACGACGATTGGTATCAAGGTTAAGGTGAGCGCATGAATGAAGAAAAAGAGATCATAAATGAGAGTTATGAAGTGGTATCTTCCATGTGGCTTGGCGGCAAGAGGATGATTCTTGCCGTTTCTAATGATAGGGACGAGCAATTCCCATATCTCAAATGTATTTACAGCGAAAATGAATTGTTCGGAACCTATGAGAGCGTTATTGTGTCGGACAGTTATCCCGAAGCAATCAAGCTGTATGCAGATGACTTAAAAGCAGCGGCGGTTCAACTTGAACTCAATCAAAGGGCGATGGGTGACGCAGCTCTTCCTTGTTATAAAGCAGATGAAGTTTCTTCCGTATATTTTACCGATAATATCATTGGTAAAGTGGTTGCTATCGAAGAAAAATATTTGTCAGCAGGCTATAAGGACAGAGGACATCAACTGTTTTATGTAGTAAGCGGTTCGGGCGCATATCCCAATTCTCGCGGACAAGCGTGTTTCTGCTATAATCTTTACGATGGCAAAAAAGATCGAATCGAACGCTATGAGGTTATGGGGTATATGCGAGAAGATGAACTGCCAGAGTTCGCGCAGAAAACACTTGCAACACTTAAGGAGAAGATCCGCAAGGAGAGAAACAACGACGCGAGGTGATACCGATGGAAGAAAAGAAAACCATCCGAGTCGTATATGTTGAGAATGACAAATGCGCTCGGGTCATTGAACTTGGAACAGAGCTTGAAGATATGCAAAAGGCGGTGGGCGGCGATATTGAAGGAATTTTTCCTTTTCCCGAACAGACTTGTCTCGTTTGTAATGAAATGGGAAAGTGGCACTGTAAGCCAAACCGTACCTTAAAAGATTCTATCGGTAAGCCGTATCTTGTGATTTGCGGAGCCTTCTTTATCTGCGATGTGTCCGGAACGCATTTCGGGAGTCTTTCGGATGAGCAGATAAAGACATATTTAAAAATGTTTGAGTTCCCCGAGCGGATTGGCAGAACGAACGGCAAGCTGATTGCGATTCCGTATGATCCGAGAGTGAATAAAAAGATAAACAGGGAGGATAGATAAAATGTCAGCAGATATTAACTGCGCCAATCTTAAAATTTTTGCAAGGCTTGTAAAAAGCGGCTTTACAACTGAAAAACAGATTTTGAGCATGGGAATCGGAGAGCTTATCCGTATTCCTAAAATAACGGCGGCTGAAATTTGCGGTATCAACGAATTTCAGAAAGCGATCAAGGCAGGAAACACCCTGTCTTTTTTCATTGAGGAAACAAAAACAGAGCAAACGGATACGGAGGAGGTGAAGGAAAACAATGAAGCTTGAACGCCTTGCTTTGTGGGATGAAAAGTATCTTTTTACCGAGCATGGCGAGAAGGAAAAGGGATTTATCGGTTGGCTCAAGGGTTGCTTCGATGAAGATCGGCTGGTTCTTTCCAATATGGAGATGAAAGAAGAAGCCGATGGGTTACTACGATATGAGATTGAGTCGCTTTGTATTTTCCTTGCAAGCGAGGGTGCGGGGTATATGCTTCGCACTCTTTCCGATCTGAACGCTTTTTGCCGTGATAAGGTACACGACCACGTGCCGTATTCCTTCAACCGTGAATGTTGGGGATTTCGTGTGCTTACCGCGGATTACGCTTGGTATATCGCTTTGACCCCGTGGAATGTCAAACGCCACGTGATGATTCACTGTTATGACCGTAAAATTCTGATGACAGCCATTGCAAAAGAAAAGGGATTGCCCGAGTTTTGTTACGGCGTGCTGAAATATACGGGAGAACGTATCTTTATTCGTTACGGCGCGGAAATGTATGAGAGTTTTCCACAGTACGGAGGAAACATGGTGGAAAACCGAACTTATGCCAATGAGAAGAATGAAGTCTTGAAACTTACCGTCGAACAGGTCGCGGCGATGGAAAACGGGATTCTTTTCGGTTGGGATACACCCGTAGCAAATCCCAAAAACTACGATGAAAACGGACACTTCTATGTTCCGGTAGAGGAATCCAAAGAAAGGAGACGATGATTTGGTACTTGAAGCGATTAAGATGAAGGAAGAAAAGGATCTTTTTTTCAATAATAAAGACGAGGAAAAGAAACTCGGATGTATCGGTTATCTGCGCGGAGATTTTGGCGGCGGAGGAAGAGAATTCTGGACTACTTGGTTTCAGCATAACTTTGGTGAACGTAATGATAAAAAATTCAAGTTTATCTTTGATGCCGTCATCAATAAGATGAGAGAACCATGCGGCGTTCTGTTTGACCGAGACAGTATGAGAGCCTATTGCCGTACACAGCCTCATTGCAGAATTTCTCACCCTTACGGAGAACAGTGGGGATTTCGTGTTTTGACACAGGATTACGCATTTTATCTTCGCTGTATTCCTACGCCCGGAGACTATAATTTTTACGTTTTTTGCTATGACAAGGAAATGGTGATGAACAAGCTTGCCGCAAACAGAGGGCTTCCGCGCTATTCCTATGCCTATCTGCCCACCACGCAAGAGGAAATCCGCGTGGATATTGCTGAAAGCGGTTATACACCGATTCGAAAACAAGGAAATACGAGAGCCGCCAATGAAATGAATCGGGAACTTGGTATTACGCCCGCACAAGCAGAAGCGATGAAGATTGGTTCTATGTTCGGTTGGGATGTACCCGGTGCCGATCCTAAAAATTATGATGAAACCGGGAAAGCAATCAAGAAAAAGAGTGGCAGAGAGGAACGCTAATGAGTGATTATGTTTATCAAAATCAATACGGCGTTCTTGCCGTGACCGATAGAGAAAGGATGGATGAACCGAAAGAAATTCGATTTATTTATCCCGACTATCAAGAGAAGTTTCGCATTCCCGACGGAGATCAGATTCTTGTCAGTTATCCTACGGGAGACAGAAAGGCGTTCGTTTGCAAGTATATTGACGATTACCACCTGCTTGTCGGGAACAATGCTTTTCACATTTGTGAATATGCGGAACGCCTGCAAAGGCTTGGTGCACACGTCTATCCTTTCCCCGAAAAGCGCATGATCTGGCAGGATATTCACCTTGATCTTGATGATTGGATCGTCGATTTGAAAGAGGAATATCCCGATCTCGGTAAAGATGCACTTACGCAGAAGATGTATGAGCTTAACGCTGAATACCTCGATGATGAACGCGCCAATCTCGATATTCAATGCAATACCGATATTATCGTGTTCGGAGATATCGGCAGATGGAACGGCAGAAGAGAGGGATATAAGATCATCGAATCCGGAAACATCAAGGATTGCCTTTACAGTGAGTGCGATATGAACGAATGGTACGTTGACCGTGACGGAGATCTGCGTTCGACACAGATTCACCACGACGGAAGAAACTATTTGTACTATCGCAAGTTTAAGGACGGTCTTTCCTCGGATGACCGTGAGGATTTCCTTGATAAATTTTATGATGGAAATGCAACGCAGGAGGATATTGACCGTGTGACCGATAAACTCGGAGGTGTGATCGCAGAGGTTTACGGTTGGGAATTTCCGACCGCACAAAAAGAAAGGGTATCCGTGCGCGATACCCGATAAAAAATAAAAAGAAGGAGCAGAAACAATGCCGAGAAAAATTGACTTGATTACCGAACTGTATCAGCGGACGATAAAAAATATCACATCGGACTCGGTGGCGTGGAGAGCCTTTTTGCACTCGGCAGCGTATCAGTATAAATACCCGTTTGCAGATCAGGTTCTCATTTACGCACAAAAGCCAAATGCGACCGCGTGTGCGGAGACACAGCTTTGGAATAACCATTTCAGACGTTGGATTAACCGCGGCGCGACGGGGATTGCCTTGATGGAGGGGCGTGGAGAAAAGAACGGATTGCGTTACGTTTTTGATGTCAGCGATACCAATCACAGAGAGAATATCCCTTTTGAGATTTGGGGAATGCAATCGGAATACGAAAAGGATGTCATCGAAGCGTTACAGAATCGTTTTATCGGTGATAGCAAAACGAGAGAAAATGTAACCGAGACGGTCGTTGCCGCTTCGACCGACTTCGGTACAGATCATATTACGGACTACCTGCAAGAATTGTCTTTTAACAAAGATGGAAGTTTCCTTGAAGAGTTGGACGACGATAACCTCCGTATGCGTTTGCTTCATACCGTACAGGCAAGTGTGGCATATACCGTACTGACCCGTCTCGGATACGAAGCCCAGAGATATGTGGATGAAGATAGCTTTGAATGGGTGCATGAATTCAATACTCCTGCGACCGTCAATATTCTCGGAATCGCCACGAGTGATATTGCCGAGGTTTGTTTACGGGAAATTGAAAAGACGGTTAAGAGCGCGCAAAGGCGTATTCAAAGAGAAAATCGCACATTTGACGGCAGAGAAAAAATCGGTTATAATGATGGCAGTAAAACAGAAAACGTAACAGGAGGTAATACGAATGGAGATCACTTACAGAATACAGAACGGAATAAAAATTCCGAACTTGGAGCTACCCGAGCAGACCAATCACACAATCGGGAAATACGGTCAGATGAGATTGCGCTTCATCAAGGAACACAGAAGGGGGACCTATACGACGATTTTGACCGAGGGGAGATTGAACAGTTATCTGCACGAGATCGACGACACGGCGAAAACGCAGATTTCGGAGAGTATATCCCGGATGGCACAGAGCCTTGGCGTGACGGAGCAGATGAAGGCGGAGAATCCGTTGCAGTGGGTACAGATGATGAACTCGATCAAGAACTCAGCAGAGGAAGAAGTGTTGACGTCCCTAATCTACGCATAAGTGACGGTGCGCTTCCCGAGATCAGCGATCCCGAAAATCTCATTCAAATATTAAGACACGGTGACTACTTGCGACGAAGCAAGGAAGAAATCGTGTCTTTTTTGTCGTCCGAGGCAAGCGATGCGGAAAAAACGGAGTATATCAAGAAAGCGTATCCGCCTCTTCTCTTTGCGGAATTTTTTAAGACAGGGACGGAACAACACCTCGGATACAGAGCGGACGAGGAAGGGCTTCTTATGTATGAAGGCAATTTTCCGTCAAGAACTTCCGAAATGCGAATGGATTGGGATTTCGTTACGCAACTGATTGGGGCGTTGATTTCCGATAAAAATTATCTGGATAAAGAAGCGGTTACGGAAAATAAACAAATGTCGCTTTTTGATGTGGATATCCCGACGGTACAGATATCGGAGGAGAGCGCGCCGAAAGAAAAAGCGGATACCGTAAGTCAAATGCGTATTTCGCAGGAGGTTATTGACGAGCTGTTGAGGCTCGGTGGTTGTACCCGAAGCAGCAATCAGCGCATTTATGAGTTTTATCGCAGAGCCAAGGGTAGCGAAGAAACGATTCCTTATCTGCGCCGTGAATATCAAAGTGATAGCGTGGGTATTACCGTTGCCGATAAAAACTATTCCGCAAAATGGGACGATAACGGCATTCGCATTTCCACGGGAGATCGGGTATCGGAATACGGCTCCGTGCTGATCTCTTGGGAGATGGTGGACAAACGAGTAAGAGAACTGATGAATTTGGGGCAGTATCTCTCAAAGGATGAAGCGGAAAAGGCAAAAGACGTTTGGAAAGAGCTTATTTTTGGCAAAGTACGAATTTTGCTGAATGACGTATTCTGCAACATTCCCGAAGAACAGAAATTTTGGTTAAACGAGTCTCTGATGTACTATGAATCGGTTAGCTTGTTTGCAAAAAACATGAGCGATCCCGAAAAGGGCGCAATACAAGTCAAAGAACTGAAAGCGCGAATCCCTTTGTTGGAACAGTATCCTCCGCGCTATCGTTTTTGGGAACCTCCCGAGCAGTATATTTATTTCTTGGAAATGCAACTGCGGGAACCGATAGATTTTCCCGAAGCAGACCCGTATATCCTTCCTCCGAAGCAGTTTGTTACGCAAGACAAGTTCGATTCCGCCTTGCTTGACAGAGGAACCGATACCAAGCTCAAATTTTATTCGTATTTTTTATGTGAGCGAGACAATACGAAGCGTGCAAAATTTCTTCAGGATTATTTCGGAATCGGTGGTTCGGGAACGGGGCGCTTCGGTGACAGCCATAATGCCAAGGGGTGGTTGATATACGGAGGACTGCAAAACAGTTCAACGGGTATGCATCTGAAATGGACGCAGGTAGCCAAGCGAATTGACGAGCTGATCCGTAAAGATCAATATCTCTCGGATAAGGATAAAGCCGAAATGGATGGGTACGAGCGAGAGGATGTCGCATGGAAGATCAAGCGCTTTTATTCCGACAAGATGGAGGATGTGCGTTATCCTTACGACATCAATCGAGAGGAAGATTTTTGGAAGGTAGTCAAGGATATTGCAAAGCAGATCGAGAGCAAGGAGCGCTTGCTTGAAATTATAGAAATGATGCAGGAAGCCTTGGAAAAACAGTTCCCCGGAACAAAAGAATACGATAATTCAAAACAGCTTCTTGATGATGTGAAGGCGTATTCCGAGGGAAGATATAACATCTTTCCGGGCTCTCCTTATCGGAAAAAAGCGCCGTTTGCACCCGAAAAGCAGGAGATTACGGAGACACGGCAAGCAGTGGTTGAAGCGCAGACGGAGGAACAAATACCCGAAACAGAATACGATCTGCGTCTTGGAACAACCGTTTATATCGGTAAGGATGAGTTCGATATTCTTTCACTTGCGGACGGAAAGGTTGAGCTTTTTGACGGAACGCTCATTCCTCTTGAAATGGAATTCGATGCTTTTATCAAGCGTATCCGTGAAAATCCTCTGAATGACGGACTTTTGAAAGAGCCCCGACCTGCACCCAAGGTTGAACTCAAGGAGGAAAAACCAAAGCCGACTACACCTCCCAAGCAATCGAAAAAGAGTAAGAAAAACGAAACGACTATCGAAGCGCTGGTAGCTAAGATCGAGGAATCTTACGCAAGGTGGAATCAGTTAAACACCGAGGGCGGATTTGACCCGTTTTGGGAGGATGGCGGCAATATGAATTTGGTTCGCAACCATATTATATATGACCGCCAGCAGATTATGGAAATGGTCGGAGAAGAAGATCTTCCCGAAATATGCAATCGTGAGATCCCGCCCGAAGTACCGCAGAATTATGTGGCAAATGCGGACGGCATCAGAGAAGCGGCAAAGCGGACGCTTGAAATCTATCAAGCCAACGAGACCTATCGGTGGTGTAAGGAGCAGGCGAAGCGAATACCCGAAAAAATTTTGAAAAAGACCTCTATTCCCAATATTTTGGGATATGTGAGCGGATTGGAATATGCCATCGAAAACGACAAGCTCATAGACATGAGACGACACCGAAATGCCGGTCAGTATCTTGACAGCTTTGATACCTGTAAACGGGAGATTGAGAAAATTCTGCCGCAGATCGAACACAATCGCTTGACGGAAGAAATATACGCTTCGCTTGTGAATGAGGATGAAAAAGCCGAGCAGGATGATGTGGCAAGCGATGTGGAGAGGATTTCCGTTCCGCAGAAAACGGATATTTGGGATAGATATACGCTTGCGAAAACCCATTATCCCGAGCATTTTGCGCTGATCAGAGTGGGTGATTTCTACGAATTATTTGAAGAAGACGCCGTCAATGCTTCTGAAGTCTTGGACCTTACGCTGACGGGAAGAAGCGTTCCCGATAAGCCGACGAGAGTTCCGATGTGCGGATTTCCGTATCATACCTTGGATAAATATCTGCAAAAGCTCCTTGATAAAGGGTATAAGGTCACTATCGCTGAAGAGGATAAAAACTATCCTATCAAAGAGAAGCCCCAAGCCAATCAAAACTATTCCGATAAGGAGATTGCGGCAATTCTTCCGTCAAACGGACAAGAGCTGCTTCGCTTATATGAATACCGTTTCAGCGACGACCGCTTCTATGTGGATAAAGAAAAGGGAGAGGTGACTTGGCTCTATTTCAATCCCAACGATGATTTGGGCGGTCAATTTATTGAGAACAAAGTTACCTTCGAACAGATTTTCTCACTCAAGGATAACGAGGATTATACGGTGTTCTTCGATAAACTCGGTTTACAAGCTGAGCAACACACCGTGGATTGTGATGACGAGGATTTCAGAGAGACGGCAAGACGTTTTTTGACCGAGGAATATTCGTTTTGCGGTTTCGGTACGGAAGCAAGAGAAAAGCTCATTTCCGTTGTCGGTGAATATATAGAGGGAGAGAGACCGAAAAAAGCCACAGAGTATACAAACAGATTTTCAATCCGCCGTCTGCCGTTTGAAGGCGGTATCGTCGGTATTTTCGACGATGGTATCAAGAAGTATATGGGCAGTAACGGAAAACTCTTCCGATTTGCTAAGTTAGACACAGCCATCAAGTTTCTTAATGACATTCAGAGAGAAAACGGTTTTGCGGAAGCCAATATCTTTACCACGGAAAAAGGAAATGCGTATCACGAAGGAGATACTTTGTTTGCTCGTTTTGCAGATAAGAACGGGGTTCACATGGATATTGAGCGCGTGGACGAAGATGACGTTTGGTATACGTTGCCGAGCGAACAGGGACAGGAAGCGGTCAATATGGATCGCACCGAGTTTGAAAAGTATTTGGATACGGGTAATATCAGTGTTCTGTTTTCAAAGTACCATGTATCCGATAGAACATCCGAAGAAACGGAAGCCGACAAAGCCGAAGAAGCAGAGCTTACCGCCCTGTCAAGATTTCTCGGTAAAACGAAAATGGATGATATTGACCTCTCGTTTGATATGGGAGAGATCGTGGCGAAAGACGGCGAGAACGAATGGCGCGGAAAAGAATTTTACGAATTTCTTTTGAACGATGCCATTGCACTTGATGAAAATCTTAGTCCCGTGAAAGGTATTGAGATCGGTAAGGAAATCTTAAAACCCGTTATTGCGCTTGCCGAGAAGCACGGCGCTCAAATTAGACGAGTTCAAAACAGAGAACCTGCCGCTGAAGTTATGGATGAGCTTATTGAAGTTGACGATGAGCAGAGTATACCAATGCCCGAATTGGCAGAACCCGAAAAACCGAGAAAAACGCTTCCCGTGTATCAATTCCACCCCGAAATTCCCGACAGCGAGAAGCACAATTATCGTATTACCGACGATGAAATCGGAATGGGCGGAGCGAAGGAGAAGTTCCGAAAGAATATTGCCGCCATTACCCTTTTGCACGATCTTGAATCGGAGAACCGTTTGGCAACGCCCGAAGAACAGGAAATTCTTGCACAGTATTCCGGATGGGGCGGTCTTGCCGACGCCTTTGATGAAAACAAAGATCATTGGCACATGGAGCATAACGGGCTTGTCCGCTTGCTGACTCCCGAAGAATATGCAGCCGCCAAGGAATCAACCTTGACGGCTTTTTATACACCTCCGGTTATCATCAAGGCGATGTATCGGGCACTTGAGAATATGGGATTCAAGCGTGGCAACATCCTTGAACCCTCTTGCGGCGTCGGTAATTTTATGGGTCTTGTACCCGAGGGTATGGATGCCAAGATGTACGGTGTTGAGCTTGATAGCCTTTCTGGGCGAATCGCACGTCAGCTTTATCAGAAAAATGGCATTACGATTGACGGATATGAGAACACAGAGTTTCCCGACAGCTTTTTTGATGTGGCAATCGGCAATGTGCCGTTTGAGCAGTTTAAGGTGATGGATAAAAAATATGATAAATATAACTTTCTTATTCACGACTATTTCTTTGCGAAAACCATAGATAAAGTTCGTCCCGGCGGAGTGATTGCGTTTGTTACAAGCAGCGGAACACTTGATAAAGAAAATGCCAATGTGAGAAAGTATATTGCGCAGAGATCCGATTTTCTCGGTGCTGTCCGTTTGCCCGACAATGCCTTCAGCGGTGCGGGCACGAGGGTCATGACGGATATTATTTTCCTCCAAAAGCGAGACCGTCTTGTTGAGACAGAACCCGATTGGATTCACCTCGGCAAAGATGAAAACGGAATCGTGATGAACCAATATTTTGCGGATCATCCCGAGATGATTATGGGAGAAATGGTCATGCGCAGCGGCCCGTTCGGTCCCGAGGCGACCTGCCGTGCCTATGAGGGAGAAGAACTTGGAGAACTTCTTTTGGAGGCGGTCAGCAATATTCATGCAGAGATCAGAGATTTTGAGGTTGAAGAACTGTCGGGAGAAAAGGAGAGCGCAGGGGCTCTTCCTGCCGATCCGAACGTAAAAAACTATTCCTTTACCATCGTAGACGGCAAGGTTTATTACCGTCAGAACAGCATTATGACACCCGTCGAGACTTCTCTTACGGGAGAAAACCGTATCAAAGGACTGATCGGAATCCGTGATGCCGTGAGAGAACTGATCGACGCACAGGTAGCCGATTATCACGAATATGAGATCAAACGCCTTCAAGACAAGCTGAATCAGCGATACGATGACTTCACGAAGAAGTACGGTCTGATTAACAGCCGAGGAAATTCAACCGTATTCAGTGACGATAACTCCTATTTTCTCTTGTGTTCTCTTGAAATTCTTGACGAGAATAAGGAGCTTAAAGCCAAAGCGGATATGTTTACCAAGCGCACCATCAAGCCGCAAGTGACGGTAGAGAGGGTTGATACGGCAAGCGAAGCGTTGGCGGTGTCTATCGGGGAACGCGCTTTTGTGGATATGGCGTATATGGAAAAGCTGACGGGAAAGAGTGAGGAAGAGTTGTATGCGGACCTCAATGGTGTTATCTTTCTGAATCCTCTTTATGAGGAAGACGGAGAATACGAACCTAAGTATCTGACAGCGGACGAATACCTTTCGGGGAATGTAAGAGAAAAGCTTCGTATCGCGCAAAGCATTGCAAAAATCAATCCTAACGTGTTCTCAATCAATGTACAAGCACTTGAAAGAGTACAGCCGATAGACTTAACTCCTGCCGAAATCAGCGTTCAGCTTGGTACGACGTGGATACCGCAAGAGGATGTGGA
This sequence comes from Eubacteriales bacterium, assembly GCA_045646925.1. GTDB lineage: Bacteria > Bacillota > Clostridia > Oscillospirales > CAG-272 > QALR01. The sequence goes on from JAZRLQ010000079.1 coordinate 20,599, forward strand.
AGCGTTTATGTACGATTTGCTCGGAACCTCCAGCTATTGCAAACGGTATGTGCGTGTCAAATTTATTCCGCAGCTTGCAGAGTGGCTTGTAACCGAAAAATCATTTGATCGGAACAATGTCAAGGTCAACAGCGTGTTCGGAACGAGTCGTATCAATGCTTATGAGATCATAGAACAGACATTGAATCTCAAAAACGTGCAGATCAACGATTATGTGGAGGATGAACACGGCAATGTAAAACCCGTACTCAATAAGAAGGAAACGGCGATTGCACAAGGCAAACAAGAACAGATCAGGCGTGCGTTTGAGGATTGGATATGGAAGGCTCCCGAGCGCAGAGAAAGGCTGTGCCGACTCTATAACGAGAAATTCAATTCCATCCGTCCCCGAGAGTTTGACGGAAGCCATATCAAATTTTACGGAATGAACCCCGAAATCACGCTTCGCAAGCACCAAAGAGACGCGGTTGCGCGAATTATGTACGGAGGAAACAGCTTGCTTGCGCACGTCGTTGGGGCAGGCAAAACCTTCACGATGGTTGCGGCGGCACAGGAGAGTAAGCGTCTCGGACTTTGCAACAAGAGTATGTTTGTCGTTCCCAATCATCTCATTGATCAGTGGGCAAGTGAATATCTCCAGCTTTATCCGTCGGCAAATATCCTCGTGGCAACGAAAAAGGATTTTGAGACGAAGAATCGCAAGAAGTTCTGCGCGAGAATTGCAACGGGCGATTACGATGCGGTTATCATCGGACACTCCCAGTTTGAGAAGATACCCGTGTCGGTGGAACGGCAGATCAGAACGCTTGAAAAGGAACGCGACGGAATTTTGGAGAGTATTTCAAGGTTGAAATCGGAGCGCGGAGAGTATATTACGATCAAACGCTTTGAAAAAACCAGAAAGCAAATTGAAAACAAACTCAAAAGGCTGAATGATCAATCACGAAAGGACGATGTCGTAACCTTTGAAGAGCTTGGCGTTGACCGTCTGTTTGTGGATGAGGCGCACTACTATAAAAACCTCGCCGCGCACTCAAAAATGAGAAATGTGGCGGGTATTTCGCAGACAGAAGCACAGAAATCCTCCGACCTTTATATGAAGTGCCGCTATCTCGATGAGATCACAAAGAATAAGGGAACCGTTTTTGCAACGGGAACGCCGATTTCCAACACGATGGTTGAGTTCTATACGATGCAAAAATATTTGCAATATGACGTACTTCACTATAACGACCTGCTTCATTTTGATGCGTGGGCTTCGACTTATGGAGAGGCGGTAACGGCGATTGAGCTTGCTCCCGAGGGATCGGGATACAGAGCAAAGACACGGTTTGCGAGATTCAACAACATTCCCGAGCTGATCTCCATGTTCAAGCAGGTTGCGGATATTCAAACGTCGGATATGCTGAATCTGCCCGTGCCGAAAGCAAATTATCACATCGTTAAGGTTCAGCCGAGTGAGATTCAAAAGGAAATGGTGAAGTCTTTCGGAGAACGAGCAGAGAAAATTCATAGTGGAATCGTAAAATCCGATGAGGACAATATGTTGCTTGTAACCAATGACGGACGAAAAGCGGCGCTCGATCAGCGGCTTCTCAATCCCATGTTGCCCGATTTTGAGGGTAGCAAAGTCAATAAGTGCGTTCAAAATGTCTTTGATATTTGGGAGAGAACGGCGGAAAACAAATCGGCTCAGCTTATTTTCTGTGACCTATCCACTCCAAAAAACGACGGAAGCTTCAATGTTTACGACGATATTCGTAACAAACTGATGGCAAGAGGTGTTCCTCCCGAGGAGATTGCGTTTATCCATACCGCCGATACCGACGCAAAAAAGAAGGAACTGTTTGCCAAGGTTCGTAGCGGACAAGTGAGAGTTCTTTTGGGTTCTACCTTTAAGATGGGCGCGGGTACGAACGTACAGGAAAGACTTGTGGCACTCCACGATCTCGATGTACCCTGGAGGCCTTCAGATCTTGAACAGCGCGCCGGAAGAATTGTCCGTCAAGGCAATATGAACGCCGAGGTTGATCTTTACCGTTACGTTACGGAGAGCACTTTTGATGCCTATAGTTATCAGCTTTTGGAGAGCAAGCAGAAGTTTATCTCTCAGATCATGACCTCAAAATCGCCCGTAAGAAGCGCAGAGGACGTGGATGAAACGGCACTTTCTTATGCGGAGATCAAAGCTTTGGCAAGCGGAAATCCGAAAATCATGGAGAAAATGCAGCTTGATGCAGATGTTGCCAAGCTGAAATTACAAAAGGCTTCCCATTTGAGTCAGCGATATGCGCTTGAAACATCGCTTATCCGTAAATTCCCGTTGGATATTGCTGATACGGAAGCCCGTCTGAAAGGGATGGAAGCCGATATTGAAACTGCAAAAAATAATACGGTTCCCGGTGAAAACGGATTTTGCCCGATGGTTATTATGGGAGAAACCTATACCGAAAAGGCGGAGGCAGGTAACGCGATTCTTGAAATCTGTGGTCGCATTACCAATCAAGAGCCGAGAAAGCTCGGACAATATCGCGGGTTTCGTACCGAGATTGGATTTGACGGGTTTTCCCGTGAGTTCTATATCCGATTGAACGGAGAACTAACCCACTCGGTCAAGCTTGGTAAGGATGCAAGCGGTACTATTACCCGACTTGATAACGCAATTGAGAAATTTGAAACGAGAAAAGAAGCGCTTCAAGCAGAGCTTGCGGAGCTTCACAGACAGGTGGAGAACGCAAAAGCGGAAATTGAAAAGCCCTTTCCTGATGAAGCGATCCTTGAAGAAAAGTGCAGACGACTCGATAAACTCAACGCCGAACTCAATATGGATAAGCGAGAGAATGAAATCGTGGATGGCGCAGAGGAGCAGAGTGACGAGGAAATGGACGAGAAGAATAAGTCAAGGGATGATCGGGATGACAGATGATGTCAGACAGCGCACTAAAACAGGGCGCGGGTGGAGAATTTTTCTCCGCCTTACATAAATAGGACACTTAATCAGAAATCGTACTGTATATAGATTAAGCGATAAATTCTGTATTTCAGCAGCCTTTTTCAAAAATCTGTTGACAAACTAATACTACAGTATTATAATAAAAATAAGGTAATACTACGGTATTACATTGGAGGGCGAATATGAAAAAAGATTTGATTATTTATCACGGCTCACAAGAGATTGTGGAAGTTCCCAAGTACGGAAAAGGGAAAATATATAATGATTACGGACAGGGTTTTTATTGTACCGAGAATATAGAGCTTGCAAAAGAATGGGCTTGTCCAATAAAGAATGACGGTTATTCCAATAAGTATGTTATGCACTTGAAAGGATTGAATGTCATGCACTTAACGAAAGGAGAATTTAATATTCTCAATTGGCTTGCAATTCTTCTTACCAACAGAAGGTTTGACATTACTTCACCTATTGGAAACAGTGCAAGGGACTTTATACTTTCTCGTTTTATGCCCGATATAACCAATGTTGATGTGATGATCGGATATCGTGCGGACGATTCGTATTTCTCGTTTGCAGAAGATTTTGTAAATAATACCATTTCTTTGAGAGATTTGAATGTAGCTATGCAGCTCGGAACGCTTGGAGAACAGGTTGTTTTAATTTCGGAGCGTTCTTTCAAGCAAATTGAGTTTGTAAAATATGAGAGTGCTGATTACCGTGAATACTATTACAAGAGAGCGAATAGAGATCATAAAGCAAGAGCAGCATACGCTCATCGAAAGAAAAATTTACAACAATTGATGAATGATATATTTGTTCTCGATATTATGAGGGAGGATATGAAAAATGACGACCCGCGCTTACGATCAATTATATCTGAATAAGGCTTCTCGTGCAATTGGGAATATGCTCCACGATGCGGTGTTGGAGCACGGTATGGATGGAACGGAATTCTTAAAAAGATTTATCCAATCTAATGTTGCTGAACAGTTTGAAAACGGCAATCCCAAATATATTGCCGGGAAAAGCGGTTTGGAATTGTTTATTGAAGTTATGGAGAAAACCTCGGGGGAAAGTTATACCTCCGATTTGATAGAAAACTATGACAGAAGTGATGTATATTGGGTAGGATGGGTGTTGACACACTATCAATGGTATTCCTGCCGAACGTTTAAGAGTATCCTTGATGCTGTACCGTTTGATGAACTGATGGGACTGTACGGGACACTTCACGAAGCCGATATTCATAAAAGTTATGAAGTGTTAGACTTACATTTTGCCAATAGGGAAAGTAAACTGAAGTTGGCGAGAAAACATTGCGGAATCACACAGGAGGCTCTTGCGAATGAATCGGGAGTTTCTCTTAATACAATTCGAGCTTATGAACAAAAAAGCAAGGACTTGAATAAAGCAAGCTTTGATATTGTAATGAGACTTGCAAAAGCATTAAAATGCGATATATCAGAGATTCTTAACTGACTAAAATATGTACGCGAAAAAGAGCGTACCTCAAATTTGATAACACTATACATAGCCGAGAGGATCAGCACCTTGATTCTCCCGGTTTTTTCTTTTCAAGATAGGAGGGAAGCGCGATGAAATACGGTGTAACAGTTACGGTCGTACAGATAGGATATATCGAAGTTGCTGCAAATTCCGAAGCAGAAGCGAAGGCAAAAACCGAAGAAGCAGTATCGGAAGATAAGATTTTGTTTCACGAAACCGAAGTCAAAGAGTGTAAAATTGAAGGATATTTTTAAGGAAAGGATGATAATTGATGAGTGTTCATTCAATGAGAGTAGATCAGTTACACGCTGAACTTTACGAGAAGATGGAGGAAGAACAGCGCGTGCTTGTCGAAAAACTGAAGGAGAAAACGCCGGATAAGATATTGAAAAGCGCGTATGAGTATATGATCCGCGAAGATTTTTTGGCTGAGATGTCATGTTCAACACTTCCCGAAAGGCAGGTCAGAGCTATGCTTGAGTCTCAAACTCCCATCGCGGATCTGTACCGCAAGTGGATCGAAACGGAGGATCCGCATATGCAGGATATAGGAGATACGATCAGCAGGCATTCCGATGAAGAAGCAGATCGCTTGGGTATCAAGGATAAACGCAGAGACAGAAACGCGAGATAAGGCATGGCATATATCACCCCAGAGATTATAGCCGAGGCTCGCAAGGTCGATCTGCTGTCATATCTTCAAGCAATCGAACCAAATGAGCTTGTGAAGTGTGATGGCAATGAATATTGCACGCGCACGCACGATTCACTGAAAATCTCAAACGGAAAGTGGTTTTGGTGGTCAAGAGGTATCGGGGGTATCTCGGCACTTGATTATCTTGTAAAGGTGCGAGGGTTAGATTTTGTTACGGCGGTTGAAGCGGTTATAGGTAAGGCGGCAGAGATACCGTCTTTTATTTTGCCTGAAAAAAGGAAAGTCTATGACCGCTTATACGTGTCGAGATACACCTTCTCATGTAATCAAGCAAAGAAATATTTGCTTGTCCGAGGCATTGATGAAGCTATTATTGATGAGTGCATCAGCAAGAAATTGATCGCAGAAAACTTAAAGGACGGGGCTGTATTATTCTTCGGTTATGATGAAAAAGGGGTGCTGAAGCATTGTTGTTCACGCGCTACCGATGGAAAATCGGGTAAAAAGGATATGGCGGGAAGTGATAAAAGGTATGCTTTTCGCCTTGTCGATAACGAGAGCAACCATACGGTCAGAGTGTTTGAAAGCGCGGTGGACCTACTATCATACGCAACGATGCTAAAGAAAATAGGCAGGGACTATCGTGCGGAAAATCTCATTTCGCTATCTGGAATATATCTTCCCAAAGAGCAGATTGAAAAAACGAAGATACCGTTGCCGCTGGAACACTACCTTGCCACGCACACAAACGCGGAGAAAATATGTCTTTATCTTGATAATGATTTTGCCGGGCGCAGAGGTGCCGAAGCCCTGCAAGTCATTCTTGGAGGACGGTATGAAGTGAAATATATTCCGCCTCCTGTCGGTAAGGATTATAATGATTATCTTTTGATAAGCAAACAAAATCAATTAAAAAATAAAATGAAAGAGGGTCACGAGACCGAAATCCAAAAATGATTTATAGCCAACACCTTGACTTATGTTATCATTTGTGATAACATAAGAATAAGGATGGTGAATATCATGGATATGAATGAAGAAATCTTGGAACAACGACAGGATATTATTGCAAAGCTCGTTGCTGCACGTTTGGAAAAGGGAATTACGCAGATTGAGCTTGCAAAAATGATTGGCACACAGCGCTCCAATATATGCAGACTTGAAAGCGGATTGCAGAATCCGAGCATTGATACCTTACTGAAAATCTCTGCTGCGCTGGGAAAAAAGATTGAATTTGATCTGAGCGATAAGGAGGAAATCGTCATGCAGACCTATATTTTAAAGCTATACGATATGGAACTTATGCGCTTTACGCTTTCGGATCACGGATTGGAAGGATTAAAAGCAGAGGTTATTTCGGTACAAGAAGATAAAGTGAAACTATTTCCGTATGGCTTAACACCGACGGATGTAGGCGTTTTGGAATGGCTGAAAAGCCGTGTCGTTCCTAAAAATCGTCGGTTTGTTGAAGAAATTCTTGCACCATTTGGGCTCAATCTGAACGATACCAAGGGAATTATTGATGTGTGTAAAGGACTTTCCTTGAACGACAGTTATTGGGTTGTGGAAGAAAATTTTGAGGGAACATTTGCAGAATATAATCTTTATGAAAATCGTTTTTCGGAAATTCTTTCTTTGATTGCTTATACCGGTAATCTGCAAATCCACGGAAAATTTACCACATCACCCGAATTGACAACGGGCGGTGCGCTCCCAAAGGCGTGGCGATTCATTGAAAACGACGGTATTTATCTTTACAAAGGCGGAAACAATATTTTGACTTATGGCGGAAATGAGCCGTACAGTGAGTATTATGCTGCGCAGATCGCAAAGCAAATGGACATTGACACGGTGTATTATGATCTTGAAAACTGGAAAGGAATCCTTGCATCCAAGTGCAAGCTTTTCAGCAGTATTGATGTTTCTTACGTTCCGATTTGGCGTATGATTCCGAATATTACACTTAAAAAAGCGATTGATTTTTACGATTCGTTGGGCAGTGAGTTCGGAGAACAAATCAGAAGTATGCTTGTTTTCGATGCGTTGATTTACAATGAAGATAGGCATTTCGGTAATTTTGGACTTCTCCGCGATAATATGACGGGCGAATTGATTGCACCTGCGCCGATGTTCGACCACGGACATTCTCTGTTCAGCCAAGCGGCTCCTGAAAAATTTGACAATTTAGAAGCTTATGCAAGGACCTTGACTACGCCGTATGAGGGGCTGACCTTTGACAAGATTGTGACGGAAGTTGCCGGTAAAAAACAGACCAATCAGCTCCGCAAGATGGCAAATTTCAGTTTTACTCGTCATCCGTCCTTGAATCTTCCCGAAGAACGCTTGCAAAAAATCGAGCGATTTGTCAGAACAAGAGCCGTTCGTATACTTGCGCTTGTACGAACTCGTTCAGCAAAGAAGAAATAATCGTTTTATGCCGAGCAGACAAAAGTTTGCTCGGTTTTCGATATAATTATTGACGAAACTAGTGTTTAATGGTATGATTGTACCATAATATGAGTCTTTAATTGAATGTTTGACAGATAATATTTTGATGGCTGAAGCGCAAGATGAAGAATTAGAAAACAAAAACAAATCAGGCAAGTTCCAAACTAATCGGAAAAAACATTGTAAAAACCAAATTTGATCTTGCTTTGAATAGTATTAGCAAAGATGAAAGAAACTGCATTTTTTGTGATGAAAATGGTATAGATAGTTGCCTGAAACCGTGTATCGATGAATGTGTTGAAAATCATCCTGAGAAAATTAAGGATTTCTTCGCTTTAACGTAACAGTACCCCATCATTTTTGATGCAGATGAAAATAGCGATCTTATCGGAGGCGTAATTGTAATAGCGGACCCATATATCAGTTTTGAATACGAGGATTGCTGGAAAGAACATAACGATTTCGAATATACGAACTTCGATATGGGGTGCGATGAAAACGAATTGACAGTTGTAATTTATTTTAACAACATGGAAAGATTGGGAACTATACATTATTCCATATTGGAAAATTCAGCATACAATTGGAGTTCCGGTTCACAAAACAAATTTAAAGTTTCCTGGGGCAATTGGGTTGGTAGCCATGCTTGCGAACTGAAATTTAAACAACTAACCACTGATTTTGGATCAATTAAGGTAAAAGTGTGGGCAGACTGTAATCCCGATTGCGAAGGAATCATAGAAGGACATTAACAGGAGAAACAAACATGGAAGAAATAGATAATATTTTAAGAAAAGCCAATCTATTATTTGAGTGTGAAAGTCAATGGGAACAAGCAAATTGTGTTCCGTTTTCTGCGACAAAAAGAACAGCGATATATAGCGATATCATCTCAAAAGAAATTAAACGAATCCGGTTTTCCGGTAAATACGATTATCATTATAGATCGGCAAATGAAGAAATAGCTGATTTAGAAAGAGCCATCAAGCTATTGGAGAAGAACGCAAAAGAATTGTATGATTCCGATATAGATTAATAACCATGAAAATGGGTGCGCAAAAATATGCGCACCTATTTTTCAATCAATGTAAAAACAAACCATAGAATATTATTGTGGATGGATAAATTCTCTCATAATATAATGTAGCAAGAGATATCCGTTTTACATAAAAGCATTTTTATATCAATGTAGAAATTTTTACTCAAACATGGGATTTGTAATTTTGTAAATTTGTTAAAATATGCAAAATTTTTAAAATATATTGACAATATCCACATATTGTGGTATAATATATACGTAGTTAGAGATATCGGGTTGGTAATCCTATCGAAACTATTGATAAAACCCATGTCTTTAGACATAGGTTTTTTTGTTTTTATGTATATTCGAATATATCTCACGATACAATATTTGTGAGGTGATTTGAATGTATTTCAAGGGAGGTTATATTATGTGCAAAGCGGCAGAAGTAGGAAAAATTGTTGTAAATAAATGTTTGGATGCAGGCATTTTTATTAACACACAAAAGTTGCAAAAATTATTATCGTTAATGCAGATTGAATGCATTGAAAAAAGTCACAAGCCCTTATTTAAGGAAGATATTCGCATATGGAGATGCGGCATTGCTATTAAAGAGGTCGATGAAGAATTTCGTAATTACGGAGAAAAATTTGACTGTAAACAAGAAGAATTTATTACGCTGTTGGAGGCAGAAGAAAAAAGTGTTGATTATATAATTTCGAAATATGGTCAAAAGGATGCATATGAATTAAATTCGTTGCCGAACAACCAAAAAATTATTAATTTGGGTGTAAAAAGCGATAATACAAGTGTTCCTCATATTAGTTATCAAATTTTGATGGGAGCTTTTTCAAAATGACTCTATTACATTTTGCACAAAGATTGAATTCAATAAGTGAAAGAAGTGCTCTGATCGCAACAATTGTTGAATTCGTCAATGATCATTCTGTTGATAATATAGATGAGAAAAAATTAAAAAATTTCATTGAAACTATTTCAGATGATGATTTCACACTTTTTGGACAAAACCTGGGTTTTTGCAGAAATTATTGTAGCGAAGAACTTGACAAAGATTCTAACAAAAACGAGGAGACTTATTGTAATAAATTATTAAAAGTCAGCCAAGCGTTAGATGAACTTTCAAAAATTTACCAAAGCATTAATGTGTCACGGGAGGCCCAAAGACCTCAATGTGATGAATCTTATACTTTAACACAACAAAAAGAGGTGTTGCGTGAACTGAAGCTTCAAACGGCACAATTAAAAACAGATATGGTTCAAGCTAAACAAGATATTGCAAAAGCTAATGACTCTTTGGATAGTAAAATATTTTCATTGCTTACCAATACGGTCGCAATTCTCGGTATATTCGTTGCAATAGCTTTTGCCGGTATGGGGATTACATCATTATTTAGTGATCTCGATTTTGCCGTGGCGTTTGCTTCAAAAGAAAATTTTATAAGGACTGTGTTTTTCTTGTTTTTGATAACCTTTTTGTCTTACAATTTATTGCTATTATTGGTGTATTTTATTTTCAGACTCTCAAGACCTATTTTAGCGAGTTCGGAAGTAAAACCTGAAGATGATCAAGATAGTAACAAGTCAAAAAAATTTATGGACAGTGTTAGGCTTACACCATTCCTTTGGATTGATGGCATAATACTCTTTATAACAATTTTATTGTTTGTATGTGGGTTATTTACATGTAGCAGCGATAAAAACAAGAATGATAGTGCAACTTCGGACAAAAATCCCTGTGTCGATTCCGAAACAACATCAGGAGAAACCCGTTCCTCTGATTTTGGAATAATATTTGAAGAAACACAATAGTTTTTAAATTTTCTTTTTATCTATTGGTAAACGGAAAGATACATGAAAATATATTTTCATGTACTACATTTTAATAGCTACTTTTAAGTTTTATTTTTAATATGTTGGAAAAAATATATTTATCATATAAAATATCCACCTTTTCATAAATTGAATGGGTGGATATTTTTATGCGATCTTAAATATGTATAAGGTTATCTTGGCATCCCTGTTTAATTGGAATATATAATCCAAAGAACTTGGAATGTTCATTCATGAAAAAATGCTATTTCATTGTAAGCATGGCGAATGTGATGCAAGGTGCAATCAAATGCTTTTGTAACAGAATTAGAACTTGAGAAGTCGAGGAAACTCGACCTTTTTTCATATCTGTATATAAAAGAACAGCATGAACTTATGCGGATTATAATCTATTTGTACGATTTTTGTGAAATATGAACCGAAATTCTTCTACATACAGGTAGAAAGGAGTTCAACGAATACCTACAAAAACCGATGTAGGATCAGAGAAAAAATATTACGAAACCGTGAAGAACACGAAAGATGAAAGGAGAAACGGGAGGCAGAAAAGTGTCCTTCAATCTTAACAAGCACTGAATTATGTACCCATAATTCGCTTGTGAGAGGGGACACCCCCTAACACCCCCGTGAGACAGTCAATGAAAAGAATGAAAGAAATCAAAGTCAGATTTTCTGACGATGAGCTTGAACGCCTTAATTCTTTGGTCATGGCTTCAAATGCAAGATCCCGTGAAGATTTTATCCGGTCAGCGCTTAACGGTACGGTGATTTGTGAGAGACCGCCCGCAGAATACGGACAGATCGTAAGGGAGCTTCGCAGGATCGGAAGCAACATTGATCAAATTCTCGTGAAAGCAAGAACGCTTGGATTTGTGGATGAGCCATTGCTTGTTTCTGCCTCCCGAGATATACGGCGTATGGACGATGTCTTCACCGAAGCATTTGCAAGGTGATTATGGCAGTAACGGCAATATGGAGTATTAAGGGTAAAGTTGAGAGCGTTGTGCAATATACCGCAAATCCCGAAAAGACTTGGGGCGGAAATTACGGGCAGGCGGCACAGTTCCACACACTTGAAAACGTGATGCAGTACACGGCAAACGAGATGAAAACCGAAAAGCAGCTTTATGTGTCGGGAGTGAACTGTTCTTCAAACCCCGACGAATCCGCACGGCAATTCTACAGGACGAAAAAAGCATGGAACAAGGAGGGAGGTATCGTTTGTTTCCATGGATATCAATCCTTTAGGCAAGGAGAGGTTACGCCGGAGGTTGCACATAAGGTTGGCATCGAGCTTGCAAAGAGAATGTGGGGAGACCGTTTCGAGGTGCTTGTCAGCACCCATCTGAATACGGGAACGCTCCACAATCATTTTTGCCTTAACAGCGTGTCCTATGTGGACGGATTGCGGTACTACGATCAAAAAGCGACCTACGCCAAGATGAGACAGATTTCGGATGAGATCTGTCGTGAGTTCGGTCTTTCTGTTATTAAGAATCCATCCGGTAAACGTCGGCATATCAGCGAGATCATTGCAGAGAAGGAAGGCAAACCGACCGAGCGCGGCAACATCCGCAGAGATATTGATATTGCCATCGAGTGTAATACAAGCGCGAAATACTTTTATCGAACGATGGAGAACTTCGGGTATGTTTTTGAAAGGCGAGGAAGCTTTCTCCGTATTCGACCGGATAGCGGCAAAAAGTGGTTTCGTCTTGACAAACTTGGTGATGGTTATACCGAGGAGGATATCGCGGATCGGCTGGAAGAAAATTTCTACACGAACAGAAGAAAGTTCTTTCAACCGTACAGACCGCAAACATTTGAAAAGCCGAAGGGACTTTATGCGCTCTATATCTATTATTGCTATCTTCTCGGTGCGCTTCCGAAAACGAAGCCGCAGAGCAAAGCCGCTTATGACGTAATGCGTGAGGACAGAAAGAAGCTTCAAAAGTATAGCGCTCAAGCCGACCTGATGGGGAAGCACGGCATTGATACGGTGGAAGACCTTCTCACATTTACCGAAAGTCTTAATGCAAAGCATAAGGCACTTGCGATTGAACGAACGAAGTTAAGGAACAAGCTTCGGCGGATGCACGAGCCCGAGCAAATGCAACCCATCAAGGCGGAGATTGGCAGATTAACGGATGAAATGTCAAAGGCACGGAGGGATATGCGAACTTGCCTTGACATCGCAGAACGGCACGGTGTGGTGGAATATGTAGTCAATACGATCTTTACTCCCGAGCAAAGAGAAAACGAAAATCAAAGAAGAAAGGAAAAAGTAAAGGAATGAGCGCAAATGGTGAAGCTGCTGAACAGGTAACAAGAATATTGCTTGAAGGAACAGAGGTTCTTCTTCGGCTCTCGGGTAAGGGAGCAGAAAGAGCCGCTGTTCTTGTTTATACCACCCTGCGTCAGCAAGAAAAAACAAAAGGAGCGGCAAGGCTATCGAGTATGCTCCGTTCCGGAAAACCTCTTAAAGTCTATACCTTTGAGGAAAAGGATCTTCCGAAATTCAAAGAGGTAGCCAAACAGTACGGTGTTCTCTATACTATTCTGAAAGAGAAGGATAAGACGGGCGGCGTTTTTGACGTGCTTATCCGAGCCGATGATGAGAACAAGATCAACCGTATTATTGAAAGGTTTGATCTTACAAAGTTGGATACGTCTTCTCTTAAGGTTGAACTTGAAAAAGAGAAAAGGGCGCGTGATGCAGCCAAGGAAACCGAGGGTGAGCGGGTTGTGAGCGACGAGCCCGATGAAAAGCAGGTCATCGAGCGGGAACGACCCGAAAAGAGCAGGAGCGACCGAATGGCAGATGATCTGATGAGCGCTCCCGTTCAAAAAGAAGTGAGGACAAGCGGAAACCCCGATATGGCTCGGACAGAAAAAGTGGAAACAATGTCAGGCGAAACGATCAGCCGCGTAGAGACAAGCCATCTGTCCGAGCCTTCCTTGATGGTTTCAAGAAGCCCTATGGATCGTAACGAAGGGCGCTCGGATAAATCGGGAAAGCGCAAACCGTCTGTCCGTGCCGAACTGAACGATTTGAAGAAAGCAAGAGCAGAAAAATTGGAGAGTGCGGAAAAGGATATGGCGCCCGTCAAAAAAGACAAATCCAAAACAAAATAAGGAAAGGAGAATGCACATGAGTAATTTCGACGAGATCTTAAATCAAGGGAAAAAGAAAGAAGACGACGTACAGCCTGCCGAGAGTAGCGATAAGAAAGACAAAAAGGAGTGGGCAGACGAACAAAAAAGAAAAAGGGACAGCCTTTTTGCAATGATTGAGGCGGTCTGTCCCACCATCGTTTCATCGACCGAGGAAATGAGTGAATTTCTTACAGTACAGAGCCGTTTTGAAAAATATTCCCTCAACAACAACATTCTCATTTACGCGCAGAAATCCGATGCGACAAAGATCAAGGATTTTAAGGGATGGAAGGAGGAAGGCGGTTCCGTCAAAAAAGGGAGCAAGGGTTTTATGATTTTGGAACCCACTTCCTATACCAAGGACGGAGAGAAACGAATTGCATTCAATCCCAAGACCATGTTCGATGCATCCGACGTTGCGGGTATTACGCCCGGACAAACGGTTGCATACGACAAGTCGATGTTGATCCGTGCGCTTGTCAATGACAGTCCCGTGGATATTAAGACTGTACAGAATTATCCTACGGATAAAGCGGTCGGCGCATATTTTGATGTAAAGGATAACTGCATTTACGCAAAATCGGGAATGAATGTCAACGATATCTTTACTTCCGTATCGCAGGCTCTTGCGTGTGCGGAGATGGCAAAGCAGACAAAGCAGACAAAGGAGGCTTTTCGTGTATCAGATCATGAATTTCAAGCAAGATGTGTGGCTTATGTGCTTGCAAAAAAATACGGCGTTCCTTCCGACCAAGTAAATCTTTACAGTATGCCCGCAAGATATGCAGGCTATGACGGTGAGCAGATCAAGAAAGAACTGTCGGAAATTCACGGTTCTGTCAAGGCAATCACAAATCGTATGAATGAGGTTCTGCTTGAACGTCCAAAGGAGCAGAACAAGAAGCGAAATGATAAGGAGGCGAGATGATGAGAGATGTCAAGCGTGTGATCGAAGTCTCGGATTACGAACACAGAGTGATGATGGAGGCGCTCAACGACCGTCGCAACGATTTTATTTCCGAGAACAAACCGACGGAGGATGTCAGCGATCTTTTGCTTAAGGTCATTGATGCACCGACGAAGAGAAAGAGGGACAGAGACAGAGATGCAAGATGAAAGCAAGAGATGGTGGGCTTTTGTCGGTTTGTTCGGTCTGCTTGCTGTCATTTGGATGTCCGTTTTGATTGCACCGTGTATAGGAGGCGGTCTTCCCATCATGATTCCAAAGCTAGTGGAGGCTTTTTCTCATCCGCTACGCCTGTCATGGTGCAACACCACGTTCCCGTGTGTATTGATTTTCTCGGCGGTATACGGTCTTGTTCTCTTGATCTGTCATTATACCAAGCCCAACTATCGACGGCGCGAAGAACACGGTTCGGCAAGCTGGGGATCGGTGAAAGAGTTATACGGGAAATATCATCAAGAGCCGTATGAGAATAACAAGATACTCACGCAGAACGTCAGCATCGGCTACAACATGAGAGAACACCGCCGCAATATGAATACTTTGATTGTCGGCGGAAGCGGTTCGGGTAAGACCTATCACTATGCAAAGCCGAATGCGATCCAAGCCAACACC